>NZ_JBLVKW010000028.1:0-87014 GCF_048270745.1 Streptomyces sp. NPDC056231 | reverse complement strand
TCAGGCCCTCCTGGCCACCTGGACCGGCGCCTGCTCGATATGCGGCCAATCCGCACCGACACCAGAACCACACCACAGGACCTAACAAAGCCCTACTAGGGCCTGTTTCGAAAGTGTGTGCGGCGGTGAGTGTGCCGTAGTACTTGTGGAGGGTCTCGGAGCCATGTCTGTTCCTATCTGGAGTCGTCGATGTCTGTTCGCCGTGTCGTGCCCAACATTCAGTCAGAGGCTGCGCAGGAGAGCCGGGAGTTCTATGGCCTGCTGGGCTTCGAGGAGGTCATGAACCACGGCTGGATCATGACCCTCGCCTCAGCGTCCAGTCCGGCGGCGCAAGTCAGCTTCATGACCAGCGACGAGACTGCGCCGGTCACCCCCGACATGAGTGTCGAAGTGGATGACGTGGACGCGGCCTATGCGGCCATGCGGGACAGCGGTGCGGAGATCGTCCACCCCCTGCAGGATGAGGAGTGGGGCGTGCGGCGGTTCTTCGTCCGTGACCCCAACGGCCGCGTGGTCAACGTGCTGGGCCACCGCTGACGCCGCTTCCGCACGGCCGGGAAGATGCTGGTCACAGCCACCCGTTGATGGCTGCGACCAGCATGGTCGCTTCGCGTGCACGGGCACCTTGACGCTTCGTGTGAGTCCTGGGGTCGCTTCCTCGACGGGTATGAGCACGTCTCTTCCATCCGCGGTGACGATCACAGGTCCCTGCTCGCCCGTTCTTCCTCCCCGATGCCGCCCCGGCCGTACCCTGGCCGGGGCATCACTAAGTTTCCCCGGCATCCAAGGAACAGCGCGCGTGTCCATGCTCCGCATCCCGTTCGACCGGCTGCCCGTCGAGGTTCGCCAGGCCGTGGCCGTCAAGACGGGTTCCGTGCATCACGCGACGACCGTCACCGGGGGCATGAACTCCGGTGTCGCCTCCGTCCTGTCCACGGACAGCGGCGACGTCTTCGTGAAGGGCATCCCGGCCGACCACCCCCAGGTCAGCGCCCAACGCCGTGAGGCCGCTGTGGCCCCCCACCTGCCCCCTTCCTGCCCCGGCTCTACTGGCACCTGGAGGTCGACGGCTGGAGTCTGTTGGGGTACGAGGTGGTCGACGGCCGCCACGCCGACTACGCGCCCGGCTCCATGGACCTGCCGCTGGCCTCTCGGCCTGCCGGCCTTCGCTTCTTGGATCTTCCTTCTCCCGCCGGGGACTTCAGCCTCCCTTGCGGTCGGCCTACCAAGCAGAGGCTTGGACCCCGTCGGGGTTTCCACGTTCCGCACCAGTATGACGCGGCTGGGGTGGGCGCCCCCTCTACCCCGGGACCAGCGGTGTCTTCCCTCCGGGCTCAGTTACCCGAAGGTCGCTTGGTGCTTCCCAGCACCGGGTCCTGTGACCGCCGCCAGCACGCCATCGACGCGGTCTTAAAGTCACGAGGCATCATCGAGGGTTCACTTGCATTCGCCCGTCCAGCCTTCCCCTCACCTGTTGCCTCCCGATGGCCGGGACGCTCTTGGGCTTGAACGCTCCGCTTCACACCCCGCCGTTACCAGCGACGCATGGGAGCGCGGGGACGGACCTTCGACACTGGCCCGAAGTTCAGCCGATCGATACCTCCTTGACGTGGCTGGACTTACTTACCTGGAGCGACTTCGTGTCGCACACTGAGCGTTCCAGTTGACCGTTGCACTTGGTCAGTTGAGCGCATGAAGTCAAACGGCCTCACAGGCAGTCGCAGCCTGTGGCGTAGAGCAGCAGGAAGAGCGCCGTCATGGCGGTCAGAGTGAAGCTAACCGTGGTCACGGCGGTTAGGCCCCGACGGCGCCCCTTCCTGGCAGCGCGGAAGGTCTGCCAGGCGCCGTGGGCGAGGAACAGGCTGAGCAGCCCGGCCCCCGCGAGGGTCAAGCGGGGGCTGAAGGACCAGCTCAGGTAGGCGAGCAGAGCCAGGCAGGCGAGCAGGGCGCAGGCGAGCAGGGTGAGGATGACCTCGGCGACGGCTTCTCCAACCGTCTCGATCAGGAAGTCGCCGACGCCTTTCGCTGCCCTGCGGACCCCCACGGCGCTCCTCCATCCTCGCGTCTGATGTCCCCGAACGGGGCCTGGTATGGGGGACCCGCGCCAGGCCGGAATGGTTGCCGAGGTGCTCAGGAATGGCCGACTTCGGCGCACAGTCACAGTCACACCTTGACGAAGGACATAGAGGCACCCCCCCCGGTGGATGGGTGCCCCAGTCTGAACCGAGACTCTCGGTCAGCTTGGCGGCTGGTGCGAGCTCGTAAAGCACTGGAGCGGATACCCGCAGGTCAGGGCTTACTTCGCCTTCGCGGTTTCCGTGGTGCTCCCGTGGGAGCACGAGGCCGGGTTGAAACGGCTTGAGACGGGCCAGGACGGGCAAGGACGGGTTGAAGTGATGAGAGTTTGCGCAGGCCAGAGGAAATGCGCAGGTCAGGGCGCTGTGCGGGGGCTCCGGCCGTTCTCGCGTATCTGCACCCTGACCTGTGGCAACGGTCGGATCTTGGCTGGTTCAGATGGCGTAGTGGGAGCACCGTGGGAGCACGAGCCGCTAAGAGCCTCCGCCAGTGGGTAGTGGCAGGAAGAACGTTGAGCACGTTACGCCTCGGCGGTCTGGTTCGGATCACGCACCAGCCCCAGCCGCTCCCGCACTCACCCGTCCGCCACGCGCTGCTTCGTGCTGGGGTTAGTGTCCGGTTTCTCGTGTTGCGAGTTGCCGCTCGGCGTCGCGGATGGCACGGGCGGCGTTGATGAGTCCGATGTGGCTGAAGGCTTGGGGGAAGTTGCCGAGGGCTTCTCCCGTGGTGGAGTCGGTCTCCTCGGCCAGCAGGCCGACATCGTTGGCGTGCGCGACGGCGGTTTGGAACACGTGCCGTGCGCGGGTGGTGTGGCCGGTCACGGCGAGGGCGTGGGCGAGCCAGAAGGTGCACAGCAGGAAGGTTCCCTCCTCTTCCTCGATCTCGTCGCCGCGGTAGCGGCGGACCAGGCCGCCCGGGTCGGTGAGGTGAGTGGCGATCGCCAGCACGGTGGACTGGACGCGGGGGTCGTGCGGGGGCAGGAAGCCGACGATGGGGAGCATGAGTGACGAGGCGTCCAGGTCGTCGCTTTCGAATGCCTGAGTGAAGGCGCTCAGCCGGGGGTTCCATCCTCGCTGTTCGATGACTTGGCGGATCCGGTCACGCTCGCTCCGCCAGTGGGCTACGTGTTCGTCGGCCCGAAGGACGGCGGCCATGGCGATCGCGCGGTCCAGAGCTACCCAGCACATCAGTTTCGAGTGCAGGAAGTGTCTGCTCGGCCCGCGTCTCTCCCAGATGCCCTGGTCGGGTTCGGCCCAGCGGCTTGCGGCCGTCTCGGCCGCTTGGACCAAGAAGGCCCGGGTGGGCGGGTCGAGGCTCCCGCCGGGCGGGAGGGTCTGGTGGGCCGCGTCGAGCAGTTCGCCGTAGACGTCGAGTTGGCGTTGGTGCCATGCGTCGTTGCCCGTGCGCACGGGGGTGCTGTTGCGCCAGCCGGACAGGTGAGGCAGGACCCGTTCGCTCAGGTCGCGTTCGCCGCCGATGCCGTACATGATCTGCAGGTCCACGCCCCGGTGGAGCTGGGTTGCCGCCGCCCGGGCGAGGAAGTCGAAGAACTTGTCCTTCTCCTTCTCGCAGGCTGCGGTGGCCAGTGCCTGCAGGGTGAAGCTGGCGTCGCGGACCCAGGTGTAGCGGTAGTCCCAGTTACGTGTCCCGCCCACGCGTTCAGGCAGGGAGGTGGTGGCCGCGGCGACGATGGCTCCCGTAGGAGCGAAGGTCAGGGCGCGCAGCACACGTCCGCTGTGGCCCACCTCGTCCTGCCAGGGCCCGACGTAGCCGCGGTGGAGCCGGGACCACGAACGCCAGCCCTCGGCGGTGTCGTTGAGACGTCGGCGGATGCGTCGCGGACGCCAGGGCGCGGGCTCGCTTCCCCAGGCCGGCCCGATGTGCAGGGCGAATCCGAGGCGGTCCGGTGCCCGCAGCGTGATCCGGCCGTGCGCGGTGGAACCGCTCACCGCAAGGTCGACGGGGCTTGACAGCAGCAGTACGTGGGCGCCCCCGTAGGCGGCGAGCCCGCCGCGGACGGTGGACAGGAGCGGGTGGACGAGACCGAACTCCGGGCGCGGCGCATAGGTAATCTCGACGGGCACCTCTCCTTCGGTGCAGGTGATCTGACGTAGGAGGATTCCGGGGGAGGCGGTGCCGAGTGCGTGTCCGCGTTCGCGCCGTCCCAGGGCGAGCGCGTCGCGCAGGACGGCTGTTCCTCCGGTTGTGCGGAAGGTCGTCTCCAGTACAAGGGTCTGCTCGACGTAGCGGCGGCTGACGTCGGCGGGTCCGGCGGGGCGGATGGACCAGTGGCCGGCGTTCTCGTCGAGGAGGCGGGCGAAGATCGCCGGGCTGTCGAAGCGGGGAAGGCACAGCCAGTCCACTGAACCGTCGGAGGTGACCAGGGCGGCCGAGCGGCAGTCGGACAGCAGGGCGTGGTCACCGATCGGCCGCGTGCTCACCGGGCACGGCCCATCCCATCCCGGCCTGGCGACGCGGCCGGGCCTGGACGACCCGGGTAGTCGCTCTCTGTACAGACCGTTCCGGGAACCGGTGGGTCGTCCATCACAGCCTCCCTGCGCGTCGGGTTCACCTCACTCAAGCAGTACGGTCCGCAGAGCGCACGTCCCGCCGCCGGCGGTTGCCCTGACAGGGGGCGCGGCGCAGCCCTGCCAACCCACCCGCTCGGCTCGTCACCGCCACGCGGCTGGTGTCCTTGTCACGGCATCGCTCTCCCCGGGCGGGCGCGCACGCCCGGGGATGAGCCCGGGCGGCCGAGGGCGAGGAAGGTCCGGGGGCCGCTCTTCCACTGGTCGGTGACGCTGAGGCCGAGGTCGTCGGTGATGCGTCGGAGCGCTGGCGCCCCCAGCCGCGCCCAGGGGAACGGAGGGCCGCGGTGGCCGTGGGTGTCTTCGAACCAGGCGGTGCAGCGTTCCTCGAAGTCGTTGTTGTCGACCTCGACGAGCAGGACACCCGTCGGGGAGATGAGGTGGGTGCAGCGGCGTACCAGGGTGTGCGGGTCGCCGCCGATGCCGATGTTCCCGTCGGCGAGCAGGAGGGTCTGCCAGTCTCCCTCGCCGGGAAGCGGGTCGAAGACCGAACGGCACTGTGCGGTCCTGTCGAGGGCGATGGTCCGGGCGACCGCGTGGGGTGCGACGTCGATGCCGAGGGCGAAGACGCCTTGGCGCAGGAGTGCCCTGCACAGTCGGCCCGGTCCGCAGCCGATGTCGAGCACGGGGCCGACACAGCGTTCCAGCAGGGTCTGGTCAGCCCTGGTGGGCTGCGCGCACGAGCGGTGCACCGGCAGCCGGGTCCGGCGCCTGTCCGTCAACCGCAGATAGACCGGCGCGCGACCGGTTTGCAGGGCCAGGGCGTAGGGGTCCTCGTATCCGGGGGGCGGCTGGTTCTCCTCGGTCGTCACGGCTTGGCGTCGTGGCCGGGTGAGGGCCGTTCCTCGTCGGCGCGGGCGGCTCGCCGGATGCGGCCCAGTTCGACGGCGAAGGCCAGCGCGGACGCGCCGAACAGCACACCGGTGATCGCCAGCCACCGGCCGAGGTAGACGCCCTCGGGCAACCGGGCGGCGCCTTGGTACGGGATCGCCAGATCGAGGATGAGGGGGAACCACACGAGCAGCAGCACACCGGAAAGGAACGTGGGTACGCGCAGGTAGTTGATCCACGGCACCTGCGGTAGACGAGCAGGGCGGTGCCGCAGTACGGAGTGGGCCGTCAGGTCGGCGAGCGAGTACAGCGGCAGCAGGATCAGGTCGTGGAGGAGCGCCGCTCCCACGAACCAGATCGCCACATCGAGCGGCCGGACAGCGAACAGGCGCACGAAGGCGTAGCCGGTGAGGGCGAAAGAGCAGATCAGGACGAGAAGGTGCAGGGGCCCGGAGCCGTACCAGCGGTTGAATCGTGCCATGGTCACGTCCTGAAGGTGAGCCGGTGCACCCACTTGGTGTTGTTCACACCCGGGTTGGCCGGGACGATGACGCGGGCCGGGTAGCCGTGGTCGAGGGAGAGGTCCGCCCCGTTGACACGCAGCGCGAGCAGGGCTCGGGTGTCGTGGATCTGGTTGCCCCGCAGCACCACCTTGGTGAACGGGCCGCGGGGCTGGATGGATTCGACCAGGACGCTTCCGGCGTCGGGCATGCCGGCCAGGGCGGCGAGGTCGGCCAGCCGCAGGCCGCTCCAAAGCTGGTCGTCGGTGGACCATCCCTCCACGCAGGCGATCGGCAGTGCGGCGGCGTGCTGGGACATCGTCAGAAGCTGCTCGCGGGTGAAGACCCGTGCCGGTCCGTGGCCGTGGACCTCCAGCCGCCAGGTGGGGCCAACGACTGCGGGGGTGACACCGACGGCCGCCGCCGTCTTGTTGATCTGGAAGCTTTTCGGGCCGTTGCCCGGGGCACGGTTGTGCGGTGCGAGGAGCGCGATGCCGCGCAGCCGCCCGCCGATGCTCTGTCCGGCGGTCACGACGAGGAGGAGCAGCGATCCCGCCCCCACCATGCCCACCGCGCCGCGGCGGGTCATCGTCGCGGGGGCGGGGGCGGCCGCCACCAGACCGTCGGGGTCGGGTGGTTCGGGCAGGGTGTGGGCCAGGTCGGTGCGCAGTTCGGCACTCAGGCTGCGAGAGCGCAGGGCACGTGTCATCCGGCCGAGTTTGAGGCATACGTGGACGACGAAGGCGGCGATGAACACCCAGGCGCCATAGAAGTGCAGACGATAGAACGAGCCAGGGAAGACGTAGTAGAGCTGGATGTTGAGGATGCCGGTGACGAACTCGAAGATGACCCCGCCGACCAGCATCAGCAGAGACAGCCGCTCCAGCCCGTGGGCGACGGAGCGCACCGGCAGCCACTCGAACAGCTTCGGGATCACCGACCACAACTTGGCCAGCAGCACCGGCACAAGGACCACACCCAGCGTGACATGCACGCCCTGAGTCAGCCGGTACAGCCAGTAGGGGTGCGTGGGCCAGGAGAAGAGGTAGAAACCCAGCACGCCCTTGCCGGGGGTCTGGTCGTTGAGGGGGCTCAGTCCCGGGTTGTATGAGGCGTAGGACAGCAGTCCGGTCACGAACAACAGGGGGATGCCGATCAGCAGCATCAGGCCGAACACCGACGTCAGCCAGGGACCGCGGATGGGGCTGCGCCAGAACTCGGGGCGGAACGGCCCCGGCGGCGCGGGCGTCTGTCTGATCCGCCGCGCGATGGCCCGGCCATGAGCGACGGCCGTTGCGGCACGGGCTGCCGCAGCGGCGCCGATCCGCCCCATACGCCGCCGCCGCGCGTGCGCCTCGTCCGGCTCCGGGCGCTCTGGTCCCCCGGAGAAGCCGGAAGACGGCCGTCTGCCACTGTCCATCAGCCGTCTCCTACGCTCAGGGCCCAGTCTCCCAAGGGGAGCGATCAGCCGCAGAGGTGCTTCCCATGCAGATCCGATGGAACAACTACAAAATGTCACTGCCGCAGTCAATTACACGCGCCTATCGTGATCACGTCCCACGCTCACACTCGTGTGGCCGCACCCCACCAGCCGAACGGTGCAACCTGCGGGCCGCTGAGCTGGAGGAGGCTGCCGCCGGCGTCACCCCCGACTGACGGCGGGTGGACTGCCAGCGGGGCACCCGCCATCAACGTCTGCTCTTCCATCTGACCTACGAAGCCAGGCAGGCCGGGAGCGAGGTCTACACGCGGGTGGAGACGGACCTGGTCGTGGAGGTGCTGGCCGGGTCCGGCCGGTACGGGACTCTCACCGTGACCCGGATGCGGTGACCTACGGAATGTCCCGCTGCCAGTCGCACAGGCCGGGCGCACCGGGCCTGGGTTCGTACTCGGCGCGACCGCCCGGATTGTAGGCGCCGGTTTCTGTGATCAGCGTGGCCCCGGTTTCGCGTTCTTCGTCCGTACAGCCAGTCACGTCCAGGAGTAGCCCGTCGAGGGGGCCGTCGACCAGCTCGATCGTGGGTGCGGTCATGGCGGTCTCCGAAGGTGCCGGGCTGTTTCAGGATTGCGTCGGGCCTGGTGGTGAGCCTCGAAGGGTGGCCAGGCGCCGCCGGTATTCCTCTTCGTCGATCTCGCCGCGGGCGTACCGCTCGCCGAGGATCTGCTCAGCGCTGGGCCCATGGCCGGGGGCGCCGGGCGAGGGCGGGGTGCCCCAGCCGGGGTGTCCGCTGCCGCGTGGGCCAGGGCGCTGAGAGAAGGCGCGGAAGATCAGGACAGCGACGACGATGATCACTATCCAGAAGAGGAGGTGGCCGACCACCATCCACGGCCACATCCACCCGCCGTTCCAGTACATCATCACCGTTCACTTCCCCAGGTCGGCGGTCACTCAGGCGGGCGCCCGCAGGTGACCTCCCTTCATGCTCCCTCCCGAGGGCGGAGGCCGACGAGGTCCGGACGGCCCCTGCGGGGGGCCGGTGGGCCCGTCTTCCGGACCGGGGCACGCTGGGAAGGTGAAGATGGGCGGCGCTGGCCGCTGCCGGGTTCGCCTGCGCGGGACTCGTCGGGCAACTGCACCGTGCCGGGTATCTGGCGCCGAAGCCGGTCCCCGTGCCGGGATGAGGCGACGCGCCGGGGCTGGGCCACGAGGGCGCGGCCCCGGTACCTCAGCCGACCGCGGGCGCGGGGATGTCGCGCAGCCCCAGCCGTAGGTGCTCGACGTGGTAGGGGGCCTGCTCGAGGAGTTCGGCGACGTGGTTGTCGTAGAGCGCGTAGATGACTGACCGGCCCTGACGCTCACCCGTGACCAGGCCGAGGTTGCGCAGCAGGCGCAGCTGGTGGGGACAGGCGGACTGTTCCATGCCCACGGCGTCGGCCAGTTCGGTGGCTGCGCACGGGCCCTCCTGCAGGCGGGCCAGGATCCTCAGCCGCGAAGGTGTGGCCAGGGCCTGGAGGGTGGCGGCCACGTCGGCGGCACCAACCGATTCCAGGCGTTCGCGTGCGGTGGCGGTGGTGTTGGCGTCAGCTCCGTGGCCCATGCCCGTCACCCTACGGACATGAACACATGAATGTGTCTTCATGTGGTCATGTGCGGTGGAGAGGTGGCACGGGCTTGTCCCGGGTTGCCGCCATCTCGTCATGCCGTCGTAAAGGACCCTCGTCTCCCATGCCCTCCACCCTGACCGCGCCCTCAACAGACCGGGCCGCGGCCCGGCGCGAAGGCGGTGCACCCCGCCGCCGCACCCGGGTCTTCGCCCTGCCCGAGGCGCGCTGGGCCGCTGCGGCCACCATCCTTTTCCTGATCGCGCCGACCCGCGATCGAGGGCCTACTGCGACAAGAAGATCAGCCAGGGCAAGCACCACACCCAAGCACTCCTCTGCCTCGCCCGCCGACGAGCAGACGTCCTCTTCGCGATGCTCCGCGACGGCACCTTCTACGAACCCCAACCTGCCCCATCACCTTGACCAAACCCATAGGGGCACCCCCCGGGGGTGTGATGCGCCGTGGTGCTCCTCGACGGCGCCCGGGTCCGCAGACGCGCTGGGGATGAGGGCCGGCCGACCTGTTCTGGCGAACACAAGCCTCACGCTCGCCGACGGGCACGGGAACCTGATCCGGATCTCGGCCGCCAGACCCGGGCGCTCCATCGAGATCGCCACAGCCCGCCGCAACAAGATCACCGCCCACCTCCGCGAAGCCGGCCTCGGCGCCTGCGCGGGCCTCGCCTTCGTCGGCCTGGACGACGACCCCGACGGCCCGGTCATGCTTCCTTGATCGCGCCCACACCCATGCCAGTAGCCTGTGGAGTAGCAATCTCTGCTCGCTGCGAGGCCCCCCATGACGACGCCCAGTGCACGAGAGCCGCTCCTTGGTACTCCATTCAGCCTGGCGACCATGGCCACCGCCGTGCTGGATCAGCGGGGCATCGTCATCGGCTGGAACACCGCGGCCGAGAAGCTCTATGGGCACACCGCCGACGACGCCCTTGGAAAGCCGGCCCGCAAGTTCTTCGTCCCCATTGACGGACGCCCGCTCTTCGACCCGGACTCCCCAGCCGAGTCCTGGGGCGAGACACGGACGATGCGGGGACGCGGCGGCAGCCTCGTACGCACGGTGCTGTACGTATTGCAGCTGGGACCCAAGGGGGCCAACGCCGCCTGGGCCATCATCTCCATCGCCGCCGACCAGATGGAGCGATGGGCCACCGACCAGGCCATACTGGCCGGGCTGTTCACCCAGGCACCGATCGCACTGACCGTGTACGGCCCGGACAGCCGCGTGAACTGGGTCAACAACGCCTTGGAGGGCCAGACCGGGCTCGCTCTCCACGAATGGGCTGGCCGGTATATCCAGGACATCTTGCCGGAAGGCGAGATCATCTCCCCGGAGCTGCGGGGCCGCCGGCTCGAATCGGTGATCGAGCAGGTCTTCCGCACTGGCGAGCCCGTCGTCGACCTGCACTACCGAAGCCCCACACCTGCCGGCCCCACCCATCAAAGAGTCTGGTCCTGCTCTTACTTCCGTCTGCAGGACGCCGAAGGCCACTGCCTGGGCGTCTGTGAATCGGCGTTCACCATTACCGAGCGCTACGAGACCCAGCGGCGCCTGACTCTGCTGAGTCGCTCCAGCAGCATCGGAGGAACGCTGGACGTGACCCGGACATCCGAAGAACTCGTCGCTGTCGTCGTCCCCGACTTCGCGGACGCAGCATGGGTCGACCTGGCGGAGCCCGTGCTCACTGGCGAGGAGCCCGCCCCCTGGCACGCCTCACAGCAACTGCGCCGGGTCACCCAAGGGAACACCCCAGGCCAGGCAGCGGCAACACCCCCGCTCGTGAACCTCCCCGCCGGCGACCAGCAACTCGTCCTGCCCCTCAAGGCCGGAGGTGCAACGCTCGGCCTGGTCACCCTGCTGCGCAGTCCCCCCAGGGCCCCCTTCAACGACGCCGACCGCGCCCTGGCCGAGGAACTGGTCGCCCACACCGCTGTGTGCCTCGACAATGCACGGCGCTACGCCCACGAGCACGCAACCGCCCTGTTGCTGCAACACAGTCTGCTCCCGCAGGAGCCGCCAGAGCCGACCGCCGTGGAAACCGCCCACTACTACGCCCCCACCGCAGGTCCCACAGGCGTCGGCGGCGACTGGTACGACGTGATCCCTCTGTCCGGCGCCCGCGTCGGGCTCGCCGTGGGAGACGTGGTGGGTCACGGACTGCACGCCGCGGTGACGATGGGGCGGCTGCGGACCACCGTACGAGCCCTGGCCGCTCTCGACCTCGCACCCGACGAGCTCCTCACCCGCCTCGACGACCTGGTCGGGCAGGCAGGCATGGGAACCCAATCAGCCGGAGAGAGCAGTGCGGACCAGGCAGTGTGCGCCAGATGCCTGTACGCCGTGTACGACCCCGTCTCAAGACGATGCAGTGTGGCCAGCGCCGGCCATCTGCCCCCCGTCCTTGCCGCACCCGACGAGCCCGCCATACCACTCGACATCCCGGTCGGCCCCCCGCTGGGCATTGGCGGCCTGCCGTTCGAATGCGCAGAGTTCGACATCGCCGAGAACAGCATGCTTGCCCTGTTCACCGACGGACTGGTGGTGGACACACAACACGATTTCGACGCCGGAGTGGCTGGCTTGTGCCGGATCCTGTCCCGGTACCCGGAGCTCTCCCCGGCCGATGTGCGAGACCGGATCGTCGAGTCCAAGATCCCGGCTGACGCGCAGGACGACGTCGCGCTCCTTCTGGTCCGGGTCCATTCCCTGGCCGACGACAACATGGCAAGCTGGCGGGTCGACCCGGACCCGGCCCAAGTGGCCAGAGCGCGCGCGTCCGCAATGGTCCAGCTGGCCCGCTGGGACCTCAGCGCCGTGAGCTTCGTCGTCGAACTGATCGTCAGCGAGCTTGTCACCAACGCGATCCGGTACGGTAGTCCGCCGGTGCATCTGCGACTCCTGCGCGACCAGGACCGCGCGCTGATCTGCGAGGTATCGGACGGCAGCCACACCTCCCCGCACCTTCAACGTGCACGCCTGGACGAGGAGGGCGGCCGCGGGCTGTTCCTGGTTGCCCAGCTCACTGACCAGTGGGGAACCCGCTATACGCGCGAGGGAAAGACGATCTGGACCGAGGTTCCGATCCGCCTGGGCGACGTCGTCGGCGGCGACGCACTCAGCGCCTGAATGACAGCGGCCGAGCGGTCATCGGCATGCGCCCGGCAACGCTCTTGGCCACCGCCCATGCCTGCACGCCCTTCGCATGGTTGGCCGCCGGTCGGCCGCCCGGAGACCTTCTTGCCGGGCTTCCGGCCAGCGTCGGCCGTAGGGGTCGGTGGCCTTGACGTCGGCGCCGTTGTCTCCGGCGCCGCCGACCTGGACGGCATCCGTGCAGCCGTCGCGGTACCTCAGGTCGCGTATGGCGTGCTCGAAGTCACGGTGGTGTAGTTGGTCGAGGCGCGTCATCGGGTAGCGCAAGGTGCGGGCGCTCGTCGCCTTCCTGCGCAGGCTGTACGACCTGGACCGGCTGGAAAGCTTCGACCCGAGGTTCGCGTCACTCCTACCGGTGCAACCCGCCCAGCTACGGCGGACCGAGCCTCAGCCGGTGAACCGATGGCGTCCAGGCCCGGCATTCCCGAAGCTACGAAGGCGTGCTGGACGGTGAGTGGTGTGGCGTCGTCCCAGGCGTCGACCGCGTGTGGGCGAGCGTCAGCAGGCGGGTAGCGGCTGCTCGGCCCAGATGGTCTTGCCGTGGTGGGTGTAGCGGCTTCCCCAGCGCTGCGAGAGTTGGGCGACGAGGAATAGCCCGCGGCCCCCTTCGTCGGTCACCAGGGCCCTGCGCAGCCGAGGCTGGGTCTGGCTCGGGTCGGAGACCTCGCAGATCAGCGCCTGGTCCCTGATCAGCCGCAGGCCCACTGGGCCGCCCGCGTAGCGGATGGAGTTGGTCACCAGCTCGCTCACAAGCAGCTCGGTGGTGAACACGAGCTCCTCCAGCTGCCAGGCGGTCAGCTGGATAGTGACCGCGTCCCGGGCCCGGCCCACCGCCTCCGGGGTCGCCGGGAACTCCCAGGCGGCAGTGGAGCCCGCCGGCAGTGTGTGCAGCCGGGCGATCAGCAGGGTCACCTCGTACTCGGGTGCCTGAGGCAGCAGGTGCCGCAGCACAGCGTGTCCGATCCGCGCCGGCGACCGGTCCTCCCGTGCGGCGGCCTGCACCTGGTCGCGAAACTGCCGCAGCCGCTCCTCGGTGCCCTCCTCGCGGTGGGCCAGCAGCGTGTCGGTGTAGAAGGCGCACAGCGTCCCTGGCTCCATCGCCTGCTCCACCGACTCGAACGGTAGGCCTCCCACCCCCAGTGACGGTCCCGCCTTGACCTGCGCGAAGCAGGCCGGCTGCCCAGGGGCGGACAGCACCGGCGGCGGGTGGCCGGCGCTGGCGATCGTGCACAGTCCGGTGATCGGGTCGTACACCGCGTACACGCACGTCGAGCCGAGGACACTGCCCGGCCTGCGCCCCGCAGGCGGGACCGGCGCCGCCCGCTCCGCCTGCGAGAGCCGGGTGACCAGGTCGTCGAGGTGAGTCAGCAGCTCTTCGGGGGGCAGGTCCATGTCGGACAGGGTCTGCACCGCGGTGCGCAGCCGTCCCATGGCAGCTGCCGCCTCCACGCCGTGCCCCACCACGTCGCCCACCACGAAGGCCACCCGGCACGAGGACAGCGGGATCACGTCGAACCACGTCCCGCCGATTCCCGTCGCGGTGCCGGCCGGCACGTAGGTCCCGGCCGCTTCCGCCGCGCTGACCTGGGTATCCGCCTGGGGCAGCAGGCTGCGCTGCAGGATCTCAGCGGTGCGGCGCTCGCGGGTGTAGCGCCTGGCGTTGTCCAGGCTGATCCCGGCCCTGGCGCCGACCTGGGTGCCCAGCGCCGCGTCGTCCCGGTCGAAACGCGCCCGGGCGCCGCAGCGCAACAGCACCGCTGCGCCCAGCAGCTGCTCGCGGGCCCGCAGTGGCATCATCAGCAGCGACGTCGCCGCGTCGGGCAGCACCTGGCGACGTCTCTCGGCGTCGTCGGCCAGCGCGGCCCGCAGCTCGGACAGATCTGAGACGGCTACCGCGCGGCGGCGGTAGACGGGCTCGCGCTCCGGATCCCGGACCCGCACCAAGGCCCCGACCGGCAGCAGCTCGGCCGGCCACGCACCGGCCACGGCGACCCGCCGCAGCGGCGCCCCGAGCCAGAACTCCCCGGGCTCCTCACCCAGCAGCGCCGCCTCCGCCAAGTCGATCGCCGCCAGGTCCGCGTACTCGGGCACCAGCACTCCAGCCAGCCCCTCGGCGGTAGCGACGATGTCCAGCGAACCCAGCAGCAGCTTCTCGGCCCCGTCGACCAGAGCCTGCCGGCGTTGCTCCTGGTGGCGTTCGGTGACGTCGCTGAAGAGGACCGCGACGCCGGTACAGCGACCATCGCCATCTTCCAGCCGCAGCGCCGACAGGGAGATGACGCGCTCCTGCTCGGGCGCCTTGCGGTAGCGCGCCCGGAGCACCCGGTCGGTCGCCGGCACCCCGGTCTGCGCGACCCGCCGCAACTCCTCCTCGATGGCCTCGGCGTCCTCTGGCACCAGCACCTCATCCAGGGCCGCCCCCGACGGTCCGGCCCCAGCGTCGGCAGGCAGGCCGACGGCCACCGGAGGGTGGTTGCTCCGCACGATCCGCAGATCCGGATCGTGCAGCACCAGCCCGATCGCAGTCTGCCCGAACAGCGCACGCACCAGCGCCTGGTCCTGCTCCCGGCCCGCGGCCACTGCCTCCGGCACCGCCCACACCAGGAACTGGGCCCCCAGATCGCCGCCCAGCGGCAGCAACTCCAGCCGCACTTTCACCGCCGGGCCGCCACTGCGGCGAAGCATCGCCCGACCGTCGCGCGGGACCACCCCCCTGTCCGACCCGGCGGCGAGGAAGTCGGCGAACGGCCTGCCGATCAGATCCGCGCCCCGCGCGCCAAGCAGCTCCCCGACGCCGGGCGTGCACGCCAGCACCGTCCCGTAGCTGTCCAGCATCAGCACCGCTCCGTCACCCGCCAGCCGCCCGGCGACATCGGACACAGGGTTCGTACTCGTACGCCTCACCCCCTGCACGGTGGTGGCCTCCTTTCATTGAACCCGTCCGTGCCTGTCACCGGCATCCCGAAAACGGAGTGCAATGAGCAGAGTCCGAGAGCGCCATCAGCCCCCGCGGGCGCATGCGCAGGATCGCGGCCTGCCCTGCGTCCCAGGCTTGCCCCTGAGGACTGCGGTCGGTGCAGCCACGTCAGTGGCCCTCACCGTGGACATGGCCCGCCGCCCGGCTTCACCGGGCGTGTGGGGTTCGGAAAGTCGTCGCTGCAGGTCAAGCCGCATAGCGGTAGGTACTCGTTAATGGCGCCGCCGAGGATGCGGGTGCGCAGGAGTCTGCGGACTTCGAGGTCGTGCACGGTGATGGGCTGCTGGTCGGCGCCCGGAGGTAGTTGGTTGCGTGCTCGTGCTCGTTGTAGTGCCGCTCGTAGGCGGCCAGGACGTGCCGGGCGTGTGGAATCCGTGCAGACGGTGGTGCCCTGCGCCATGGCGCGGGAGCAGGCGTCTAGGCGGCGGCCCATGTGCGGGGCGAGCAGGGTGTCCCACTGGTCGGGGGTGGCGAGCTGCCATGCGGTGAGTTCCTCGGGGTGTCGGCGTACTCGTGAAAGTGCAGAGGTAAGTACGCGGGAACGCGCAGAGCCTTGGCCGGCCTGCTATGCACGGGCCGAATGACAGGACGCTATTGGTATTGAGCGTCGATAGCGTCGGCTGGCATGGTCGTGCGCATGGAGTCACAGATGCTCAGCTCAGATGACTATGCGTCGATCCATGAGGCGGGGAGGGCGCTCGCTGGCCGCTATGGCGGCGTCGCCACGATCAACGCCATGTTGGAGAGGTGGACATCGTTCGTCGAGGACGTCGAGGATGGCTTCGATGCCCAGGGTGCATTTGAGTACGACCACGATCTGCGATGCCGGGACTGGCTGGCCGAAGCATGGCCGATGCTGACCGAAGCCGTGCGCTCACCTCGCGATGGCGAGTTGCAGAATCTGGACGCGCGTTACCTATGGGCCACGGTCGCTCTTGAAGGAGTCAACGCCGAACGTGCGGAACCCGGAGGCGGACGCTGGTGGCACTCCCGAAGGCCCAGACTCGTCGAGGGTATGGAGGGCGCGGGGCTGCCTGCTGAGATCGCTGGGATCACGGGACAACGGAGGCGGCCGTTCCCGAGGCTTCGAGATGTTGAGTAACGAAGTCGAGAGAACGGCCGTTGCCCATGAGTCTGCCCGTTGATGTGCCCGGAAGCGAGGCGTTGGGCCTGTTGTCCCGCTCTCGGGTCGAGTGACGCCCAGAGGGAGCCGGCGGCCGCTCAGTTCCGCCATGGTCGTCCGGCTGGTGATGATGGTCGCACAGCGCACGCCGCTTGGCAGGAGGTCACTCACCTGCTGGGCGCTGGCGGCGTTGTCCAGGACGACGAGCATCTGCTGCCCTGCCAGCAGGGTGCGGTAGAGACTGACGCGGCCGGTCAGCTCTGCGGGCACAGAACCGCCGGGGATGCCGAGCGCGCGGAGGAAGGTGCCAAGGACCGTGAAGGCTCGGCCGACTCGTCACCGAAGCCCCGCAGATCCGCGTGGAGCTGACCGTCCGGGAAGCGAACAGATGCCCCGCATGTAAGGGCAAAGCCAGTCTTGCCCACTCCGGCGGGTCCGGTGACCAACAGCGTCACCGGACCGGGCCGTTCCTCGCCCAGGAGCCGACGAGCCTCGTCCACCTCGTCCTCCCGGCCGACGAAGAGTAGCCGTTCTGCCGGGAGGAGCCGGGGTACAGGCTGGCGTGCCATCGGCGGGTTCACCATCGTGCCGCTCTTGCCGACCGGTTTCGTGGTGGCGGGCGGTGTAGCGGCGCGGGGCGCGGCCAGCTCCGGGGCGGTCGACGCCGACCCGGCCGTCTGGACCGCGGATGTGCCCGCCGTCCTCGCCGCTCTGGGTCGGCCGGGCTGCGGGGTTGTGACCGCCCAAGGTCTGGACTCGCCCCTCTTCCGCCTGCACCCTTCCCTTCATGACGAACACAAGGAGACAACGCCCCCATATACGGCGCTGGTTAGCCCTCGCCATCAGCGTGGCGCTCATCGCGCTCGGCCTGGCCGCCGGCCCGGCGGCGGCTGCCACCGCGTCCGCGGCGACCGGGGGAGACCACGACCTCTCCCTCACCTGGCAGGGCAAGGACCGGACCTTCAAACTCCACACACCGTCGGGCTACACCCCGGGCAAGAAGCTCCCCCTCGTCGTGGTGATGCACTGGGCCCCGGGCACCGCGGAGGGCATTGAGGCCTACACAGGCTTCAGCAAGCGCGCGGACAGCCACAACTTCCTGGTGGCCTACCCGCAGGGCCTCGACGGCGGATACAACGCCCTGGTCTGCTGCGGCAGCGAGGACGACGTCGGCTTCATCACCGCGATGGTGGGCCGCCTGGTCGACGGCTGGGACGCCAACCCCTCCCGGGTCTACGCCACGGGCTTCTCGAACGGCGCGGACATGTCGTTCCGCCTGGCCGTGGAACGCTCCGGCGTCTTCGCCGCCGTCGCCCCGGTCAGCGGCGGCTACACGGGCCCGCTCACGGAGGACCCGGGGTATGTGCCGTCCAGGCCGGTCCCGGTCATCACGATTGTCGGCTCCAAGGATCTGTGGAGCCCCTACTTCCAGGCCGGCATCGCGACGTGGCGGGAACGGTTGGGCTGTGTGACCACCGACCGGGTGAACAAGCCGGGCGAATACACGGCCATCATGTCGAGGTGCGCGGACGGAAGTCGGGTGCACAGCTACGTCATCGAGGGCATGGGCCATGAATGGCCGGACGATGCCGACTACGCACTCAACGCGACTGACGTGGTGTGGAAGTTCCTGAAGAAGTACAAGCGACACTGAACGCAGAAATGCCTCAACCCCTGGCCCACGTCCGGGGGTTGAGGCTAATGATTGTTCGGCGGCGTCAGGTCCCCCTGCAGTACCATCGGCGCTGTGAGGCTTGGCTTCCGGGTTCGGAATGTAACCGGGCGTTTCCCTCACGCTATAACCATCGAAACGCTATGAAACTGACAGCCGGAAAGCTGTTCGTGGTTTCAGAACCAACACAGTGGACGCGAGCAACTGAGGACAAGCCACGAGGTCTTTGCGGACCCTCCACAGTAGGTCCGCCCCGGTCGCCGCGGCCTGGCACCACAGGTCCACGCCGTAGAAGCCGCGGTCGGCCAGCAGCAGCATCCCCTGCCACAGGGACCCCAGAACCGCTCGGGCGAGAGTCTGCTCTCCGGTGCGAGGAGCTGCGAGCGCGGCGTCGAAGATGACGTGGGTGCCGCACTCCACTGACCAAACGTATGGCGGGGTGACGGGTGCACTGCTTCGGCAGGCAGGGCATGGGGCCGGGTTGACGCTGACGCACAGCATGGCGTGGCTGAACAGCGCGTACGTGCCGGGGCGGCTCTTCTTTCCTGGTTCGGTTTGGTTGACACCTCCGAAGGTGTGGGTACGGGCGCCGGCCTGGTCGGCCCTGGCCGCCTCATTCGGCCAGGGCGCGGCGCAGGGCGGCGGTGAGTTCGGCGAGCTGCCGCTGGGACACGTCGGCGGACATGACCGCCAGTGAGCCGTGGAAGGTGCCGGGCCACTGGTGCAGCTCGACCGGGATACCCGCCTGGAGCAGGCGGAGTGCGTAGGCGATGCCTTCGTCGCGGAGCGGGTCGAACTCGGCGGTGGAGATGTAGGCCGGGGGAAAGGCCGGACAGGTCGTCGGCCCTGGCCGGGGCGGCGTACGGTGTGGCGGGCCGGGCGCCCAGGTAGTGCCGCCATGCCGCGCTGATCATGTCGCGATCGTGCGAGGGCGTGTCGGTGAAGTTCCGCTGCGACCAGGTCTCCTGGCGGTCGTCGAGCACGGGCTCGTTGAGCAGTTGGAAGCGGACCGGCGGCCCCTGCTCGTCACGCGCCCGCAACGTCACTGCGGCGGCGATCCCGGCGCCGGCGCTGTGTCCTCCGACGGCGACCCGGTTCGGGTCAATGCCGAGCTCGGCCGCGTGTTCGGCGGTCCAGGACAGTACGGCGTAGGTGTCGTCGAGGGCGGCTGGGAACCGGTGCTTGGGGGATCGGCGGTAGCGCACCGAGATCACCGCCGTGTCGGCGGCGGCCGCGATTCGGGCGGCGAAGTGGTGATCGGTGTCCAGGTTCCCCATGATCCAGCCCCGCCGTGCAGCCAGACGAGGGCGCTCCGCGCCCCATGCGGGTGGTAGATGCGCACCGGCACGTCGGGATCGGCGGACACGGTGTGGTCGTCGACCTGCATCGCGGATGTGTCCGGCGCCGGGGCCGCCGCGGCGCGTGCGGCGTAGTTCTCGCGGGCGGTGACCGGGTCGCTCAGGTCGGTCTTCGGGATCAACGGCGGGAATGGTTCGAGTTCGGGATCCACGAGGCCATCCTGGCCGTCGATGTCCAGGGGGTCATCCGCCAACTGTCGGGCATCGAACCCGGGTTACCCACCGAACGGCGCATCGGCCAGCGCCTGTCCTTGCGCCACTTGGAGGCTCTCGCCGAACGGCTGTCGCATCTGGACGCGCATACACATGGCGCGCTCCGCGTCATCGCGTTCTACGACACCTTGATGCGCCGACGGGTGGATCTCCCGGCGCTCGCCCGGGCCTCCGCGGGCCTGGCCGGGTGCGTGGCCGGCATCTGGCTCCACGGAACGGGGCGGGTGATGCGCGTCTCGCCCGAGGGCCGGGAGGTGTCCCTTCCCGCGCAATCCGCGTCCGCCACAGCGGCGATCACGCTCGACGAGGAGGAGATCGGCACGGTGTGGCTGGAACGCCTCGGCCCGCCGAACGCGCTCGACGACGTTCTCCTGGACCGGTTCGCCCTCGCTGCTGCCGCGATCACCGAACGGTACGGCCCGGCCCGCACCACCATGGCCGACCCCGCCCTCGTCGAGCTGGTGATCAGCTCCGACGGCGACGAGGCGGCCCGAGCCCGGGCGCTACGGCTCCTGGGGTTTGCCGACGACCTGCCGGTCCGCGTCGTTGTTGTACACGGGCAGCTGCCACTCGACCAGGTCGGCGCCCTGGTCTGCCCGGCCCGCACGGTCAAGGCCGCGCGGATCGCCGACGTGGGCGTCATCCTGGCGACCACCATGGACCAGGCCCGGTTTCCGGCAGGCGTACGTGCGGGCATCGGTAGCGTCGGGCGTCCTGACCGGTCCTGGCGGCAAGCCCGCACCGCTCTTCGCTTTACCACCCCACGCCGCCCGGTGGTTTCCTACGCCGAACTGGGGGCCTTGGCGCTGCTCGCGCAGGTGCCCCAGGACAGCATGCGCGACAACGCCGACGTGGCCGTACTCGCCCGCATAGCCGACAACCCTCAGGATGTGGAGACGCTGGACGCCGACTGCGCCACCGGCTTCCTGCGCCGGTCCGCCGATCTCCTTCACCTGCACCACAGCAGCGTTGCCCGCCGGCTCGAACGGATCGGCAAGACCCTGGGGATCGAACTCACCGAGCCCACTGGCTTGGTACGGGCCGAGCTCGCCCTCACTGCATGGCGGCTACTCAACGACTGAGGAAGACGTGCAACACCATGGGGCCGATGAACGCTTCTCACAAACGTCCCTTTGCGCGAGCAAGATTAAGAGTGCCCGGCAAATGGATCACTTGAGGCGTCGGGTGGTGGGGCGGCCGTCCCAGCGGTAGCGGCTTGTTGAGCGTCGGATGAGCATGCGAAGCGTGACGAAAGTGGCGGCGAGGTAGAGGTAGAAATCCACGACCTCGCCGCTTCTCTCGGTGCAGCGCCGGAGCTTGCCGTAGTCGTTCATCCACGAGTGGGTGCGCTCGACCACCCAGCGCTTGCCGGCTTGGATCGGGGCGGGCACTCCCTTGCGTGCAATCTCGGCTGTGTAACCCAACTCGGCTATCAGTAAACGGGACTTGGCGCTGTCGTAGCCGCGGTCGAGGTTGACGTTCACCGTCTCCGGCATCGCGCCGACCTGCGCCCGCGTTGCGTCCAGGGTGGGGCCGAGCAGGGGTGAATCGTGCCGGTTGGCCCCGTCGGAGGCGATCCCGAGCGGGACACCGCAGGCATCGGACGCGACGGAGCGTTTCAGTCCCTGCTTGCCCCGGTCCACCGGCGATCGCCCGGCCTTGTCGCCGCCGGACGGAGCCTTGGTCATGCAGCCATCCACCGAGATCTCGCTCAGCCCGAGGCCGATCATGCGGTCGTAGGCCTCGAGTGCGAGGGCATGGACCTTCTCGGAGATTCCGAGTTCAGCCCACTGTTTGACGCGACGCGGGATGGTCCGGTCGGAGCAACCGGCGCCAGCGATGCGCTCGTAGCCGGAGCCGTGGACCAGAGCCAGCACGATGTACTCGAAGACGGTCCTGTCTGGAACCCGTCGCCGGTGACAACCCAGTGGATGGCTCTCGGCGTACCCGCTTCGCACGGGCAGCAGAGCGGCGAATTGGTCCCACAGGGGTTCCAAAAGGCATGATGGGACCGCAGGCACGAGCCCTCCGAGTGATCACTGAGCGTCAAGAACTCCATGATCACGCAAGGCTCGTGCCTGCCTTGCGTTCGGGGCCGTCTGGGCAGTCCCGCCCACCATTTGCCGGTCGGTCTTACTACGAGCAGACGAGTTGGATCAACCTGGCCGGCCCGGTCGGTCTGCCCTCCCTCGTCATCCCCACGGGCCAGACCGCCGACGGCCTCCCGATGTCCGTCCAGTTCATCGGCACGTACCTGTCGGACCGGACGCTCATCGCGGTGGCGCAACTCCTCGCCCGGGTCCTTCCCGCGGCGCCCAAGGCTCAGGCCCTCACGGCCTGATCAGCGGTTGTCCCGCCTGACACGGGGGTGCGGGCGGGACGACCGCACAACAGGGAGGGCCCCAGGATCGCACCTGGGGCCCTCCCCATTTGCCGTTGTCCGCCTGGCTCCGCAGCGGCTCAGCGGACGAAGGAGGCAGTTCGCCGTCTTGCAACGGGAATTGGCAGTGCAACACTCGGAGTGCGGATCCAGCAGGGTACTTCCGGCCGGATCCAAGCCTCATTCACCTGCCACCCGATAGGGAAGACCGTGAACAGTCGGGACCGCATCCCGTACTTCCGCTGGCAGCGCCACTTACCGCGCCTCATACAGGACCGGACCGCAGGCCTAATCATGGCCTGGGCGGCGGCCATCGCCCTCTTGTTCAGCGTCGGCGGCGGTGTCGCTGAGCTGTCCGGCTCATCATCAGATCCGTGCCAGCGGGCCCGCGACATCGCCGACGACGCCCGCCCCGCTGATGGAAAGGTGGACTCCGGCATTGAGCGCGAGCAGGTCGCTGAATCGGCAGGCGACTGGCTCGACGCCGCGACCGAATGCCTAGAGCGAGGCGGCGACCCGGGCCCCGGGGTATAGCCACCAACACAGCAGCCTCCGCCGACACGCCGGGCGGTCAGCAGCGGTCAGGGGGCGAGGGCCTACCGCGCGATCACGCCCCGCCGGTACCGCTTGCACTCGTGGTCGATGTCCGTCTCACCCCAGCTGCTCCGATGCCGACGAGCCTGGACGACCTTGAGCCGCAGTTTCACTGAATCCGCTCTGTGGCCTGCTCGGCCTCCCAGTCGGACGCGCCTACGTCTCAGCGAACCTGCCTCGTTCGGGACGAAAAGTCATTGGCTTCCCGTTCCATCTGGTGAGGAGACTCCCGACGTGACGCTTCACGGGACACCTTCCCCGCCTTCGTTGCCGAATGCCGAGCACGTCTTCAGGCAATCCTCGCCGACGCCGCTACGCGTTGAGTGGCCTCCCCGGCCCACGAGGAATGGCAATACGGGGCAGGTTCAATGACACGCGGCAAAACGCCGCACGGAATGGAGCACCTTCGCCGACACGCTTTCCACCCGGGCAGCACCGGAGGGGTCCGTCCGTCTCGGGCGGGCCCCTCTGCCGCTGCCCGTGGGTATGGCGCCGGGCTTGTCGGTGGCGGCCGCCATGATGGGGGCGTGGACTACAGCCTTGTGATCGCCGCCGCCCAGGCCGCCGGCCCCTGCCCGCTCGGTGAGGAAGCCGCCTGGGGCCGCCGGGTACACACCCTCACCGTCGACCTGCACATGATTGCCAAGCAGGCCGCGCAGGACGTCGACCGCCTGGAGAGCGCCAAGACGTTCGTCGCGTTCCTGGAGAAGGTCGAGATCGAGGGGACCAGTCGCCGCGGCCTGCTCACGCTTCGGCCGCCGTCCGGCGACGCCGAGAACATCCGCGCCGAGCAGGAAGAGACCGACCGCGGCCGCCAGATGATCGACCGGGCCCGCTCCCTCGTCGGCCGGTGGGTACTCGTCTACCGGTACAACGAGGAGAAGGCCGGCAACCGCCAGCACAACGTGCGCATGCTCGCGCACCTCGTCGACCTGGGCGACGGCGCGATCTCCGTGAACGTGGCGAAGAAGGTCCTCCTCGACGAAGCTGGCGGTGTCGTGGCCCGCGCTCAGGGAGCGTGGGAGAGCGCAGGCCTCCCGGGCGCAGGCACGGTGACGGTGGCCCAACTGGAGAAGGCGCGCGCAGAGCTGCGGAGCTGAGCCGTACCTGCAGCGTGGCCACCGGGCCGGTGTCGCGACCCGGCGAACCTCCGGAACTTTGATAGAACGGAGGTTCGAAAGGAAGCACTATGACCACACCTGCACCAGCCCAGCGCAAGGCCTCTGCCGTCCTGGACTGCCCGCCCGCGCACGTCGGCCGGTGCGCGCTGACGTGTTAACTGCCCCTCTGCTCGTTGGGTGAGCAGGTCGGATCCCCCACAAACCGACGTCCTGCGTGGCGAGGCGGGGCTTCGCGGCCGAAGCTCAGTATCTGCTCAAGGACGGGTTGCGAGGACGTACGCCGTGGAAGGCTTCCATCCCTGACGGCCGTACCAGGAGGGGGCTATGGCCGAGCCGGACAACCTTGCCCGCCTCATAGCCGCCGGCAGCGCCATCGCCACGGCTCTCAACATGAGCCTTTCCTACGCGACTTATAAGAGGAAACGACCATCGCTGTCTATCTCCTGCTCGTACGGGACGTCCGACGAACAGTGGAGTGACCGTCCAACCACGGTCAGGCCCGGTGTATGGGTGGACTTGAAGAATCGCGGGGAGACCCCCGTCGCGATCGACAGCGTTGGGCTTGAGTTCCAGTGGGATAAACAACCCGCCACTTGGCGAGACCGTCTCAGAAGGCAGCACCCCGACTATGTGCGCTGGATGATCACTGCGGTGACCCCACGGCCTGAAGACGGCGATTTTCCCTACACGTTGAATGCTTTTGACGACAAGCGGGGGTTCCCGCTCTTCGTGCCAGGGTGCGTCAAAGACACGACGAGGATCGGACCGGACGCGAGGGGACGACTCCAGATCGCACTGTCCGGAGGCCGCCGCATCTACACGCCCTGGTCGCCCCTGTATCCCAAATACGTCTGTGCCTGCCCCTCCTGTTGGACCGGCGACGAACAACTGACGTTCGACGACCTCGAATGAAGTGCAGGGAAGTCACCAGCCGTGTCATCGCTACGGCTTCGGCGGCAACCCCCTGTGCAGCACCTGCCGGGAGACCGTCGAGGCGGCCCGACCGAAGAAGAAGCTGATCCGGTAGCGACGGGCGAACCGACGTACTAGTCGTCCGTCATCTCACGCATCTCCTGCAGGTATTCGTCCTGCAGATCTCTGAAGGCATCGAGCGCGTCGGGGTACCCGGCCTGCAGGAGCAGGGCGCGCTGGTGTACCCGGTTGACGTGTTCGTAGAAGTTGATGTTCGTCTGGGTCTCGCGGGCCGGCCTGCTGTCCGCCCCCTTGCCGATCACGGAGTAGCGGAAGTTCTCGCCGGTCTCGTCCTGCGCATCGAGCCACTTGAGCGCCTCGAACGACTCTGCGTCGATCCGGTTGTTGGGTGGGTCGAGGTCGGGAATCAGGCCGAGATACCGGTTGAGGCGTTCGGCGAGCTTCCTGATGCTGTGGCTGTCGTCACGGAGCTTCTCGTCGACCTTGTCGTAGCTCAAGTTCTCGCCGCGCGTGTCGTACGCTCCGCGGCGGATGATGCCTGCGGCGAACCGGATCAGCCACTTCAGGCAGAGCTCCACGCTGTGCCGGTAGTTGTAGAGCGGCCTTGGGGCACTTCGGTACAGCGGTTAACGCTAAGCCGATGATCTTGGGCGGTTAGCTAGTGGCTCGTCACGCAGCCTTGGCCGGGTAATCGATCTGCTGTGCGTCGGCCAGACTGTCTCCAAGGTCTGATCTTGGAGGTGGTCGTGGGGCGTCGACCGAGTGTGTTCGTCCGGCCGGTGAGCATGGAGGAGGGCCGAAAGCTGCAGCGGATCAGCCGGACCGCGAAGGACCCGGTGAAACTGCGCCGGGCGATCGTGGTGCTGATGTCCGCCCAGGGCCAGACGGTCAAGGACATCACCGCGCTGATGCAGGTCAGCCAGGACTACGTCCGCGATGTCATCCACGCCTTCAACGAGCAGGGGCTGGACGCGCTGGACCCAAAATGGAGCGGGGGACGCCCCAAGACGATCAGTGACACGGTGCGCGAGAGCATCTGCCTGATCGCCCGGACGTCCCCCGCCGACTGGAAGATCACCGCGTTCTCCACCTGGAACCTGAGCAAGCTCGCCGAGCACCTCGTCAAGCAGAAGGTGGTGGCGGCCATCAGCCGGGAGACCCTGCGCCGGATCCTGCGCGAGGGCAAGATCTCCTGGAAGACCACCACCACCTGGAAGGCGTCCACCGACCCGGAGTTCATCGCCACGATGCACCGCGTCCTGGCGCTGGACGACACCCCACCCGCCGACGGACGGGTGATATGCGTCGACGAGTTCGGGCCACTGAACCTGATGCCCCGCAAGGGCAAGGCGTGGGGCCGGGTGAGGCGTCCGTGCAGGCTGCGGGCCACCTACAACCGCTACGGCGGCGTGAGGCAGATGCTTGCCGCCCTCGATCTGACCACCGGCAAGCTGTACTACCGCATCCGCCCACGCAAGCGGTGGCGGGAGTTCCTCGACCCCCTCAAGGCACTGCGCGCCCACTGGCCCGGTCAGAAGCTGTATGTGGTGCTGGACAACTTCTCCCCGCACAAGCACGCCAAGGTCCGCACCTGGGCGGCCGACCACCAGGTCGAGCTGGTTTTCCTGCCGACCTACGGCTCCTGGCTGAACTGGATCGAGGCCGAGTTCGCGGCCCTGCGCTACTTCGCCCTCAACGGCACCGATCACCGCAGCCACGACGAGCAGAACGCCGCCATCGCCGCCTACGTCCGCTGGCGCAATACCCGAGCGGAGCCCAAGACGAACTTCGCACCCGACTCACCGATCCCGTCATGGACCGATTACCCGGCCAAGGCTGCGTGACGAGCCACTAGTCGGCCAGGTCCGCCGCCAGCTCGTCGCGCCAGTGCACGGACATGCGCAGGCTCAGGACCGTCTCCGCCGCCGCGGGCAGGGGCAGCAGCAGGAACCGGCGCAGAGCCCCGGCCGCCGTGTCCCGTCCGTGCCACGCCGCGAGGTCGGCCGCGGTGACGGGCGCCGGGTCCGGCTGGTGGCGGGCCGCGTCGAGCAGTCCGCGGACGGCCCGGGTCTCCGCCCGGATGGTCCGCATCCGCAGGTCGAGGGCCCCGTCGGCCGTCAGGTCCACCGGCTCGCCCCGGCCGGCCTGCTCCAGCGCCCGGGCGATCTCCGGGTAGCTGTCGATGCCGGTCTCCGACGCCAGCCGGGCGAGCTGCGCCGCCACGGCGGAGCGCAACCGCTCCGGCGGGGTCCGCTCCACAAGGGCGCCAAGGTCGAAGTCGCGTACGACGGTGACCGGGTGCCGCGCCTCCGGCACCTCGTCTAGGACCGGCAGCAGCAGCGCGCTGGCCAGTGGCGCCGCCGCGTCGTCCGCCGGGTCCCAGCTGATGCCGTGCTCCGCCGTCAGGCCTGCCAGCAGCCGCGCGTAGGCGGCCGTCGAGCCGGGCCAGGGATCGACGCCGATCCGCTGCCACTGCTGTCCGCCGGGTCCGAGCGCGGGCTGCCCGTCAGGTCCGGTCACGTAGTCCTCGCGCGGCGATTCGACCCGGTGGCCTGCCTCCGGCCGCTCCGTGCAGTCCTCGACGACGGTCACGCGCACCTCGGGCCCCTGCTTGGCCAGCCGCACCACCCGGGTTCCGCGGGAGAGCCGTCTCAGCACCTCGGGACGGCCGAACTGGGCGTCACCGCCCTCTTGCATGGCGTACGACCACCCATCGCCGCAGGACCCGACCCGGACCATCGGGCGGTGCGCGGCCCAGGGTGCGCCGGCGGACAGCCTCGCCTGTTCCCGGCTGCGCGGCCCGGCGGTCGCGGGCACGGAGCCCAGCCGGTCCAGCAGCTCCCCGGGGTCGATGCCCGCCGCGAACACGACGTCCGGCTGCACGGGCGGTGCGGGTTCGGGTCCGAAGAATCCGCCGCTCGCGAAGGTGATGACGGCGTATGCCCCGTCGGGCTGGGGGACGGGCGGGGCCGGCTCGGCCGCGGGGACCTGCGGCTCGGGGGCCCCGGCGGCGACGTCCAGGGCGGAGGTCGGGGCGGCGACGACCGTCCCGCCGCCGTCCCAGATCAGCCGGCCCTCGTGGGCCAGGGGTGTCCGCCCGTCGAAGGGAAGGCCGTTGTCCAGGGCCGTGGCGAAGTCGGAGAGGACGTGCCGCAGTCCCCGCCAGGGGGTGAAGGTCGAGCCCGTCTCGTCGAAGTACCGGCCGACCCGCCCGTGGTGCGGGCCGGGGCGGGTGACCAGGAAGAGTCCGTCGGAGGACTGCCAGCCGATGCCCAGGGTGATCAGCAGTCGTTCGTGCGGCCAGTACGCGTACTCGTCGCGCTCCTCCTTGTCGAGCTCGGCCTCCTCCTCGGCAACGTCCTCCCCGACCTCGCGCAGGAACTCGGCGCTCCGGACGATCTCCCCGACTCCGGACGGTGGTCCGTAGTAGTCGAGCCGGAGCGTTCCGTCCTGGAGCTCCACACCGTCGTGCCGCAGCAGCGACTCCCTCAGGTCGGGCGGGAAGGCCACCCCCAGCCGGAGTTCGGCCGCCGCGATGTCCGCCAGGACGGCCGGCGGTCGCAGCAGCCCGTGGGTGACGGGGGCGTGCCGCGCGAGCCAGCTCTCGATGCGGTCCCAGGACTCTTCGACGGTGAACGTGATCATGCCCGGCACCCTAGGCGCGGGCACTGACACGGCCCAGTTCTCGTATAGCTCCCGCTACCCGACAAGTAACGCTGAGTAACCGTCCGGCGAAGCGGATCGCCGCCGAGTTCGGCGTCACCCGCCCCATCATCTACC
Source organism: Streptomyces sp. NPDC056231 (assembly GCF_048270745.1). Lineage (NCBI taxonomy): Bacteria > Bacillati > Actinomycetota > Actinomycetes > Kitasatosporales > Streptomycetaceae > Streptomyces > Streptomyces sp. NPDC056231. Next base: position 58,663 of record NZ_JBLVKW010000028.1, on the reverse strand, counting down.
GCCACCTGGGCAAGAACCTGGCGCCAGCCACACCGTAGGCGCGTCTCCTTGGCGACCTTGAGCACTATCGAGTCGACCGCATGCGCCAGGATCGCTACCTTCCGTTACTTGTCGGGTGGCGGCAGCTATACGAGAACCAGGCCTTCAGGAAGCGCAAGATCCACTTCCCATGCCCAGGCCATCTCGGCGCGGTCAAGGCCGCGCTCGTCTTCGGGCACAGCGGCGACCCTGCCTGAACCCTTCGAGTTCGAGGCGAGTGGTTTCGGGCAGGGGCGGAGTGAGTAACGGCTTGGACTCGTAACCCCCTAGCCCGTCTGGGCACCGGCATGCTCGAACCATGGGAAGACGCGACGGGGTGTGCAGCGGGACGGCCTGGGGGTGTCTGTTCAACGGTTGTCTGGCTGTGCTCGTGCTGCTTCTTGTGTGCTTCATCGGACTGTGGATCTGGGCGGCCACGGCGGATGACCGCGCCGAGGGAAAGGCCCGCGCTGATATGCGGAGTGCTGCTGAGGCTCGGCAGGAGAGGCTCGCCGAGGTAGCGGCCGACGGTGTGCTGAACGACAGCGAGATCGATCGGGTTTTCCCACGGGAAAAGCCGGCTCAGGGCCTGGTCAGCATCGAGCGGCAGGGCCCTGATCTCATGGTGACGGCAGAACTGCTGGGCATCGGGCCGGGGGTCTTCCTCACCAGCGAGACTTTTGTGACGGGGTGCTTCGCTTTCGAGGTCGCCCTGGACGGCAAGCTTAAGCCTGCGGTCACCGTGAGAGAACTGGCCGTAGCGAACCAGCCGCAGTCTGCGTGCACAGCGGCAGGAGTGCCGTCTCCCAGCGTCTTCCCAAGAGAGGATCTCACTCCATCGTGACTCAGGTCACATTTGCTTGGCGATGTGGGATCCGCTCCGGAAGTCTTTCGGGGGTTGACCATGCCGGTGGAGCTCATCGGGCAGCGGCCCGACGCTCACCAGGAGCCGCCGCCACCGCCTCCCTCGCCGCCGCCGACCCCACCGCCACCGGAGCCGCCGCCGGAGGAGGGGGACGCCACGGACGCCGCGGCTGAGGTGACCAGGGCGACGGCGATGGCCGGGCCGAAGAGGGACATGCGTTGCGCGCGGCGGGCGGAGCGGGTGGCGGTCGGGGCGACCCTCGAGTCGGTCATCGCCTGCGCCCAGCGATCGTTTACGCCCAGAGCCGCCGCCCACGCGGTGTAGTTGGGCAGGTGGATCCACACGTTGTACCGCGCGCCCGCCTTGTTTGCAGCCGGTAGGTTCGTCGGGTTGAGTGTCCACCGCCCCGTAACCTTGTGGAAGAAGTCGCCTTCCGGGTAGGAGTGGGTAAAAAAGACGTGGCCGTTGTACCCAGCGCCCACGGCCGTGGGGACCCGCGGTACAGCCGTTGGCGCTAAGCGCTTGAACATGGCAGTCAGCTGCGGGTCTCGGCGTTCGGGTGGGGCTGGGCCTGGAGCCGTTCGCGCAGCTCGACCTCTTCGGCGGCGAGCGGGTCTTCGGGCTGGCGGATGCGGGTGGGCTTGGGCCGCAGCGGCAGGCCGTCGTCCACCGCGGCGGCCCCGGCTTCCGCGAGTGCCCGGTAGAGCGAGGCGACCGAGGGGGACTTGCCCGCGTTTTTCCCAACCTTGATGGTGAGCTTCTTCGCGATGTCGGGGACGGGGACGCCCTCGTCCTTCAGCGCGACGGCGAAGGTCAGCATGTCGTCGTCGATGACCTTCGGCCGTCCGCCATGGTTGCCCTTGGACGCGGCGATGACCTGCCCTTCGAGGGTCTTCTCCCGAATGCAGTTGCGCTCGATCTGCCCGGCCACGGCGAGCACGGCGAAGAACATCGCTCCCATACCGTTGGGGTCGTAGATGCCGCTGAGCGGGCCAGTGAGGAGTTCGAGCTGGATGCCGCCGGCCGCCCTCCTGAATACTCACTGACCGAACGAACACACTCGGTCGACGTCCCACGACCACCTCCACGGCCAGCGAAGTGCCTTACGCCGAGGACGCTTGCCAGGCTCGGAGGACGGCCTCCAACTGCCCCAACGGATCCTCGCCCACGAAACGCAGGACGACCGTGTCCGCGCCGGCCTCCGCGAGATCGCGGATGCCGTCGGCGGCCCGGACGGCATCGCCGGACACGGTGAAGACCTCCTCCTGGGAGCGGCCCAGCCAGGCGCCATGGCCCTCGGTGTGGGGGTGGAGGGTGCGGGCCACCCGGTCGGAGTCGTCGCCGACGCACGCGAAAGCGAAGACAGTCCGGGTGTGATCGGCAGTGGCGCCGCCCTTGGCGATCAGCTTGCGGATGTGTTCCAGATCGCGCGGACCGTGACCCTCGGCGATCAGTGTGCCGTCGGCGACCCGGCCGGACAGCTCGAGAGAGCGAGGGCGCACCACGCCCGCGATGACCGGCGGGACATCAGCCGGCGGATGCACCAACCTGACGCCCTCCAGCCGTACCTCACGCCCCGTCACTTCGACACGCTCACCGCGCAGCAGCGTGCGCACGGAGGTGATCGTCTCCTCCAGCAGGGCCAGCGGGGAACGGGGCGCGACACCGACCTGGGCCATCCACTCCCGCACGCCGTGCCCGATACCGGCCACCAGTCGGCCGGGGAACACCCGGGCCAGCGTGGCCAGTTCCATCGCCAGCAGCGCCGGACTGCGCAGCGGGGCCGGAGTGATACCGATACCCACCCGCAGACGGTGTGTCGCCCCCAGGGCCACGGCTGCCGCCGACACGCCGCCGTTCCAGCCCAGGTCCTCCACCACCCACAGGTCGTCCACACCGAGCGCCTCGGCCCGCCGCGCGAACTCGGGCAACCCCTCCGGAGCCCAGTCACGGTCGTGCATCACACCAATTCGTACGTTTGTCATGGGGGGAACCTATGTGGCTGACGACAAGCGGATCAACGGCCCATCCCTCGGCGAACCCGGTGTCCGTCTGGGTGACGGGGCCGAGTTCGGTGGCCACGGCCGGAGTGCCGGCGAGGCGGAGCGGTGCGCAGCCAGCGGTTAGCTTCGGCAGCGAAGTCGGGGCCGAAGCGGAGCAGTGCTGCTGGACGAAGCCCAGGCCACCGACCCGTCGTCGAACAGATCTTCCTCGCCCAGCGCGGCCACGCCCAGTTGATCACGATCGGCGACTCCGCCCAGGCCATCTGGGTGGTCGACTCGGCCCTTCCGGTGGCCCGCGTGTCGCTTTCACGATCTGCCGGCCGAGCCGGGAGGCTGGCCGCCACTGGGGCCGCGCACTCCAGAAGCGGCACCCGACGCTCTGCTCGCGCCGGAGCGGGACTGCTCAGCGGCGGGGAAGAGCCGGGAAGTTGTTGGTCCACACACCGTCGGCGTGGGTCCGCAGGTACTTCTCGCGGCGCGGCGGGGTAACCACGGCGGCCTCGGCCGGGTGCCCGCCTGCGTCGCTCGTGTAGGCCTGACCCTTTTCGTCTTCGATCCAGGTGACGATCTCCGCCCGAGCAGCGCGGCATCATGTTGCCCGGCTTCCGCACCGGCGACGCCCTCGCCTCAGCCGTCCTGACCGCAGCGGCACCCGCGCGGATACGGCGTACTCGCTCTGCACGGGCAGGGGAGCGGCGACTTGGTCCCACAGGGGGTTCCAGAAGGCATGATGGGACCGCAGGCACGAGCCCTCCGGGCGATCACTGAGCGTCAAGAACTCCATGATCACTCAAGGCCCGCGCCTGCCTCGCGTTGCGGCCCGACTGGGCAACCATGCCCACCATTTGCCGGTCGGTCTAAGAACGGGTCACCGGAACCCCGTTGATCTTAGATCGGTTCTCAGAACCCGTTCTCGCACAAAGAGGCGAGTCGCCCCCTTCTGGGATCTGCTGGCGCGGGCGCCCAGTGCTCACGCGTCCCGTACGACCGCCAGCGCCGCCAACCCGAGCATCCTCACCTTCACCCCGACCGATGGCCAATCGGGCACAGTGAGAGCACTTCAGGAATCCCGAAGTTACGTCAGCCGACGGAAAGACACTCCGACCAGGAAGAACGCCCAGGCCGGCAGGCCAGTCGATTAGCAAGGCTCAGAGGAACTCGCGGGATGTCGTACATTCCTCGGCCTCGCCCTACTCTCATCCTCACGCCCGGTGCCGAGACGTAGCGGACCCTCACGACTCCAAGATCATTCGTGGCGGATTTCTGGCGTCCTGGGTCATGCCCCTTCTATCGGTACTGACCGTCGCAGCCCACGACCTGAAGTGAACTCCAGGGCACCGCCTGGTCGTGGGCCGCCCGCCGGTGGCATTATCTGCGGGATGCCCCCTTCCCTCCAGGTCGGCCCGTACACCGTCATCGCGCTCGCCGACGGCGCGGGCCCCTTCTTCTCCCCCAGGTCGGAGGCGTTCCCCGATGCCACCGCCGAGTATTGGGCGGCGGCCGACCGGCTCGATTCCGGCGCGCTCGACGCCGACGGGCGCTGGCGGCTCCAGTTCCGTGCGTTCGCGATCCGCAGCGACCGGGGTGCGACGCTGGTCGATGCGGGGATCGGCCCGGCCGACAGCCCGGCGGCCTCATGGGCGCCCGTGCCCGGGGCGCTCCCGGCCTCGCTGGCCGCCGCGGGTATCGAGCCATCCGATGTAGACACCGTGGTGCTCACGCACCTCCACACTGACCACGTGGGCTGGGCCGTCGTCGGCGGCGAGCAGGCGCGGCCGTTCTTCCCGAACGCCGAATACCTAGTGCAGCAGGCCGAACTTGACGCTATCGAGGAGGTCAACCCGCAGCTGCGGTCCGCTGTGATTGACCCGCTCCGGAAGACCGACCAGCTACGGCTGCTCGACGGCGACTCCCCGCTGCGCGGCGGCGAGCGCGTATTCGCCACTCCCGGTCACACACCTGGGCACCAGAGCGTGCTCGTCGAGTCCGGGCGCGACCTGGTCGTCGTCACCGGTGACCTGCTCGTGCACGCGATCCAGCTGCTCCACCCCGAACTCGCCTACGCCCACGAGATGGACATTGAGCAGGCAAGGTCCTCAAGGGAACAGGTGCTTCGCAGCCGGGCCGTCGGCACGCTCTACCTCGCGACACCGCACCTGACCGAGCCGTTCATCGCCCGCTGACCCACCTGGCGGGGCCGGTCATTCCGCGAGCACGCGCAGCCGCCCGGCCGTCTAGAGCCCGGTACCTGGGTCGCCCCTGCCGTCAACGGGCCTGGTCAGCGGCCTTTTTGGGAAACTCTGCGATCAGGGCAGTCGGCGGAACCCGCCGCCCGTCCTCCTTCATCAGGCACCAGCCGTGGGCGAGGCCGGGAACTCAGCGACTATTACTCATCCGTCTCCCGCTTCCTCGCCGAGGGCGACGCAGCCGAGGATCCCGGGTAGGCCGCGCACGGGACCCCAAGACAAGCTGTGCGACAGACCAGGCGTGGTGCAGTCTATGGGGCGCGTGGGATCAGCCCTGGACAACGCCGCCGCCGAGTCGTTCAACTCGCCGATCAAGGGCGGGTACATTCACCGCAACCAGTTCGCCACCCGTGCCGAGGCCCGGCTGAAGATCGCCACCTGGATCACGGACTTCTACAACCCGCGCCGCCGCCACAGCGGGGCCGCCGGCCTGCCGCCAATCGAGTTCGAACGCACCATCAGCGAAGCACGCGCCGAGCACTATCAGAAGGACCAAGCCGCGTAAGGAAGGCCTCTACGTTTCCAGGGGATTGACAGGTGTCGAGGGATTTGCCGAGCAGCCACTGCTGGTGGTCCTTTTGCAGGTCCCGCGCGGTGACGTCGTTGTTGATCGTGTAGCCCCACACGTGATCCATCGCTCGGTCGCGGTGGATGCCGCGCCCGCCGCGGCCGATGATGACGGCCAGTTCGGCCTCGTAGTCGAGGTCGGACGTGACGGTGAGGTGAGGGTCGATGTCGGAGTACGGCCCGGTCACCGTGGTGGGGAACTTGGAGAAGACGACCGGTACGGTCGGGAGGGCCCCGGGCCCGGGGCGTTCGGGCTGGTCGTAGCCGGATCGGCCGAACTCCTGTACGTGGTCGCGGTAGTTCTTGCCGACCGCGAAGAGGTTGCGGCGGGGCTGCGGGATCGGTGCGAGCAGCCGAGGTGAGGTGACGCCGGGAAGACCGGTCGCGCTCTCGATCACAGGGCCCAGGTGCTCCCAGTGGTCGATGACGTCGAGCAGTGTGCGGTTGCCGAGGACACTGCTCAGGTCGCGCACCTGCCCTTCGTCGTCGATGCGGCCGAGCGCCACCCGGCCCGAATCGGTGAACGTCGCGAGTTTCATCAGCCATTTTCCCTTCATGTACACGGGCGAGTGGGCCAGCAGGGTTTGCTCGGTGCGGCTACTTCGAGGCGGGCTGCGGACGCCAGGTGCGGTCGAGTCGGACGCCGGCGGCGGCTGCGACCCGGTCACGGGAGGCGGTCAGGCGCGTCTTCAGCGCGGGCAGGTCTACGCCGGCCAGGGCTCCGTCCCGTTTGACGACGCGGCCGGCGACCAGGACGGTGTCGACGAGACCGGGGTGGCCGTGGCTGACGATGGTGGCGGCCGGGATGTCAAGGTGGTCCAGGACCGCCACGTACGGGTCGCTGGCGGTGACCGCGGGGTCGCTCCAGGGGATCAGCGTGACGATGACCAGCATGGATCCGACGTAGAAGACGGCGATGCGCCACATCGCGGTGCGCAAGGCGGTGGCGGCTCGGGCTCGGCGGCGGCGATGGTGACCGTCTCCAGGCCGCCGTAGGCGAAGACCGAGGTGAGCAGGCCGATGACCAGGCCGTTCGTGCCGTGCGGCATGAAGCCGCCGTCCCCGGTGAGGTTGGCCGCGCCCGGGGCATCCGCGCCCGGCAGCACGCCGAAGATCGCGAGAGCGCCCAGCAGCAGGAAGAGGGAGATCGCGGCGACCTTCAGGGCCGCGAACCAGAACTCGAACTCGCCGAAGTTGCCCCCACCGCCGCCAGGTTCGTGCCGCAGAAGGCGGCCATGAACAGCAGGACCCACACCCAGGACGCGGTGCCCGGGAACCAGCCGGAACGTCCAGCTGGCGGTGAAGCCCGCCCAGGGCCTGATCGCCCGCTCGGCGTGCACCGAGAACGACCCGGAGGCCGAGTTGGCCGCCGACATCTCGCGGAGCATCCGCATCACCAGCATGACGAGCACGCCGGACAGAGCGTAGGCGACGACGATCGAGGGCCCGGCCGCCGCGATACCGGCCCCGGAGACGACGAACAGACCCGCGCCGATGACACCGCCGAGGGCGATCATCGACAGGTGACGCTGCTTGAACACGGGCAAGCGGGACGCCGCTGCGGGGTGTTTCCCCGTCGGTGTCACGGGCGGGTGTGGGGCCCGCGGTGTCGTGGGCGGGACTGTGGTCGGCGAGACGATGGTCTTGCGGGTAGGACATGGAGGTGCGCCTCTTCGTTGAGCTGCTGGACTCTCAAGGGCCGGTTGGGGTGAAACCAGCGCCGGTCACATGTGTGCCTACGAGTCGGGGAGTTGCCGCAGCGCGTGACCGGCGCTCTCCCGGTGGTTCAGGCGCTCGCCGCCGTGGTGTGTACGGCGTCGGCGGCGGCGAGCGCGTCGGCGACCAGGTCGGCGGTGTCCTCCGTTCCCGCGGCCAGCCGGACCAGGCCCAGCGGAACCGACTCGGCTATCTGCTCCTTGCTGAGCATCCCGCGCCACATGGACGCCGGGTGCACGGCCGGGGACTCGACGCCGCCGAGGCTGGCCGATCGCAGGGAGTAGCGAAGCTTGCCGAGGAAGGCGTCGGCCATCTCGAAGCCGCCGGTGAACTCGATGCCGAGCACTCCGCCGAAGCCGCTCATCTGACTGGCTGCCAGCTTGTGCTGCGGGTGCGACGCGAGGCCCGGATAGTGCACCTTCGCCACGGCCGGGTGCTCGCTGAGCGCCTCCGCGAGCGCCTGGCCGTTGGCGTTGTGCCGGGGCACCCGCAGGGGCAGGGTGCGCATGCCGCGCAGCAGCAGCCAGGCGTCGATGGGGCCCAGGGGGGCACCAGTGAGCAGGCCGACGTCCCAGATCCGGTTCAGGAGCTCGGCCGGCCCGGCGATCACCCCGGCGGAGACGTCGGAGTGGCCGTTGAGGTACTTGGTCGCGCTGTGCCAGACCAGGTCGACACCGAAGTCCGCCGGACGCGAGTTCAGCGGGGTGGCGAAAGTGTTGTCCGCCAGGGTGAGCGCGGGCGGCGACCTCACCCTCCCGCCGGGCACCGGACCGCAGCCCGGCACGACCGGCACCGTGCGCACCCTCGCCGCGAAGATCCAGGCCCCACGCCCCGCGTGCGACACCGGGACGGCTCACGTCACAGTGTCGGTCCGCGCCGACCAGCTCGGCCCGGACACCGGATGCGCCATCACCGGCGCCGTGCGCCTCTTCAACGGCACGACACCGGTCGCTACCGTCCTCCCGCCCAATGACGCCAAGGTCGGCTGGTCGGGCACGCTCACCGTGGAGGCGGACGTCCCGGCCGCCGACCTGGCCGCCGGGAACATCACCTACTTCGTGGCGCTCGACACCTACGACGACTCGCCGCAGGCATGCCCCGGCACCCCACGTAAAACGTCGTGGAAGCTGTCCAGGCTCACCGCATCCGTCGCCTACGAACAGACCGGCTGCACCCCGCAGTTCCTCCGCACCGTCACGGTCGACTGCGAGACGGGTGCCGTCATCGCCGTCACGGACACCACTCTCGACGGCGACCCATACACGGTCACCGGAAAGGTCGGCGAGTGCACGACCGGCGGCGGCTGCTGCCCGACGGAGGAATGCCGCGACACCAGCACGGTCCTGCTGTGCGACCTCGACCCGGAGTGCCAGGCCGGCATCAAGCCGACCGCGACGGACGAGCCGAACCCGGCCAGCTTCAACAACTGGCGGCCTGGGAGCGCCCCGACCTGGTGCCACCTCGACACGCCGGGGCAGGGCGCACCGGTATGGACCGGCGGGTCCGTCGTGCTGGGCCCCGACACGAAATGCGCGACCAGCTCGGGCGGTGACACGCACCGCGTGATCGGTGTCCACCTCGCGGCCGGATCTCCGTCGCTCACGGGCACGGTGGACGTGACGGTGTCGCTGCGGGTCACGAACAATGGGCCGAACCCCGGCTACATGGGTGACGGCATGTTCGCGCTGTGGGACGCGTCCGCCGGACCGTCCCGCATCAAATACGTCAGCGTGCCCTCGTCCGCCCCGGTCGGCGCGGTCTACCCCCTGACCCTGACCGCGGCCGTCCCGGCGGCGGCGCTCGCAGCTGGTGACATCGTCGCGGTCCTGGACCTGGAGACGTACCACGGCGCCGGGCCCAAGGCATGGACCGTGGACCAGTTCGCATGGTCGGCGGAGGTCCCTGCGATCGAGTGCGAGAGCCAGTTCCTGCGCACGATCGTCAAGGACTGTGCCACCGGGGCCACCGTGTCGGTCGTCGACACCACCCTGGACGGCGAGCCGTACGAGGTGACCGGCGACGTCGGCCAGTGCACCCCGGCCAGCGGCGGTGAGACCCCGCCGCCAGGCCCGTGCCAGGCCAACACCGTGATCGAGGCGTGCCGGTGCGACGACACCGACGGCGACGGCGTATCGGACATCGATTACGTCGAGCTCCTGGCGGTCGACTGCGACGGCAGCCTCACGAGTATCGGCACGTACACGCCGGACCTGTCCGCCCCGTACACCCCGGTCGCACCCGTGCCGTGCGAGACGGGTGGTGCGCCGTCAGCCACGGGCGTGCAGGGGCGTCGTGTCGAACTCGCCCCGGGGGAGACCTGGGACGCGGCCGCGTGGCCGACGCTCCAGTCCGTCACAGCCGTTGCCCGGGGCACGGGCACGGTGACGACGGCCGACGGCACGTCGAGTCTCGTCGCCTCGGAGTCCGTCGCCTGGTCCGTCGCCCGCGACTCCGACGCACGGCTGACCGGGCCGCTCACCGTCACCGCCACCACGGGCACCGTCGCGGTGTCCTGGACGACGGGGGTGAAACTCTGATGGCCGGCACTAGCGGCAGCCTCTCGCCCGCCCCGGGCCTGCCGGTCTACGGCCGTGTCTGGGCCACCGGGAATCTGGACCTCGTCGCCCCCGCCTCCGGGGTGTGGCTGCCGGTTCCCGGCTGCGAGATCACGCTCTCGGAGGCCGGCACGTACGAGGTCACCGCAGAGTCTGAAGGTGCGATCAACCTCCTCGGGACGTCCGGCTAAGGCGTCGTGATCAGTGTCCGATCGAATTCCCGGCGCAGGACACTAGACCGTGTCGGGAGTGCGCTGCTGGGTGGCCAGGACCCAGGCGGCGAAGGCCTCGACGCCGTCCACGACCGCTTCGAAGCGCGGGGAGTGGAAGACGTCGAACGAGTGCTGTGCGCCCGGCAGTTCGGCGTAGACCACGGTGCTCTGCGAGACCTGGCGCAGCCGGTCCACGAAGTGCCGGGCGCCCTCGACGGTGCCCAGCGCGTCCTTGGTGCCGTGGGCGACCAGGAACGGCGGCGCACCCGGGCGGAGATAGCCCTGGGGCTGGGGCGGGGGCGGCGCCTCGTCGGGCGCCTCACCGAAGTAGTGGCCGTAGTAGCCGTAGAGGCAGATCGCGGCGGTCACCGAGGTGTCGGCCGACTCGAATCCGGGCTGGAACGCCGGGTCGTTCGGCGTGAGCGCGCACAGGGCCGCCATGTTGGAGCCGGCCGAGCTGCCCGCCACGAAGATCCTCGACGGATCGGCGCCGTACTCGGCACCGTGCTCGCGGACCCAGGCGACGACCTTCTTGGCGTCGATCTGGTGGCCGGGGAACGTGGTCTGGGGCCGCAGCCGGTAGTTGGCGCTGATGCACACCCAGCCCTGGCTGGCGAGCCGGTACAGCAGGGGCCGCGCCTCGCGCCGCTTGTCCCCGCTGCTGTAGCTGCCGCCGTGGAAGTAGACCAGGACCGGCGCGTTGTGCGGCGTGCCGCCGCGGCGGCGGTAGACGTCGAGCAGATTCCGGCGCCCGGCGTCCCCGTAGCTGATGTTGGGGATCCGCTCCACATCACGGCGCCGCATCATGCCCGGCAGCAGCAGGATGCGGGCCCAGGGCCGGTGGCGGCGCAGCGCGGCGCCGCGCACACGCTCCCGCCAGCCGGTCCCGAGGCCCTGATCGAGGGCTTGCCCGACCACCCGGTCCGAGCGCACGCCCCGCCAGGCGGAGACCGCCAGCCCGACGAAAGTGACGGCAGCCACCGCGGCCGTCACCTTGGCGCCCGTCGGCTCCAGATCGCCCTGGCCGGCGGCCAGGGCGGTGGAGGCCACCAGGAAGTAGATGCCGATGAACGGCACCTCGTTGAGGATCAGGCCGAACCAGAAACTCATGCTCGCCAGCAGTCGGGGGCGGCGCGGCGCGACAACGGCGAAGAAGGTGCACCAGGCGAGTATTGCCGTCGACACCACGTATCCCATGGGCATGGTATTGATCGTACCCCTGTCAACTCTGGGAATATTCCCGGTACTTCCTCACCTAGCGTTGCCGTGTCATGGAGGTGACACACGTGGCTCTAGCTAGGTGTTGGCTGGCCTCGCGTGCCGGGAGTCGGCGATTTCGAGTCAGCGGGGCGACTCCCGGAAGACAGCCCGCCCCAGCGTGCCCGACCGCCGGGACGGGTCCGGTAGGTCCCGGCGGCAGTACCCGGGCGAGAGTGGCTGGTGACGGCCGCGTGGTGAAGGACCCCGCCGGATAGACTTGTTGTGATGCCGCTGGTTGTGGGCCGGGCCAACCAACTCTCTGTTGGAGGCCAACCGTGCCAGCACCCCTCATCTCGAACGCGGCCACCGTCCGCGTCACCCGCGTCGACGGCTGCGGCCGGCTCGTCTGCGGCGACGATGCCTCGTACGTCACCGAGTGCTTCGCGAGCGTGGAGATGGCCGCCAACATTGAGGAGGGCGACGACATCACGTTCAAGGCGGCCAACGGTCGTCAGTGCGGGTACAAGAAGGGCTGCCCCACCCTCAACGGGTACGACATCACGTTCACGTTCTTCCAGGCGTCGCCAGAGCTGATTGAGATCATGACCGGCAGCCCCGTGTACTTCGACTACGACGGCAAGCCGATCGGTTTCGACTCCTGCTCGATCCCCTGCAAGGCAGGTTTCGCACTGGAGGTATGGACGGACGTCCTCGGCGAAGACGTCTGTGAGGAAGAGGCTGCGGAAGGGGCCTGGCTGTACTTCCTGCTGCCGTGGGTGACCAACGGGATCATCGGCGATCTGGAGCTCGCGAACGAGGCCGTGAACCTGGAGCTGACCGGCGCGACCAGGGCGGGCGGCAAGTGGGGCATGGGCCCGTACAACGTCCAGGCCCAGGACGCCGCCGGAACCCCCGGTCCGATGTTCACCCCGCTCGAATCCTCCTGCCACCGCCGGACCTTCATCACGTCCATTGCTCCGCCGATGCCGTCGACCACGTACATCCCTGTGGCGGGCGACTTCTGCAAGGCGTCCTGATGGCGGAGTACGACATCGTGTGCCCGGTGCGGGAGGGCGCCGCCAACTCGCAGCTGTGATATGCGCTGCGGTCGTGGGCGGCGAACCTCCCGCACCGGCGGGTGTGGCTCATCGGGTACCGGCCTCCGTGGGCGGCCGATGTGGGGCACGTCCCGATCCGGCAGACCGGCACCAAGTACGCCAACACGACGGCGGCGGTACGGGCCGCGATCGAACACCCAGAGATCACCGAGCGGTTCATCCTGTGCAATGACGACTTCTTCGTGATGAAGCCCCAGCCGGAGGAACTGCCGGTGTACCAACGGGGCCCAGTGCGGGACGTGGAGGCGCACTACGCCACGCGCGGGAACGGCGCCTACCTCCGCGGCCTCCGTGAGACCCGTGACTTCCTGGTGAGCCTCGGACACGAGGACCCGCTGTCGTACGAGCTCCACGTCCCGCTCCCCGTGGACAAGGCGGGCATGCTCCACGCCCTGGAGGCCGGGCGACACCTGGATGTGCTGCACAAGCGAACCGCGTACGGGGTGCTGGCGGGGATCGGCGGCGAGTACATGGCGGACGTGAAAGTCCTGCACCGCGCGCCCCGCACCTTCGACACGAGCACCGCGTTCCTGTCGACGATGCCGGACAGCTTCACCAACGGGGCTGTCGGCCGGTTCATCCGCGACGGTTTCCGCAGTCCTGCCGGTACGAGACGCGGAGGCGACACTGACATGCCGCAGCACGTAGGCCCGTGCGAGCCGTGGCCGTTCGTGCCCCACTGCTGCCAACTCCCGGAGGGAGTCGAGCAGGAGACCATCGACCGGCAGCGCGCCGTCGCGACGAGCATCCTGTGGGCGCTGTCCGGGCGGCGGTGGGGCCCCTCCTGCCCCACCACTGTGCGGCCGTGCCGGAAGAGCTGCCTCGACTCGGGCTCGACCACCGTGCAGGGGGCGACGGCCGGCCCGTGGATCCCGTACCTCGGCCGCGACGGCGTGTGGCGCAATGCCAGCGTGTGCGGCTGCGCCAGCGACTGCTCGTGCGGTGAGCTGTGCGAAGTCCGCCTCGAAGGCCCGGTGTACGACGTCCTGGCCGTGGAGGTCGACGGCGAGACCCTGCCGCCCGAGGCCTACCGTGTGGACGCTCCGGGGCTCCTGGTGCGGACGGACGGCGAATGCTGGCCCGACTGCCAGGACATGGCCGCGCCGTGCGGCGAGGAGGGAACGTTCTGCGTCACCTACCGGGTGGGTCTGCCGCTCGACGCCGCTGCCATTGCCGCGTTCAGTGCGATGGTCTGTCACCTGGTGAAGGACTGCTCGGGCGGCTGCGGCTGCAAGGTCGCGTCGAACCGGAACCTGAGCCGTCTGTCCCGGCAGGGCGTCGACCTCGAGTTCGCGGACCCGACGGTTCTGTACTCGGAGCAGCGGACCGGGATCCCGGCCGTCGACCTGTGGCTGACCGCCGTCAACCCGTACCGGCAGGCCTCGCCGAGTCAGGTCTTCAGCCCGGACTACAAGCGGCCCCGCACCCAGATCTGGCCGTATAGAGGGAACACCGTGCCGCTCCAGCCGCTGGCCATTCACGAGGCCGCTCAGGACCTCCTGGCCTGTGTGTGCGCCACCCTCGATGAGATGGCCACGCAGATCGACGACTATCCGGGCTGCCCGACCTGCCGGCGCTGCCTCGTGCCGGGTCTGCCCGCCTGGGACGACTGCGCCGACCCGTGCACTGGCGACGCGGGCGGCCAGCTCACGGTCAACCTGAGCCGCATGTACGCCTCGTCGAGATTCCCCGCCGAGGACACCACGGCGCAGAACGTACGTGGCTGCACGCCGCCGCTGTCGACCGCCGTGGAACTCGTCGTCACGGTGCTGCGGTGCGCGCCCGGCCCGACCGAAGGCGGCTGCCCGCCGTCGTGTGAAGACCTCGAAGCCGCCGCCCGCATCACCCACCTCGATGCCGTCGGCGTGTTCAACGCGATCACGTGCTGTCTGGCCGCCACCGGCGGGCGGCGGCGCGGCCGGCCGTACATCCTCGGCCGTCAGCAGACCATCGGCCCGCAGGGCGGCTGTGTCGGTGTCGAGCAGCGCGTCACGATCGCACTGCCCGCCTGCAAGTGCCCGGAGGAGGCCACCTCGTGAGTGTGGAAGTACGGATCGAGCCCGGCCGGATCGCCCGCCTGCTGCGCGCCCGGGGCGGCATCGCCTACCGGAAGATCAGCCAGCGCACGGAACGCGTTGCCCGGATCGCTGAGAACGAAGCGCCCGGCAGCATGGGCGACTACATCACCTGGAAGGTCGTGGAAGGGCCGCGCGGCCTGGAAGGCGTCATCGTTTGCGACCACCATGCGGTCCACTACGTCCTGAACGGCACCAGGCCCCACCTGATCAGGCCGCGCAGCGCGAAGGTGCTGAGGTTCGAAGTGGACGGCCGGGTGGTGTTCACACGGCTCGTTCGGCACCCCGGCACGAAGCCGAACGACTTCCTTGGCAGGGCATTGCGTCTCGGCCGGTAGCGCGGATGAGACGGAGCGAGCTAGTTGTCGTCAACCCAGCACCCTGACCAAGGGGTTTCTGGACCGCTGAGCACGACAACTGTCGTCAGATTCGCATCGTTCTTGGCGTCTACCGCGCTTATTGCAAGTAAAGGCGGGCAAGGTCAGGACTGCGAGGTCCGGAACGCGAGATACCGGCTGAAGGCTTCGTGGCTGTCGGGGGTGAAGCACCACTCCAACAGGGCCGACCGCAGCTCCGGCTCCGTCAGCCAGCCATGCCAGGCGACCTCATCAGGATCGGGGACCACAGCATCCGGCACCACGGCTTCGTGCACGCCGAGCCAGTGAGGGCTCAAACCGCTGCGGTTGAGGAACGTGAACAGCGAGCGCGGCAGCACACGAATGCCCAGCTCTTCGGCCAGCTCCCGCGCGGCGGCCTGTTCATAGGACTCACCGGCATGCACACCGCCACCGACCGTGACCTCGTAGAGCCCGGGGAAGCGCGACAGCTGCTCCGACCGCCGGTGGACGAGGATCCGCCCACGCTCATCACGACACACCGTCACGGCGACCCGGTGCAGCCAACCCTCCCGGATGGCCTGCCGGCGGGTGACCACCACTCCCAGCACACGATCTTGACCGTCGACACGCTCCACCAGTTCATCCATGACGCACACCCTTGCAGAGCCCACCGACAACGCCGCTTCCCGGCGACCCGTGGAGGGCGTCCCGAGAGCACCTGCACCAGGAGGCCGGACACGGATGACGACAGTTGTCGTGCAAATACGACACCTACCGTGCTCACTCTCAGCGGAGGAAGTGCTACCGCCCGCGGTCGGTATGTTCACCGCGGCGACGCCCGTCGCTGCCGCCGCTCCTCGGCGCTGCACCCGGCGAGGTGACCGTCGAGCGCGTCGGCGAACACCCCGTATGGAGTCTGCCCTTCGGCCTCGTGGCTCGTACCCCACAGCACACACACGCCCTGCGCCGCCGCACGGCGGGCCGCCTCCGCGACCAGCCGGGTCTTTCCGATGCCGGCCTCGCCGCGCACTACCACGAGCGGAGTGTCCCCGGATGCGGCCGATGCGTGTTCGGCGAGGAGCGCCAGTGGCCGCTCACGGCCGAACAGGGGCAGCCGTTCGGGGCGGCGGATGACGGGCGGCAGGGGTGCGGGCTCCTGCGAGGGGCGGGTGAGCGGCGCGGCGTCGAGCGCGGACAGCGCTGTGAGGTGCACGGCCTCCAGCGCGGCGCCGGGACGCACCCCCAGCTCGTCGGCGAGCGCCTCACGGCAGGCGTGATACTGGCGGATGGCCTGACGCGGTCGGCCCATGTCGCACCAGGTGCGGGCCAGCAGCAGGTTCAGCTCCTCGTCGGCGGGGGAGCGTTCCACCGCTTCACGCAGCACACCGACCGCCTCATCGGTTCGTCCCCCGGCCAGTAGCCGCCCGGCCAGGGCGGGGACGAGCTGCTCCCGCAGCACCTCGATACGGCGACGGCGATCCGCGGCCCAATCCGCGAATCTGTCTTCCGGCAGCAACTCCCCGTCCAGGGCGGCCAGCGCGGCGCCGAGCGCATCCGGGCTTCCCGAGCTGAGGGCCTCCCGCGCCGCCTCCTCCGCCTCGTTGGCATCGACACGTACCAGCTCCGGTGCCAGGAACAGCAGATCCCCCTCCGCCACCAGATAGGAGGACGGAACCCGGGGCGCCAACTCGGGCTCCAGAGCGTGGCGCGCGGCATGGAGGGTGACGCGAAGGTTCCGTATGCCCGCGTCCATCGAGGCGTCCGGCCAGAGCAGATCCATCACTTCCTCGCGGTGACGCCGCAGACCCGGAGCCACCGCGAGCAGTTTCACCAGCGTCTGCGCGGTGCTCCGCCGCCACCGGCGGGGGATCGTTAGTCCGTCGTCACGAACCGCCGCAAATCCTCCAAGGAGACGCAGGGACAGCCCTGGTACGCGTGGGACCTTGGCCGGAACTGACATGGCGCACACCTTAGCGATCTGATGTCACCTGTTCGGCAGCTGCCTACAGGCTGAGCGTTACTGCGGCGTTATTGTGCGCGCGCCTGCCGGAGGAGCTGGTTCCGTGCGTCCGGCGAGACGGAGAACCTGAAGCGACCGTGCCAGGCCAGGGAAGGATTGTGGTGTTCGAAGCGCTGGGACTGACCGAGGAAGAGACCCGGATCTATGCGGAACTGGTACGGCAGGGCCCGTGCCGGATCGACCGGTTACCGGCCCTGTGCGATCTTGGTGGTTAATTCCAACTGTCATGCAACGAGGGAGAGTTGGAGCCTGGCGAGGTGGCTGTGGTTGGCGCGGTCGAGGGGGTGGCCGTTCCACCAGGCAGCGATACGGATGAGGTTGAGAGCCGTGGCGCTGGTGGTGTGGTCGAGGTGGATCTTGGCCAGGCCGCGGTAGCGGGCGCGGCGTAGGCCGGTGGTGTGGGTGGCCTGGCGGATGGTGCCCTCGACGCCGGCGCGCAGGGCGTAGTCGCGGTTGAAGTTGCCGGTCTGCTGGTGGGCGCGGGCAGCTTGGATGGTCTCGGTGAGTTCGCGGGGTTGGAGGCTGAGCCGGCGGCGGTTGCTGCGGGCGCTGGTGCACTGGTCCTTGGAGGGGCAGGGGATGCAGTCCAGGGCGGCGAAGGACACGACGGTCTTGGCCACGCCTTCTTGGGCGACATCGTTCCAGGTGGTGCTGGTCTTCCCGGCCGGGCAGACGGCCTGCTGGTTGTCCCAGTCGATGATGAAGTCGTGTGCGGCGAAGCCTTTTTGGGCTTTGGCTTGGCGGGATGTGTCGAGGAGGACCGGGGTGATCAAGGCGACGCCGTAGGCCTTGGCGGAACCCACGATCAGTTCGGCACTGGGGTAGCCGGAGTCGAGGTAGTGCCGATTGGGCAGCAGCCGACGGCGGTCGAGAGCCTGGTGGATCGGTTCCAGGGCCTTGGTGTCCGGGAGGGTGGAGGCGGTGGTGGCCACGTTCGTGATGATGTTCGGCCGGGCGGGACGGTCGCCGTCGGCCTGTGGGTGGCAGGTCTCCGACACGTGCAGCTTGAATCCGTTCCAGAACATGTCCCGCTTGGCGGACCAGCGGGCGTCGGTGTCATACGGGGAGGCCAGGCGTATCGGGCCCGGCGGCAGCCCGTCACCCCCGTCCTCGTCGCGCTCGCGGCGCCGGATCCGCAGCCTGGCGCCCCCACCCGGGGTGCGGGTGTAGTTCTGCACCAGCACGATCCGCAGGGTCTGCACCGCGGGCAGTTCGCGCAGCCATGCCGGGGAAGCCGGGGCGTAGAGGGCCTCCAGCAGGGTGTAGCCGTCCTTGGCGTAGTGCAGGGCGAGTTCGTCCTGCTTGGTCTTGGAGGAGGGCAGATGCCAGGTGTCGATCCGGTCCGCGTAGCGGCGGCTCCAGTCCTCCACGACCAGCGCCTGGTCCACCCACTCGGGGCAGGCCGCAGCCAGGGCGTTCAGGGCCGCGCGCACGCTCTCGCCGACCAGCTCGAGCCGGTTCAGCTCCCGCACCGCGGCCACGATGTGCGTGGAGTCGGTGCGCTGGTTGCCGCCCGCCGCCACCAGTCCCAGCTCGCGCAGTCGCTCCAGCAGCAGGTCCAGCACCCGCTCCTCCATCCCATGGGCGACGACACGGGAGCGGAACTCCGACAGCACGCTGTGGTCGAAGCCCGGATCCTCCAGCGCCAGGCCGAGCGCGTACTTCCAGGACAGGTTCTCCCTGACCTCGTCCGCGGCCTGCCGGTCGGTGAGGTTCGCGGCCTTCTGCAGCACCGTGACCAGCGCGAGCCGGCCCGGCGACCAGCCCGGCTTGCCCGCCCGCCCGAACCCGTCGGCGAAGGCAGCGTCCGGGAACAGCTCGCCCAGCCGGTCGCGGACCTGCACCGCCAGCGGGGCCTCCCGCCGGCCCGAGTACATCGCCCGGACCGCCGCCGCGATCTGCGGATCCGGCTGAGAGCCTGTCGGGTGGCCGGTTGGTTACGCCGCGATGTAGTCCTCGACGGTGTTGGCTCGTGCGGTCTTGCGGTGGGATTCATGGCTCCACCGCGATGGCTGTCCGGCGAGCCGGACGAGCATCAGACGGATCATTGCCACCTTGATCATGGCCTCGGAGGTCGCGGTCAGCCGTTCGTAGTCGCGGGCCGGCCGACGGTTTCGGACCAGCCAGCCGAAACTTCGCTCCACCACCCAGCGGCGGGGCAGGACCTTGAAGCCCTTGACGTCGTCGGTCCGCTTAACGATCTCGACGACGATGTTCAACGCGTCGCGAGCCCACGAAAGCAGCGTGGAATCAACGGAGTTGGCGTATCCGCCGTCGGCCCACACCAGACTGATCGTGCGGAAGCCGCCGGCGAGCTGGGCCAGGACGGCGCGGCCTCCGGCCCGGTCCTGCACGGACGCGGAGGTGACGGCGACGACCAGCAGCAGGCCCATCGTGTCCACGATCACGTGTCTCTTCCGCCCTGTCGTTCGCTTGCCCGCATCGAATCCACGCGCCTCGCCGCCCTCGCTGGTCTTGATCGACTGGGCGTCGATCACGGCGGCCGACGGCTCGGGATCGCGTCCGGCCCCGATCCGGACCCGGCGGCGGAGCTCGTCGTGGACGCGGTCCCAGGTACCGTCCCGGCGCCACTTGGTGAACCAGCGGTGGGCCGCGTCCCAGGGCATCAGATCGCGCGGAAGCATCCGCCACTGGCAGCCCGACCGCAGCACGTAGAACACCGAGTCGAGCACCAACCGGTCTCCGTACTTGCGCATCCCGCCGCCTTTTCGCAGGTCACGCGCTGGAAGGAGCGGCTTGATGATCTCCCACATCTCATCAGTCAGGCTGGACGGATAGCATGGGCCGCTGACGGCCTCGGAGTTGTCGCACTGGCACACACCACGTGATCATTCCGGGGCCGTCGCCATACCCCGAAGGCAGATCACGACCGTCACGCATCACGCATGGTCAGCCACCCGACAGGCTCTGAGGCCAAGGCTGGGGTTGCACCGACACGACACGCTCCGATCCGAGAAGACCCACGAGTGATCACCAGCGCTCATGGTCCACCGCCTGCTCGTCGCGCTGCTACCCCTGGCGCACGGGCAGACCCACGACCGACTCCGCCAGTCATCCCGACGCCTGCCAACTCGACTTCATTGCATGGCAGTTGGAATTAACCACCAAGATCGCGCAGCGTAGCGTTGGCGTACGCCTGGCCGAACTTCAGACACCAGCGGCGCACGGTCTCGTGGGAGACGCTCACGCCGCGCTGGAGCATCGGCTCCTCCACTTCACGGAAACTGAGCGGGAACCGGAAGTACAGCCACACGCAGTGCGAGATCACCTCGACCGGGTACCGGTGGCCCCTGTACGACGGCGACACGCTCCCCACGGACGATCCCCCTCCACCATGATCAACCCGAGGATCCTCCCACGCCACCCGCCAACGTGACAGCGCCCCTGCATACGCCCGCGAGCCATCAGGGCTTGCTTGAGCCGTGTGCTCGGACAACGGGCCCGCACGGTTCTGAGGGGGGACCGCCGCAGCAATGCGGCGGTCCTACCCGACCAGGCCGCGAAGAACGAATGCGGCCTGGACCAGGACGAAGTCCGCCGTTACGTGGGCTGGTACCGGCACATCACCCTCGCCATGCTCGCGCACGCCTTCCTGGCCGCCACAACCCACCAGGCCAGGGAATAGGAGGCGGAACCGGTGAGACAACCGGGGTCATCGAGCTCACAGTGGCGGAGGTTCGGCGACTCCTGGCAGCTTGTCGTCCCCGGCCCCCGCACCTGTGCGGACACCGAGGCCGACGCCACGCGATGAACTGGTCGAACTGGCGCCGACAACGCCAAGCAGTCGCACGCCGCTGCCACTACCAACGGCGGCGCCACACGCTCGAGGGACGGTCTCCGTGAGACCGCCTCTGACCACCCAGCAGCCCGCTACACTCCAGCCGCCCAGTGAAACCCGCAGCTCAGACAGCAAAATGCTGCTGGAGTGCTAGGCGGGGAACTGCGCGACCAACCCCCACTCACCCGCACCCGCCCCCCAACCCTCACCCCACAGACGAGTAGGCGCCCCCTCACCCCTGGCGCAATGTGCTCGCCCGGACCCTCAGATGGCTGCGCACCACCGTCGGGCGGCTGACCGGCTTGCCGTTGAGGCGTTTGAGGAGCATTTCCACCGCTGCTCCTGCCTGGTCGGCGGGGCGCAGGTCGATCGCGGTGATGGGCGGGTCGGACTGCTGGGCGAAGCGGTTGTCGATACCGATGGCGAGCAGCAGATCGTCCGGTACACGGATACCGCGCTCCCGGCAGGCCCGGGTCGTGCCCTCGCTGTACTGCTCGGCGGAGGCGATCAGCGCGTCCGGTGGCTCGTCCGCGTCGAGCAGCGCGCAGGCGGCGCGGTAGGAGTCGGCCTCCAGCCGGTCCACCGACACATGGGCGACGAAGGGCCGCATACCGTGCCCGGCGCACCAGGACTCGTACGCCTCGGTTCCCTCCAGGGTCCATGCCCAGGTGGACCTGGCCGAGAGGAGGGCGATCCGGCGCGCTCCCTGGGCGTGGAGATGGTCCAGCAGGTCCCGCATGTTCTGCTCGTTGTCGCCGGAGACGTAGAAGGGGCGCTCGGGGCGGCCGGGGTCGCGCTCGATGGACACGACTGGGATGCCCATGCCCTCCAGGAGATCGATCCGGGGATCACCGGCGGTGGGGTCGCAGAGCACCACCCCGTCCGGGCCGATCAGCCGCCACTCGTCCTCCGTGCTGATCCTCGGCGTCAGCATCACCGCGTAGCCCTCGCTGAACGCGGCCCGCGCCGAGCCGGACGCGATCGTCATGTAGTAGTCGAGGCCGATCATGTCGTACTCGTTGCCGCTGACGTCCCGGTGCGGGAGGACCAGCGCGATGGTGCCGGTACGGCCCTGCCGGAACGCCTGGGCGACCCGGCTGGGCCGGTAGCCGAGGGAGTCCGCGGTCCGCCGGATGCGCTCACGCGTCTCCTGGCGGAGTTTGCCCTTGCCGTTCAGGGCGTCGGAGACGGTTGTCACCGAGACCCCGGCGGCGGCGGCGACATCACGGATCGTCACCCGGCCGCCTGCGGCCCTGGTCGCCTTCACCACGGGATCACCAGATTCACTCCTAGCCCTGCCCGACTTCGAACATGGATCACGGGAAACGGTAGATGCATCACGGAACACCGCACACGCAACACCGAAAACGGACTGCGGATACCGGATACCGGACACCGCACGTTCCGTACGGGGCGGCGGCGGTGGCCGGACGGGGTGCCGCGGCCGGACCGTCGCGTACGCATACAGTACGACGGGCCCCGGCCGCCCCCGCACCCACCGGTGGATCAGCGCACCCCCTCCGGTATGGGAGCCGTCCAGATCTCGCCCCTACAGCTTGCCACGATCCGGCCGCCCCGGACCGACCAGCGTGGGCCCGGTTCGTTGCGCAGCGCGTGCGTGAGGGAGGTCGCGGCGAGGACGACGAAGTCGGCGGGTTCGCCCGGCCGCAGGGTGCCGAAGGGCACGCCGGCGGCCCGGGCCGCGTGGTCCGTCACCAGGCGCCACGCCGTCTCCACGCCCTGGTCGTCCTCGTCGCTGAGCGGCACCGCGTGCCAGGCCAGCCGGGCGGTGTCCAGCGGGTCGAGATTGCCGAATGGCTCCCAGTTGTCCTGGAGGTTGCCGGTCCCGGCCGCGACGGTCACCCCGGCGGCCAGCAAGTCGGCGGCCCGCGAGACACCCCGGTACGGGCGGGATCCGCTCAGGTTGGTCGGGCAGACGGTGACCGTGATGCCCGCCTCGGCGACCTTCTCGATCACCTTCCGGGCGTCGTCCTCCGCGTAGGTCTCCAAGGCGCCCACATGGTTGGCGTTGACCAGTCCGCGCATACCGTGCGCGAGCGTGCGTTCCGCCAGCGGCAGCAGCAGCCGCTCGGTCGGATCGGTGAAGTAGTCGATGTTGATGTCGATTCCCACACCGAACCGCTCAGCCAGTTCGAAAACTTGGTCGAGATGGGTGAGTTGGTCTTCCGGGGACCGCTCGTTGTTGGGCCATCCGCCCACCCGGTCCGCGCCCGCGGCCAGCGCCGCCGCCACCAGGTCGTAGGCGCCCGGGTCCTGCACCAGACCCTCCTGAGGGAAGGCGGTCACCCGCAGGTCGAGCAGATCGGCATGGGCCTCCCGGGCGTCCATCACCCCCTCGAAGGAGGTCAGCCCGGTCACCGTGTCGATGTCCGTTTGCCCGGCGACCGTCCCCACCCCCTGCGCGGCGGCCAGCCGCAGGAACGCCCCGGCGCGGTCCGCCACCTCCTCCCGGGTGAAGGTGGCCTTCAGATCGCGCTGCCGCTGCATCAGGGACGGCCGGTCCGTCAGCGGGGACGGCAGACCCAGCGGCCCGATCGAACGGCGGCTCAGCGCCTTGTCCGGATGGCTGTGCGGTTCGGTGAAGGGCGCGGTGATCAGCCCGCCGTCCGCCACGATCCGCTCCCGGGCGGCCACACCCGCGCCCACTCCGGGGCCGAGCGTGACGATCCGCCCGTCCCGTACGACGACATCGACCAGCTCGGCCACGACCGTGCCTGTGCCTGTGCCGGTGTTGGTGCCCGGGGCGAGTCGGGCGCGTTCCACTATCAGGTCGGCGGGCGCCTCATGGGTCTGGTTCTCAGAAGCCGTCACGGTTGATGTCCTTGTAGAGGAGGTACGACGGGCGGGTCGATCCGGTCGCGTAAAAGGACTGGGGGCAGTAGGGAGCCATGTAGACGAAGTCGTCCGCGGAGACCTCCACATGGTCGTCGCCCAGGTAGTAGACGCCCTCGCCTTCGAGCATGTAGAGGCCGTGCTCCTGGTGGTGGACCTCCACCATCCGGAACCGCGAACCCACGTCGAACCGCATGAAGTTCATCGCCATGTCATAGCGCTCGTCGTCCGGCAGCAGCGGGGCGTAGGTGCCGCCGATGGTGTCGTCCGGGTGGTGGGTGACATCGTCCACATGCCCGGCCACCGGCTCCGGCAGCGCCACCCCGGCCACCCGGTCGTACCGGCGCTTCACCCACAGCAACCGGGACTCCCCAGGCGCCTCGATCCCGAACTCGTCGCCCTCCGGCAGGAAGACATAACCACCCGGCTTCAGTACGTACTCCTCCGTGGCGGTCTCCACGACCGCGCCGCCATCGAGGACGTAGAGGAAGTTCTCGAAGCCCGCGCCGAGCCGCTGGGTGCTGTGGCCGCCCGCCTCGAACTCCAGCAGATACTCACCGAAGCGCGCCGGCATCGACCGCGGCGTGGCCAGCGGCTTGGCTATCACGCCCGTGAGATGCGGCAGCGCGTTCTCCACCACGTTCTCCGGGCACATCAGGATGTACGCGGGACGCACCCGTCCCCGGCTGGCACTCACCTGGTGGACAACGGGACTGCTCGTGCTGATGGTGCTCATGGGCAACTCCTCACATCGGGGGACGGTTCGCCGAAGGCGCCGGCATAGGCGCCCCCGGTCAGTACGGTCGCGCCGTCGACCTGCACGCTCGGCCGCTGGACGACCATGTCGACATGGACCGGGGAGGCCCAGTCGGCGCCGGTGTACTCGGGGAAGGGGTGCCCGAAGGCGATATGGACGCCGGGGACGTTCTCGTCGAACAGCAGATTTCCGGTCAGCGCCGACAGCGCCCGGTTGGTGCCGAGGGCCAGTTCACCGAGGCGCAACCCTTGCGGAGCCTCGGTGAGCCAGTCGCGCACCCGAGACTCCAGATCCCGGTCGGGGTGGCGCAGGGACACCGCGCGGCCGTCCGCGACCTCGATCAGCAGCGGCTCGGCGAGCAGCCCCGACTCACTGTTGAAGGGATAGCCGACCACCGAGACCGCGAGCACCCCCTCGGCGGTCAGCGGAGTGCAGAACACCTCGCCCTGCGGCAGCCGCCCGCCCTGCCCCGCGCACTGGTACAGGCCCGTGAAGGGTGTCCATGGGCGGTCGAGGCCACAGGTCAGGGACAGTTCAGTGCCGGTCGCACTGGTGATCCGCAGCGATCGGGAGCCGCTGAGCTGGTCCCTCACCGCGAGGGTGAAACGGGCCACCTCGGCATAGTCCACGGCCATGCCGAGACCGAGGCAGGCGTCGTCCAATGCGGGCATATGGGCGTGCCGCGATCCGAGCTGTTCCAGGCGCTTCCAGAAGGTGGCGTCCCAGGCCAGCAGATCACCGGAATCGGCCGCCGCGAACACCGTCACGGTCGGCTCGTACCGGTCCAGGGCCCGCTCGATCTCCGCGCGGGCCGCCGGATAGCCGTCCGCGATATCGGGGATGACGGCCAGCTTCGCTACGCCGGTCAGCGCGCGGGCCTCGGTCACGATCACCTGGGCGAGGTGCCGGGTACGGCGATCTGTCAGGATCAGCACCCGGTCCGCGCCGGTGACCGCGAGGCAGCCGCCGATCAGCTCCCGCGCCCCGCCCACGACATCGAGCTCCCGCCCGCTCACGCCGGGCATGGTGTCTCCTCGGGTGCCGGGGAGGCCGGGGCATTCGACGCCGAGCGGCTCATCGGGTCCGTCGGGTCCGTGGCGAGGTCCAGGAATCGCCCCGTGCCCTTCGGCACCACGATCTCCCCGTCCACCGCGACGGTCCGGCCCCGTACGACCGTCCTGACCACCCGCACCGAGCTGACCCGGCCGTCGTACGGCGACCATCGCTCCTCTGCGAGTTGCTGCCGCTCCGCGCTGACCACCCAGTGGGCGGCCGGGTCGAGCAGTACGAAGTCCGCGTCCCGGCCCGGCCGTAGCTCCCCCTTGGTACCGTCCGCGCCACACAGCCGCGCGGGCCCGCTGGTCAGCAGCGGCACGATCCGGTCCCATCCGAGACCGCGCCGCAGCGCCTCGGTGATCACCAGCGGGACGTACTCCTGGACGCTCTGGATGCCGAAGGGGCAGCCGAACACATCGTCCGTCCCGGCAAGTTTGTCGGCCCGGCCGTAGGGACAGTGGTCGGAGACGATCGCCTGGACCACCCCCGCCGCGACCCGGTCCCACAACTGCTCCACCCGCGCCGGGTCCCGCAGCGGGGGAGCGCACACTGCGAAGCCGCCCAGGTCGGGCAGTTCGGCGGCGGTCAGCAGCAGATGGTGGGCGGTGACCTCGCAGGTGGCGTCCACGCCGGCGGCCCGTGCCTCGGTGACCAGGTCGATGGCCTCGGGTGTGGAGAGATGGACCAGATGTACCGAGCAGCCGGTCCGCCGGGCCAGCCGCAGCACATCCCGTACGGCCTCGATCTCGGACGACGGCGGACGGGCCTCAAGCAGGGCCCCGACATCGGTACGGCCCCGGGCCCGCAACGCGGCCTCGCCATCGGCGAGCGCGGCCCGGTCCTCGGCGTGCACCAGCACCCGGGCGCCGAGGCGCGCGGCCGTCGCCATCCCGGTGAGCAGATCGGACTCGGTGGCGGGCGGGAAGTCCATGTCGTTGTCGGGGAGGAACGCCTTGAACCCGGGGGCGCCGAGCGCGTGCTGGCCCGTCATCTCGTCCAGTGACGGTTCGGTCAGTGCGCCCCACAGCCCGAAGTCGACCACCGTGCCCGCCCCGGCCTGCCGGATCTTGTCGGCGTAGCGGGCGGCGGTCGTGGTCGGTGGGTCGGAGAAGGGGTGCTCCACGACGAGGGTGATCCCTCCGGCCGCGGCGGAACGAGTCCCCGTGTGGAAGTCGGCCTCCAGGGAGATCCCCGGGACATCGAAGTGCACATGCGGATCGATCACCCCGGGCATGAGGTACAGCCCGCGTGCGTCGAGGGTCCCCCGGGCACGGACCGGGGCGTCCGGCGGCACGATCGCCGCCACCTTGCCGCCGTCCACCAGCAGTGTCCCGGACCGTGGCCCCTCGGGTGCGAGCACGGTGGCGCCGGTGACGGCGAGATCTACGAGGGTGACAGCGGCGCCGGGAGCGGACAGATCCGTGCCGGTACGACTGATGCCACCCGTGGCATCAGTGCACGTGGGACGTGTGGGACTCGTGCTGGTGGGGCCTGTGGCATCGGTGCCGGTGGGACGTGTGGGACTCGTGCCGCTGGGACCCGTGACATCCATGCCAGGCGAACCTGCGGGACCCATCCCAGTGGAACCCCCAGCACCAGCGACGGCAGCCCCAACCCCCCCGCCGCTCATCGGCCCGCCCCCAGCGTCGTACGCGAGTCGGGGTGAGACAGATGAGCCGGGTGAGCCGGGCGGGACCCGGAGCCGGGATCGGTGTGGGCGTCGGTGACCCGGCGCCCCACCAGGCGCCCGCGCCGGAATGTCGTCCGGGTACCGGGACCCCCGGCGAGCGCCGTCCCCCGGTCGGGGGCCTCGAACAGCACCAGATCGGCGTCCTCGCCGACCTCGATGTCCCCGTCCCGCCCGCCGAGCACGGCCGACGCGCGGCCGGACACCATCTCCCAGGCGAGATCGACGGCACTCTCGTCCTCAAACCCGGCGCCGAGGAAGGTCATCCGGGCCCGGTCGAGAGGGTCCAGGGTGCCCAGGGCGTACCAGCCGTCGTTCATGTTGTCGCTGCCCGCGGCGACCATCGCCCCGGCCGCCAGCAGCTCCGTCGGACGGGACAGCCCCCGGGGCCCGCCGTCGACCAGGTTCAGCGGTACGACCACGATCCGTACGTCCGCGTCGGCGACCGCCGCCACCACACGGGCCGCGTCGGTGTCGTTGTACACCTCGAGGCCGCAGCAGTGACTGGCCAGGACCCGGCCCTGGAAGCCGCGCCGTACCGTCTCCTCGGCGATGTACTCCAGCATGGTCTCGGCCGGGTCGATCGCGCAGTCCACGTGGATGTCCACACCGACGCCGAAGCGTTCCGCCAGGTCGAAGGTCTCGCGGACGACGGCGCGCTGGGCCTCATGGCCATCCTCC
Organism: Streptomyces sp. NPDC056231; assembly: GCF_048270745.1. NCBI lineage: Bacteria > Bacillati > Actinomycetota > Actinomycetes > Kitasatosporales > Streptomycetaceae > Streptomyces > Streptomyces sp. NPDC056231. The sequence continues at coordinate 30,897 of NZ_JBLVKW010000028.1, read as the reverse complement.
ACATTGGGCCAGCCGCCGATCAGGCCGGCCCCCGAGCGCAGCGCCTCGGCGATCAGGTCCCGTGCCCCGGGGTCCCGGGCCAGTCCTTCCTGCGGGAACGCCACGATCTCCACGTCCATGAGATGCGCGACCTGTTCCCGTGCGGCCAGCACGCCGTACAGTCCGCGCAGCCCGGACACCGAGTCGACATCGACATTGGCGCGCAGTCTGGTGACTCCGCCCGAGGCGGCCAGCCGCAGGGCGCGGGCCGCTCGCTCGGTCACGTCCTCGACGGTGAAACCGGCCTTGATCAGCCGGGCCCGCTCGAATCCGTCCCGGGCTCCGGCGGGCGCCAGGTCTCTGCTGTACGCCTTGTCGGGGTGGTAGTGGGGCTCGGTGAAGGCACGCGAGAGCAGACCACCGTGCGCGTCGACGGGCTGGTCACCGTCCCCTTCGAGGGGCTCGACGGTCTCGACGGGCCCGGCCGGGGTCACCGCCTCCCCGGTTCCCGTGGGAACCAGCCCGCTCACCTTCCCCTCCCGCACATACACATCCACCAGACCGTTACGGCCATGGACGCGGGCCCCCCGGATCAGCAGGGCGGAACCGGGCGGCGGCGGGGTCGCGGAGAGATCACGTTCGGACGGCATGGCGGTGTCACCACTCCCATTCGTTGGCGGGGACCCGGATGTCCGCCGGATGCGCGGCCACCGCCGCCAGGCCCGCCCGGACGGCGGCGATCTGGAGGGTGAGGTCCATGCTCGGACCGTTGTGGCCGATCCGGGCGACATGCTCCGGGGTGTCGGGCAGATGGACGAAGCCGCACCGCGTGGGCAGCCCGAGACGGGCGGCCAGATGCAGGGCGGTGAACATGACGGCGTTGCAGCCGTGGGTCGAGGCGGAGTTGGAGATCAGCGCGGGCACTCCTGCCGCGCGCATCGCCGTGCTCATGGCCTTGATCGGCAGGGTGGAGAGATAGGCGGCCGGCCCGTCGGGGTAGAGGGGCTCGCCCGCCGGGCGGCGCCCGTCCTCGGCGAACTGGAAGTCCTCCACATTGACCGCGGTGCGCTCGACGGTGACGGTGGTCCGCCCCGAGAAGACCCCGCAGGACACCACGGCGGCCGGCGGCGGCCCGATCCCGCTGTCCGGCGCGAGCAGCGGGAGCAGCGCCTCCTCGGGGCGCTCGTTCCACAGCAGGGCGCGTCCGACCACCCGGTGGCCGCCGATCTCCTCGCCGTCCACGGCGAGTGCCACGGCAGAGCTGGGGTTGTCGGCGTAGTGCAGCTCGGTCCGGCTGGCCTCCGTGCCGAAGGCGCCGTTCCCGGTCACCAGAATCCAGGGTTGGGTCATCGTTCATCTTCCGGTGGGTGGAATGCGTAAGCCGGTGGGCGGAAGCGCTCAAGCCGGATGGGCGGAACGCGTCAAGCCGGCGGGCGGAAGTGCGTCTCATCGCCCTGGCTCAGCATCATGACGGAAACATCGAAGAAAAGAAACGTTTCTTTTTCTCGAAGAAACGTTTCTTTCAAGGTCTTGACCCCGAGTACCCCCAGGTGTTGACTGCCGCCATCAAGCACGAGCCCGAGGGCTCTTAGCAGCGCAGCCGGGACACAGCCGAGACATGGCACCCCGCCGGGATGGTTCCTCCGCTGCACGCGAACACCCGTTGACTCCGGCTGAGTTGCGCCCCGCGCCACCCAGGCCGCCGCACGACCCGTACACCCGACGTTCTGTGCGACTCGCATCCCCGCTGCGGGCCCGCCCCCTGCGTGACCCCGAATCCCTCGCGGAGGTACCTCCCTTGAACGCCCTCTCCGTCCCACCGCGCTCCAGACGGATCGCCGTGTCCCTGGTCGCCGGGGCGCTGCTGCTCACCGCCTGCTCCGGCGCCCCCCCGGAAAAGAAGCCCGCCGGCCACAAGGGGGTCTCCGTCACCGGACTGACCCCCAAGCCCGCCGGTGACCTCGAACGGATCACCTGGGCCGTGACGGCCGAACCGGCGTCCTTCGACTGGATCTACAACGCCAGCTTCGAGACCGGGCAGATCATGGCCAACGTCTGCGAGGGGCTCTTCCGGCTCGGCCCGGACATGTCGGTCCAGCCCGCGCTGGCGAAATCGTTCACCAACCCGGACCCGAAGACCTGGGTCTTCAAGCTCCGCCCGGATGTCACCTTCCACGACGGCACCACCCTCACGGCCGACGATGTGGCGTTCAGCCTGGCCCGAAACCTCGACACCAAGGCAGGCTCCTTCTGGTCAGGCGCCTACGAGAACGTCTCCGGGGTGAAGGCCACCGGCCCGCTGGAGGTCACCGTCACCCTCAAGAAGCCCGACTCCCTGTTCACCTCCTACCTCAGCAGCCCCGCCGGAATCGTCGACAGCAAGGCGACGGTCACCTCCAAGGGCAAGGCGTACGGCACCCCCGACGGTGGGGTGAACTGCGTCGGGCCCTTCGAGCTGAGCGCCTGGGACAAGGGTCAGTCGATGACCCTGACCCGCGACGACGACTACTTCGACGCCGAACACCGGGCCAAGGCCAAGGAGATCGAGTTCCAGTTCGTCCGCGACCCCGCCGCCTTGGTGAGCGGACTGCTGTCCGACTCCATCGACGGCAGCTGGTTCCTGCCGCCCTCCGCGCTCGGCCGGCTGTCCGGCAGCGGCAAGGGCACCGTCTACTACGGCGAGTCCACCCAGGGCTTCAACGCCATCGTGATGGACGCCGAGGGACCGCTGAAGGACCTCCGGATCCGCCGGGCGCTGTCCATGGCGATCGACCGCGAGGGCATCATCGACTCCGTCATCAGCGGCGCCGGTGAACCCCAGAAGGCACCCGCCGTCCCCGGCTCCTGGGGCTACGCCGAGGACACCTACCAGAAGGCATGGGACGGGCTCACCGTCACCGAACGTGACCTCGACGCCGCGAAGAAGCTGGTGAAGGAGGCCGGGGCGCCCGACCGGCCGATCGTCGTCGCGACGACCAGTGCCGAGGCAGAGGTCCCGGTGATCGGCGCGGAGATCCAGTTCGCCGCCAAGAAGATCGGTCTCAATGTCGAGGTCAAGTCCATCCCCGCCGACCAGTACAACGGCGTCTACACCGACCCGAAGGCACGCGAGGGCATCGACCTCTATCTGACCGGCTGGGGCACCGACTTCCCCGACCCGCTCCAGATGTACCAGTACTTCACCACCGGCCACTTCTACAACTTCTCCAGCTTCTCTGACCCCAAGTACGACGACCTCATCGAGGAGGCCGGCCGCACCCAGGACCCGGCCCGCCGTGCCGAGCTGGTCACCGCCGCACAGCGGATCGTCGTGGACGAGCTGGCCTGGATCCCCCTCTACGCCCCCTACAACACCCTCTTCCTCAACAAGCGGCTGACCGGCACCCCGGCCTCGTACGTGCAGCTGCACTACCCGTGGGCCGCCGACCTGGGAGCGTCCTCGTGACCCGGGCACCCGTGGACCTGGCGAGCGGAGTGACCGTGGAACTGGCCAAGGACCCCGAAGCACCGAGCGGCCCCAAGTCGCCGTCGGTCAGGAGCGGGATCGTGACCGGCGTACTGATCATGCTCGCCAAGCGGCTCTCCGCACTGGCCCTGCTGATGCTCGTGACCTCGTTCATCGTGTTCTCCGCGATGTATCTGGCCCCCGGTTCGCCCGAGTCCTTCCTGGTCCGGGGCAACTCCGTCACCGCGGACACCCTCCAGGCCATCCGCGACCAGTACCACCTGGACGATCCGTTCTTCGAGCGGTATCTGTCCTGGCTGGGCGGCATCTTCACCGGTGACTTCGGGCAGTCCCTCCAGTTCCGCCAGCCGGTGGGCGATCTGATCGGCTCCCGGGTCACCACCACCGTCACCCTGGTCGCCTACGCCTTCGTCCTGATCCTGGTCTCCGGTGTCGTCATCGGTGTGATCGCCGCGGTCAAGCGGGGCAAGACGGACAGCGCCGCCATCATCGGCACCACCATCGCGATGGGCACCCCGTCCTTCGTCATTGCGATCGGGCTGACCTCGCTGTTCGCGGTCACCCTCGGCTGGTTCCCGGCCTTCGGCGCGGGAGAGGGCTTCCTCGACCGGATCTGGCATCTCACCCTGCCCGCCGTCGCCCTCGCCCTGTCGTCGGCCGCCCTGGTGGCCCGCGCCACCCGCTCCTCGATGCTCGCCGAACTGAGCAAGGAGTATGTCGAGACCGCCCGGGTCCGGGGCATCCCGCAGCGCCGGGTCATCTGGCGGCACGCCTTCCGCAACGCCCTCGTCCCCGTCGTCACCCTCGCCGGACTCGTCGTCTCCGGACTGCTGGTCACCACCACCCTGGTGGAGACCGCCTTCGGCCTCAACGGCATGGGATCGCTGCTGGTCCAGTCTGTCAACGCCAAGGACTTCCCGGTCACCCAGGCGATCGTGCTGATCATCGTCGGCGTCTTCGCGCTCTGCAATCTGCTGGTCGATCTGCTGCACCCGCTGGTCGATCCGCGGGTCCGAGGAAAGGTGGGCGCCTGATGCCGGCCATGACCGACACCCCGCCGGGCACCCCGTCCGGGCCCTCCGCCAAGGGCACCCCGCCCGCGACCCCTGAGAAGACCGCACTCGTACGACGCCGGATCTGGCCGCGCCGGATCGGCGGAAGCAAGTCGGTGACCGTGTCCGTCGCGGTCCTCACCCTCTTCGTGCTGGTCGCGCTGTTCGCTCCCTGGCTCGCCCCGCACGACCCCAACGCGGTGTCCCTCGCCGACAGCCTCCAGGGCACCTCCGCCGAGCATCTGCTCGGCACCGACCAGTCCGGCCGTGACGTACTGTCCCGGCTGATCCACGGCGCCCGCACCTCACTGCTCGGCCCGCTCGGCGTCGTCGTCGGCGCCACCCTGCTCGGGGTCACCGTCGGAGTCGTCTCCGCCTGGCGCGGAGGCTGGGTCGACACCGTACTGTCCCGGGTGGTCGAGCTGATCTTCGCCTTCCCCGGAGTGCTGCTGGCGATCCTTCTGGTGGCCGTCCTCAGCGCCGGACTCAAGGCGACCGTCCTCGCCCTCGCCATCGCCTACGCCCCCTACATGGCCCGGATGACCCGCAGCGCCGCTCTCAGCGAACGGCACCGCCCGTACATCCGCGCCCTGGAGATCCAGGGGTTCTCCGCCCTGAGCATCATCGCCCGGCATCTGCTGCCCAACATCGCGCCCATGGTGCTCGCCCAGGCGTCCCTCTGCTTCGGCTACGCCATGATCGATCTCGCCGGACTGTCCTTCCTCGGCTTCGGTGTCCAGCCGCCCCAGGCGGACTGGGGCGCCATGATCTCCGAGGGCCAGGTCGCCCTGCTCCAGGGCGCACCGCTGTCGGCGCTCGCTCCCGGTGTCCTCATCGTCATCGCCGTCGTCGGCTTCAGCCTCATCGGCGAGGGTGTGGCGGACCGGATCAGAAGGGCGGACCGATGAGCATCCGCACCGCGTCGGCCTCGGCTTCGTCGTGGGCTTCGGCCTCGGCCCGGGCTTCGGCAGAAAGGCTTCTCCCATGACCACCGCCGCAGTGCCCCACACCGACCCACCGCGCACCGCGATGCTGGAGGTGGCCGACCTGTCGCTCACCGTCCGGCGCGGCCAGGACCGTAAGCCGATCCTCGCCTCGGTGTCCCTGACCTGCGCCAAGGGCGAGATCGTCGGCCTGGTCGGCGAGTCAGGGTCGGGCAAGTCCATGACCCTGCGCACCGCCGTCGGGCTCACCCCGGCGAACGCCGAGGTCAGCGGGCAAGTCCATGTGTCCGGCCGGGAAATGCTGGGCGCGTCCCCGAAGGATCTCGCCGAGGTACGGTCCCGTACCGCGTCGATGATCTTCCAGGACCCCCGGGCCCACATCAACCCCTTCCAGCGCATCGGCACCTTCCTCACCGAAGTTCTCCGCCTCCACCAGGGCCTGTCCAAGTCCGAGGCCGGCCGCACCGCCGCCGCCCTGCTCGCCGAGGTCGGCCTGCCCGACCCGGACCGCCATCTGCGCCAGTACCCGCACGAACTCTCCGGCGGCATGCTCCAGCGGGTGATGATCGCCGCCGCGCTGGCCAGTGAACCGGAACTGCTGCTCGCCGACGAGCCGACGACCGCGCTCGATGTGACCACCCAGGCCGAGATCATGTCGATCCTGCTGCGGCTGCGCCGCGACCGGGGACTGTCCATCGTCCTGGTCACCCATGACCTGGACCTCGCCGTCGCCGTCTGCGACCGCATCCATGTGATGTACGCGGGCTCCATCGTCGAGGCCAACTCCGCCACCGAACTCGCCCGCGCCCCCCGCCACCCCTACACCGCCGCCCTGTTCGCCGCCCGGCCCGCACCCGACCGCGCCGAACTCCACGCGGTGTCCGGCCGCCCGCTCGGCCTGTACGAGGTGAAAGGCGGCTGCGCCTTCGCCCCCCGGTGCCCGCAGGCCATCGGCCACTGCCATGACACCGCGCCGCAGACCCGGGAGGGCGACGGACACCGGGTGACCTGCCATCTGCCCGCCGATCCGGCGGAGCCCGCCGCGCCCGCCCCCGGCCTCACGAAGGGAGAGCGGAGATGACCGCCACCCGTTCCGTCCCCCCGGTCATCCAGGTCGAGGGGCTGCGCAAGACCTACGACCACGGGCGGGTCGTCGCCGTGGACGCGGTGTCCTTCGCGGTACCGGCCGGTGGCTCGCTCGGCATCGTGGGGGAGTCCGGCTCCGGGAAGACGACCACCGCCCGGCTGATCGTCGGACTGGAGGAACCCGACGCGGGCCGTATCGTCTTCGACGGACAGGAGATCCGCGCGGGCAGCGGTCGCGCCCTGCGCCGGCAGCGCGCCCGGACCGTACAGCTCGTCTTCCAGGACCCGTACCAGAGCCTCGACCCCCGGCAGACCGTCGGCGACGCCATCGACGAGGTGCTGCGGCTGCACCGGGACCTGGACGCAGCCGGACGCGACCGGCGGCGTACCGAACTGCTCGGTCAGGTCGGCCTCGGTATCCGGGAGGCGGCGGCGCTGCCGAGGGAACTCTCCGGAGGGCAGCGGCAACGCGTCGCGATCGCCCGCGCGCTGGCCGCCGATCCCCGGCTGCTGGTCCTGGACGAGGCGGTGGCGGCACTGGATGTGTCCATCCAGGCCCAGATCCTCAATCTGCTCTCCGAGATCCGCCGGGACACCGGGGTCGCCCTTATCTTCGTCAGCCATGACCTGGAGGTCGTCCGCTGGGTGGCCGAGGACGTGGTGGTGATGTTCCGGGGCGAGGTGATCGAGAGCGGCGCCACCGCCGACGTACTGGAACACCCCGAACACCCCTACACCCGGCTGCTGCTGTCCAGTGTGCCGCGACTGGGCTGGGACCCGGCCGAAGTGTCCAAGGCCCGCCGCGAATTCCTCGCGGCAGGCTGACCCTCCCTCTCCTCACACCCCCAGTTCTCCTGGCTTGCCTCTCTCCTCGCTCTCAACTCGTTCCGCGTCCGTACGTGGCGCCCGCTGGAGGAACCATGTCCCACCGCATTCCGCGTCCCGGCGCTCCGCGCCCCGGCCGGCCGCGCCGTCGCAGCACCACCACGGTCCTCACGGCGCTCACCGCCTGTACGGCGCTCGCCCTGTCCGCCTGCGGAGGGGTGGAGAACGGGGTCGGAAAGCGCACCGGCACCCCGGAACTCACCGAGTCGATGCCCCCGGCGAAGAGCGGCGTCGAGAGCCTGCGCTGGGCGCTGTACGCCGAGCCGTCGTCCCTGGACCCCATCTACAGCAATGACTTCCCGCCGATGGAGGTGCTCGCGAACGTCTGCGAGAGCCTGCTGAGGATCGACCCCGACTTCAGCTTCCAGCCGTCGCTCGCCGCCTCCTGGACCAACCCCGACCCGCTGACCTGGGTGTACCAGCTGAGGGAAGGGGTCACCTTCCACAGCGGCGCCCCGATGACCGCGGAGGACGTGGCGTACAGCCTCGGCCGTAACCTCGACAAGTCGCTCGGCTCCTACCATGACGCGGTGTACAAGAACGTCGATTCGATCGCGGCGACCGGGGACCGGGAGATCACCGTCAAGCTGAAGAAGCCGGACGCGCAGTTCAACCAGGCGATGGCGACCCCGGCCGGACGCGTCGTGGGGAAGGCCGAGTCCGAGAAGGCGGGGAAGAAGCTGGGCCGCCCGGACGGCGGGGTCGACTGCACCGGCCCGTTCCGGCTGGCCGACTGGTCCGCGGGCAAGTCCATCACCATCGAGCGCTTCGACGGCTACTGGGACGCCAAGCGCGCGGCCAAGCCGGCCAAGGTGGAGTTCGAGTTCATCCGCGACCCGGCCGCCCGGACGACGGCGATGCTCGCGGGGGAGCTGGACGGATCGTGGTTCGTCCCGGCGTCGGGATACGGGAAACTGCTGGCCCAGGGCGGCGACGGCGGGACGGCCGACGCGGGCGGGGAGGGGAACACCTCCCTCTACTTCGGGCGGACCTCGGGCAGTTATGTCGGCATGGTGACCGACCTCAAGGGCCCGCTCGCCGATGTCAAGATCCGTAAGGCGCTGTCCCTGGCGATCGACCGCAAGGGCATCATCTCGGCGGCGGTCTCCGGTGCCGCCGAACCCCTCAAGGCCCCCGCCGCACCCGGCACCTGGGGCTACGCACAGCCCGAACTGAAGGCGGCGTACGAGGCGCTGCCCGACCCGAGCGGACCTGTCGAGGAGGCGAAGAAGCTGGTGGCCGAGGCGGGAGCCCCCGCCGAGCCGATCACCATCGCGGTCACCGGATCGCAGTCGGAGATGCCGGTCATCGGTACGGAGATCAAGCGCGCGGGGGAGTCGATCGGGCTCAAGGTCGACATCAAGACCCTCCCCGCGGACAACTACAACGCTCTCTACAGCGACGCGAAAGCCCGTGAGGGCATCGACATGCTGTTCTCGCTGTGGCAGGCGGACTATCCGGACCCGACCGCGATCTACCAGTACCTCCAGACCGGCGACACCTTCAACTTCGCCCAGTGGTCTGACCCGGAGTTCGACCGGCTGATCAACGAGGCCAAGGCGACCGCGGACAACGAGCAGCGTGCCGAACTCATCGTCCAGGCCCAGAAGATCGCCGTGGACCAGTCCATCTGGATACCGCTCTACACACCCTTCAACCCCCTCTACCTGAACCCGGACCTGACCGGCGCCCCGCTCAGCTCGGTCCAGCTGACCTACCCGTGGGCGGCCGACATCGGGGGGAGGAAGTAGCGGCTGACGCCGGGCACCGGGTGCCGGGCGCTACAGCAGGTACTGCCACTTGGTCATACAGTCCCGCAGATCGACGATCGAGCCGTCCAGGGTGAAGGTCCCGTCGCCGCGGTGGTGGAACAGCCCGCGGCCGGGGCACCGAGGGATCGGTCCAGGCGCTGAAAGGTTCCAGCACGAACAGATCGTAGGCGGCGACCAGACCACTGTCGGCGACCCGGCACTGTACATCAAGCGGTCCTGCGTCAGGGGCTGGTGCTCCCGTACGCCGAGGTGGGCCGCCCCGGGGGCACCCCGGTCGTCCTGGTCCACGGCTATGTGGATTCCTGGCGGACGTTCGAGCCGTTGCTACGGCATCTGCCGCCGTCGCTTCATGCGTACGCGCCCACCCAGCGAGGCCACGGGGACGCCGCCAAGCCTCCGGGCGGCTACCTTCCCGAGGACTTCGCCGCCGGCCTGCTGGCCTTCATGGACAGCGTCGGGATCGGCCGGGCCGTGCTCGTCGGAGGGTCCAGCGGCGGTGTCCACCGCCATGTCGCTGACCTGGCGGGCGACGTCGGTCCACAGGGCGGCGGGGAGGTCGTGGCCGACGCCCGGGTAGGTCACCAGGCGGGCGCCGTCGATGGCCCGGGCGGTGGCGCGGCCCGCGCTGACACGCAGGATCGGGTCCTGCTCGCCGTGCAGGACCAGGGCGGGTCGGCGTAGCTCCTTGAGCCTGGGTCCGTGCCACTGGGCTCCGATCTGGCGGCTCTGCGCCTTGTTGTCGCGCGGGCCGCTGTCCACGTCGGCCTCGACCCAGGCGCGGGCCGCGGCCTCGTCGAAGGGGTAGCCGGGGGAGGCGATGCCGCGCCAGACGGTGAGGGCGGCCTCGATGTCGCCCTCGCGTCCCTCGGGGAACTTGGTCCGGGCGAGCTTGGCGAGCAGGCCGAAACGCAGGTAGCGCAGGACCCCCAGACCGGAGACGTCGCTGGGCAGGGCCGCCGAGGAGGTGACGCTGAGCACCCGGTAGGGGTGTCGCAGCGCGATCCGCTGGGCGATCGCGCCGCCCAGTGAGTGGCCGAAGACATGGGCTCGCTCCCAGCCGAGTTCGTCCATCACAGCGATGGCGTCGTCGGTCATGTCCTCGGAGGTGTAGGCGTCCCCGCGCTTGGCAAACAGGGCCTTGAAGGGGTTGGTGGTGGCGGTGTCCGGCATCCGGGTCGACTGGCCGGCGTCGCGCTGGTCGTAGCGGGCCACGGCGAACCCGGCGTCTCCGAAGGCCTGGCACAGTCCGGCCGGCCACCAGAACCGGGCGGTGGCCAAGCCCATGATGAGCAGCAGCGGTTCGCCCTCGGAGCCATTCAGTTGGTCGAAGGCCACTTGCACGTCGCCGTTGTGCGCGTACCGGGTCGGCGTCCACTCCTGCTGCGGCTGCGGCTGCGGCTGCGGCTGGGGCATGTCGGCTCTCTTTCATTTACTGCGATCTATGTTCGCAGTTCATATGGCCTAAGGTACTGCATACGCCGTTCGCAGAACAGGAGGGGCCATGACCGAGCCTTCCGCCCACAGCATCTGGCTGCGCCCCGAACGCGCCGGACGCGGCCCGACGCCCACGTTCGACCGCGACCGCATCGCCGCCGCCGGGATCGCCCTGGCCGACGCGGACGGCCTGCCCGCCGTCACCATGCGGGCCGTGGCGGTCGCCCTCGGGGCCGGACCGGCATCCCTCTACCGCTATGTGGCCACCCGCGACGAACTACTGGAACTGATGATCGACCAGGTCAACGGCGAGATCTCCTACGCCGGGCTCGGCTCCGGACACTGGCTCGACGACCTACTCGCCCTGGCCCGGCAGAGCAGGAGCGTCTACCTCGCGCACCCATGGCTGCTCGACGCGACCGCGACGAGGACCCCGCTGGGGCCGCACGCGGTCACCTACCTGGAGCACGCCCTGGCCGCGCTCGCCGACCTCGACGTCAGCCCCCGGACCAAACTGGAGGCCATCGCCATCCTCAACGCCGTCGTCTCCACTCTGACCCGCGCCGAGGTGATCCAGCATCTCGCCGGGCAGACCATCCCGCAGTGGCAGCAGGCCCAGGCGGAATACCTCACCCAGGTCGCCATGGCAGGCCACCACCCGCACCTCGCCACCGCCCTGGGGCAGCCGCCCGAGGCCGAGGATTCATCGGACTCGCTCTTGGCCCGCATCCTCACCCGTGTACTCACCGGGCTCCTTCAGTCCGACAACATCGGAGCGACCTCCGTGCGCGGTCGCGCGGAGGCAGAGCCACCCGCGGCCAGTCCGGTGTCGACCGCAACCTCCTGATGCCTCATCGGGAGAGTCATGCCCGAGCTCTCACCTCCTGCGACGCTCCGCCCCCTCACAAATGACCATCTGTGAGAGTGGCGACAGGCAGTTTCGGCGGCACCCCGGAAGATCCCCAGACTGCGCCTGCGGCCTCTACTTGGCCGTCCCCGAGATCTGACCGGATCAGCGGGTGCAGACCGGCCGTGTGGGAGAGCCGGTAGGCGCGGGCGTCACCGGACCAGGCCAGGCGCAGCACCGGGTCGAAGCGGTGGTGGACGGCGACGCCAGCGACCGCGCACGGGTCCATCCCTGATCTTGCGTGGGTATCCCCGGCTTCAGCCGGGGAGGGAAACGCATCCTGAGCGCGGAGGCGCGGAGCGCCGGAGTCTCTGCGTCTACGTCGGTGACGGTCAGGTGGTCCGCTTCTGGCCTTCGATGTACTGGCGGATCACGGTGAGCGGTGCGCCGCCGCAGGAGCCGGCGAAGTAGGAGTGCTTGGTCAGGTCGGTATAGGGGTGGGTATGTCGCGGTGGCAGGTGGGGCAGGCGCCGGTCCAGACTGCGAGGAGGGTCTTGGAGTTCGCGGACGACTTGGTAGAGGCTCAGGCCGGCGCCGCGTCTTTTGGGGCTTGGGCTAGTCGTTGCAGGGTGCAGAAGGCGTGCGCGACAGAGACAAGGGTGACGTGGTGGTGCCAGCCGCCCCAGGTTCGGCCCTCGAAGTGGGCCAGGCCCAGGGCCTGTTTCATCTCCCGGTAGTCGTGCTCGATGCGCCAGCGGGGCACTGTCATGTTGGCTGGCAGGGTGAGATGATCTTCGGGTTGATTGCTGGTGGAGGGGATCGTCCGTGGAGGGCATGTCGCCGTCGTACAAGGGTCACCGGTACCCGGTCGAGGTGATCTCGTACTGCGTGTGGCTGTACCACCGGTTCCCGCTGTCGTTCCGGGAGGTCGAGGAACTGATGCTCGAGCGCGGCGTGGTCGTCTCCTACGAAACCGTCCGGCGGTGGTGCCTGAAGTTCGGTCAGGCCTACGCCAACGCGCTGCGTCGCCGACGTCCCCGTCCCGGCGACAAATGGCACCTGGACGAGGTCTTCATCAAGATCAACGGTGAGCTGCAGTACCTGTGGCGCGCGGTGGACCAGGACGGCAACGTGCTGGACATCCTCGTGCAGAACAGACGCGACAAGGCCGCGGCCAGGCGTTTCTTCCGCAAGCTCCTCAAGAAGACCCGCTCGGTGCCGCGGGTGGTGGTCACGGACAAGCTCCGCAGTTACGGGGCCGCCCACCGCGAGGTAATGCCTTCCGTCGAGCACCGCTCCCACAAGGGCCTCAACAACCGGGCCGAGAACTCCCACCAGCCGACCCGGCAACGAGAACGCGCCATGAAGGGCTTCCGCAGCGTCGGCGGAGCCAGGCGGTTCCTGTCCGCGTTCAGCGGCATCTCACCCCACTTCCGACCCCGACGCCACCTGATGACCGCCACCGACCACCGCGCCGAAATGACCGTCCGCTTCGCGATCTGGGAGCAGATCACCGGCACCGCCGGCCTGCCCGCCACGGCCTGAGCGCGGAGCCGGAACCCGACCCCAGCACGCCCCGACGCCCCGCCGAGCGCCAACACCCTCGACAACGTGACAACGCCCGTTGCAGAAGTAAGGCCACTTCGCTGAACGCTGCCACGCTCGCAGCAATCGCGGGTTCCCGCAAGCAAAGGCCTTCCTGCATCGGTGACGAACGCGTGCCCGCCCCTTTTGCGGGCGGGTACGCGTTCGGCGGGCTGCCGGTGTACTACAGGCTGTTCATCTCGGCGCGGGAGTCGGTGCGGGGCCCGGTGGCGTCGGCGTCCTCCGGGTAGATCATCGCGGTTGGCGCGGTGGAGCGCTTGCGGATCCATCCGTAATAGAGCGCCGCCGTGAGCAGGAGACCGACGATCCAGGAGATGTCGGCGCCGCCAAGGGCTTTGGTCATCGGGCCGGTGTACAACGACTGGGCCAGGAACGGGATCTGGGCCACGATGCCGATGCCGTAGCTGGTCAGCGCGATGATGTTCCATCGGCCGTAGCGTGCGGAGGGGTCGTACAGGGCGGGGATGTCCACCTTTTCCTTGGACACCAGGTAGTAGTCGACCAGGTTGATGGCGCTCCAGGGGGTGAACACCATCAGCAGGGTCAGTACGAAGTTCTTGAAGTTGCTCAGGAAGTCGTGGCTGGCCAGGATCGCGATGAGCATCGAAGCGGCGATGAAACCGCCGATGTAAGCGCCGCGGGCGGCCTGGGAGATACGCCGGGCGTTAGTGAAGGCCGACACGGTGGTGAGCGCGGACATGAAGCCGCCGTAGGCGTTCAGGCAGTTGACGGTCAGTTTCCCGACGAGGACGACCAGGTAGATCAGGACGGCGATGAAGCCGCCACCGGCCAGCGTGCCGAGGAAGCCGACCTGGTTGTCGAGGAATCCGCCGCCCTGCGAGGCCGGTATCGAGGCGAGCAGCACACCGAGGGTCATCGACAGCTGCGAGCCGGCCACGCTTCCCCACAGGGTGCAGTGGAAGGTGGTGCGCTCGGGGGTGTCGCGTGGCAAGTAGCGGGAGTAGTCGGCGACGTAGGGGCCGTAGGTGAGCTGCCAGCCAGCGCCCAGGGAGATCGCCAGCAGGAACGTGGCGGCGCCGAACGAGGTGCTGTGGAAGGCCCCACCGAGGTCGTGGGTGGTGGCCAGACGGATGGCGAGGTAGGCGAAGCCGATCGTTCCCAGCACGGTCGCCGCACGTCCGAGTGCGTGGATGTAGCGGTAGCCCAGGATCGCCACGAGCGCGGTCAGGACGCCGAACACGACGATGCCGACTGCGGGTGTGCTGGTGTGCAGGATGTCGTCGACCGCCTGACCGGCCAGTACCGTTCCGGTGGCGGCGAAGCCGAGGTACATCACGATCACCAGGACCAGCGGCACGACCGCGCCCAGCACGCCGAACTGCGCCCGGCTGGAGATCATCTGCGGGAGCCCCAGGCGGGGGCCCTGGGCGGAGTGCAGCGCCATGACCACGCCGCCGACCAGGTTGCCGATCAGCAACCCGACAATGCCCCACAGCGCGTCGGCGCCGAACACGACCGCCAGCGAGCCATTGACCACGGCTGTGATCTGCATGTTCGCCCCGAACCAGAGCGTGAACTGACTCAGCGGCGTCCCGTGCCGCTCCGCCTCCGGTACCACGTCGATCGTGCGCCGCTCGAGAACTGCGGCGGGTCTTTCCGACTGTGCCATGCTCGCTCCTTGGGTGACGGTGCTCTCGAGACTGCCGGTCGTTCTTTGTTGTGCGGTTGTTCGTCCGGGATGGTTCAGCCGGAGGCCAGGGCCCGTGCCACCAGGTCGAGTCCCTTGGCGGTGGGGACGCTCATCCGCACGGTGCCGGGCACACCCAGCGAGCTGCCCGGGCGGACCGTGATGCCGTGCGCGGCCAGCCGGTCGATCAGCCGTTGCTCGTCGGGGGTCTGCACGAGCACGAAGTTGGCCTGGGAAGGGACGACCCGGTAGCCGGCCTTGCTGATCAAGTCGGTCAGGGCCGCCCGGTGGTCGCGGGTGTGCCGTCGCACCGCGTCCGTGTGGTCCGGGTCGCGGACCGCCGCGAGGGCTGCGGCTTGGGCGAGGGCACTGACGGAGAAGGGGGCGCGGATCTTGCGCAGCGTGGCCACGATCTCCTGGTTGCCGATCAGGTAGCCGACCCGCAGACCGGCCAGGCCGTGGACCTTGGAGAAGGTCCGCAGCACGACGGCCTGGCCTCTGCGGGCCAGTGGCAGGGCGGTGGTCGCGTCCGGGTCGTCGGTGAAATCGATATATGCCTCGTCGACGACGACAAGTCGGGCCCGGGCGGTCGCGACGAACCGCTCCAGTGCGCCGCGGCCAACCACGGTACCGGTGGGATTGTGCGGGTTCACGACGTAGGCGATGTCGGCCGGCATGGCCGCCATGGTGTCGAGGTCGTGGGTCCAGTCACGCAGCGGCACCTTGGTGAGCTGGGCGTCGACGACCTGGCTGCTGATCTCGTCCATGCGATAGGCCGGATCGGCGCACACAGCGTGCCCGCCCTGGGCCAGGTAGGCCCAGGCGAGCAGGAAGATAAGTTCGTCGGAGCCGTTGCCCAACAGGATCTGATCAGGATGCACGTCGTGCAGGCAGGCGAGCTCCTCGCGCAGGGCCAGTGCAAGAGGGTCGGGGTAGAGGTGGGCCTCCACGGCAGCGGCGGCGACGGCTTCGGCGACCGCGGGGCTGGCGCCGAGGGGGGACTCGTTGGACGCCATCGATCCGTCGGCGCTGGTCGCGTGCCGGCCGGGCCGGTACGGCTGGATCCGGTCCAGCCACGGTCGTGCCTCGATCATCGGACCGTACCTCCGAGCATGGAGGTCAGCCGTGCGGCCGACTCGCGCACCGCGCCCGCGACATCGTCAACCTGGCTGGAGGCGCCGTGCAGGTAGCTGACCCCGAGCGCTCCGCGGGGTCCGCCGGCATCGAACACGGGGGCGGCCACGCACTCGATGCCCAGCGCCACCTGCCCGTGGTCGGTGGAGTACCCGCGCTCGCGGACCCGGGCAAGCTCGCACGCCAGCGCGTCCGCCTCCGGCCCCCGCGACGAGTCCGCTGCACCCGCGAAGACGACGTGGTCGGCGACCGTAGCCACCTCCAGCCAGGCCAGGCAGCTCTTCCCGACCGCGGTCAGGTGGGACGGCAGCCGGGCCCCGACCGAACTGGCCAGCTGCACACCCAGGCCCGGCGGGTCCTGCTTGTACAGGTACACCGCGTCCGTGCCGTCCAGCACCGCGTAGTGCGCGGTCAGGTCGAGCGCCCGGCAAAGGCGTCCCAGCTCCGACGCGACCACACCGCTGAATCCGGCCACGCGCAGGTGGGCGGAACCGACCTCAAACGCCTTGAGGCCGATCGTGTAGGCCGCAGGCTCCTTCAGGTCCACGAAGCGCTCCTGCACCAGATCGCGCAGGATGCCGTGCGCGGTGCTCTTGGGGATGTCCAACGCCGCTGCCAGGTCTTTCAGCGGCACCGGCTTCTCCGTGTGGGCCAGCAACTCCAGGATCCGCATGGCGCGGACCACCGATGTATCGCTCACGTGCCCCCCTCTCGCCATTCGTATATACGAACGACGATCGCTTATTCGAATGCCCGGAGGCTAGGGTCCGCTCCTCTGACTGTCAATGGGCGATACTCGGTTCTTCTCGAACTGTCAGATGCCCGTGCCGGATGTTTGCGGTCCCGGGCAGCGTGAGCCGAGGCTGTCCTGGGTGACGCGCACGGAGCTCGTGGTCAGCTACGGTCGAGACCCGGAACTTTCAGAAGCTGCCCGCCCACCTGGCGCAGCGCTCTAGAGTCACGGCCTGTGGAGAGCCCAACTACCTGGATATGACGGCGCGGTAACGGGGAGCGAGGCCTACGGCTATGGCCCGTCGGCAGCGCCCTGACACTCGTCTTTGTCGGCGCGATTGTCATCGCAGGAAGCGTCTTCTGGACGCTCACACAAGTCCTGAGCGTCAGCAGGATCAAAACCGGGACCGTGCTGACAGCCAGCACCCTCTTCGACATGATCAAGCTGTCCTTCGGCGTCGTCGCTGGAGCTGGTGCTCTCGTCGCCCTTGTCGTCGCCTACCGCAAACAGCGTGTTGACGAAGACGGTTCCCTGCGTGAAGCCACCAGGCTCCACACCGGTGCCGGCGGCCACGACCGCGCGATCGCGGGCCAGCACCAGTACTTACACCGGCCCAGACCGAGGCGATCCTTGATGGGTGCGCGCGGTTCGACGCGGTCTCGGGACAGTGGTCGGGGTCGGTACGGGACCGGCTTCTGTTCGCGACGCAGAGCGAGACCGGGATGCGACTGGGCGAGTGCCTGTCGCTCAAACACTGCGAGTGGAACGTCGGCCAGGGTAGGACCCCGTTCGTCGAGGTCGTGCCCCGACAGGACCACCCGGCCGGGGTGCGGGTGAAGAACAGCCGGTTCCGCCGCATCTACATCAGCGACGACCTGGAGCGTCTGCACAGCAAGTACGTGTGGGAGCTGTGCGACGGCGACGCCCACCTGGAGAACTGGTGGGTGTTCGTCAACCTGCGCAGAGGTGAGTGGCTCGCGCCGCTCCGTCCGGAGACCGTCTATGACCTGGTCGACGACCTCAAGCGCTGACTGGGCAGAGCCGTCCCGTCTGCATGGACACCGCACTGGTGGCGCCACACCCATGCGACCGCACTGCTGCTGTCCGGGGCCCACGAGCACGTGGGGATGCGGCGAATGGGTCACGCCGACGTGCAGACCACGCTGAGCCTCTACGGCTGGGTCACCGAGGATGCCGAACTGAAGACCCTGGCGAACTGGAAGTCGTTCACCACCAACTGGCTTGGCCTGGAGGGGAAATCGTCGTGACCGATCACCACGTTCCGCCGAGTGTCGGCGGCACGACCGCCGTGGACCGGTTGGCCCAGAGCGCCGCGCTGCTGGAAGGCATTGACCCGGTGTTCGCCGGGTCGCTGTTTGACGACCGCGATCCGCGGCTGGCCGGGGTTTTCATGCGGGGATCGCGGCAGGTCCGGCTGGACATCACTGCCCTGCCGCTGGTGATGCGCCGCGAGGTCGGCTGGTGGCTGGCGACCTGCGCGCGCACCGGCGAACGGCAGGCCCATGCCAGCGAGTGGAATCGCTGGGCGGCCACCGCCACTGACGTTATCGCACGGCACCCGCACGTCGCCTCCTTCGCCGACCGGCCGCTGGAGCAGTGGATGACCGCCTGGGCCCGGAGATTCCACGCCGACCGTGGCCGGATGCCCGCCCCCGGGCATCGGCTCCGGGCCGAGCACTGCGCCTGCCGAAAACTCATCCGCGCTGGTGGGAGCCGGTGTGCGCGATGTAGGCGATGTCCACGGCGGTCGCTTGAGCCAGTGCCCTCGCGTGGTTGTCGATCACCACGGCATGATGATCGACCATGCTGCTTCGGCTGGCTTACCTGGGCATGGCGAACGCGTTCGCCAGGCTGCGCCTGCTACCGATGAGCGATCGAGAGAAGGACGCGGAGATCCTCGCCCTGCGCCATCAGATCACGGTCCTGGAACGCCAACTGGGCGAGAAGAGGGTGCGGTTCACCCTGAGCGATCGGGCGTTCCTGGCGGCGCCACTGCACCGACTTCCGAGGGATGTGCTCCGCAGAGTGCGGCTGCTGGTACGCCCGGATACGCTACTGCGCCGGCATCGCGACCTTCTCGCACGCCGCCACGGCGCCGCCTCCCGACCCAAGCGCCCAGGACGACCGCGGACCGTGCACTTCATCCGGGCCCTGGTATTGCGCCTGGCGAACGAGAACCCCAGCTGGGGCTACAGGAGGGTGCATGGCGAGCTGCTCGTGCTGGGGGTGAAGGTGGCCGCGTCCACCGTCTGGGAGATCTTGAAGGAAGCCGGGACCGATCCCGCGCCCCAGCGCTCCTCCGGCTGCACGTAAGCGGCCGGGTACGGCCACGCTGGGCGGTGTGAAGCTTCCCCGTACGGAGCGCCTGAGTGTCAGCGTTTGATGCGGCTGCGCATAGCGAGGACGGCCAGTGCGAGCAGGACAGGTTCCGTGAAGCGGCTGACCATCTCCGTGTAGGTGCCGCAGGTGGTGAGGTCCTGGCCGCTGGTGCGGAACACGACGGAGTTCAGTACCACTTGCATGGACTTGTCGAAGCGTTCCACGGTGAATCGGTCAGCGACGGGCAACGTCAGCCGCGGGTCCTTTTTGTCGACGACCAGCGTCACCTTCCCGCCGCCGGCGGGGACGGTACCCGTGGCGACCTGCTGGGGTGACGAGTCGGGGAGGCCGAGTCCCATCATGAGCACAATGGTGGCCGCCACGGCAGCGAACAGGCAGCCCAGGGCTCGGGACGCGCGCAAGCCGTAACCGGAGAGCAGCCAATACCCCCACAGCAGGGCCCGTTCGCCAGGAGGGGTGTCGATACGGTCGTGGCGGCGCATCTCCATCTCGCCGTAGTAGAAATCGGCGGCCCCGGGTTCGTTCTTGCCGTCCTCGAACGCCTTGCGCAGCTGCCGGTAGAGCGCAGCCACGTCCTCCGGATCGGGGGTGAGGTCTGGGTCGGGGTGGTCCGGACCGGTGCGCCAGTCCCGTGGGGAGGGCACTTGGCCCCTGGGCGAGGTGGGCTGGTTGGCTGTGTGGGCGCGCCAGTGGTGTTCCTCGGCCAGGGCCCGCCGGCGGCTCCACCGGTAGGGCCATATGTGGTTGCGGCGGTGGAGGCCCGTAGGGGTAGGGGCGAACGCGCAGCGACCTTCGAGGCGTAGCTGGTCGAGGTGGAAGGCACCGGAGAACAAGCAGTCGCTCAGGTCGGTGTCGGTCAACATGAGGTGCGCGGCGTCCACGCCGCGTACCGAGGTCACTTGCACCGCGGGCAGGTGGCCAGCCAGCAGGCTCTCCGACATTGCCATGGACGTACCGGTGAAATTGCTCACGCGGAAGGCAGTGGGATGGGCAGCCACCGCCACGGGGAACGACAGCACCGCGTGGCTCAGGTCCACGGTCGCGTAGCGCAGGCGCAGAGTCGCTGTTGACTCCCAGCGCGTCCTTTCGCAGCGAACCTCACGGCCAGCGACCTCTAGCGCTACCGGCTCTTTGAACACCACGCCGGACAGATCCATCACGCCCGCACACACCATCGCCTCTAGTCGAGGCGTGACCGCAAACTGCGCTCCACGGAAGTCGGCGTCGTCGGAGAAGTGCACCCCGACGAATCGGGCGGGCCCGGAGAACTGCACGTCGCCGAATCTGGCGGGGCCGGAGAACTGGGTATGGCCGAAGACTGCGGCGCTGGAGAACTGTGCCTGGAAGAACTCGGCGGCGCTGAACTGTGCCTGGAAGAAATGGGCGTCGCTCGTGAATTGAACGTCTCTGAAGCTGGCGGTGCTGGAGAACTGCGTCTCGGTGAAGTTGGCGGTGTCGGTGAACTGTGCCCCGTTGAAGTCGGCCTCGCCGGAGAAGTGTGCCTCCCCGAAGTAGGCCATCGAGAATTGCGCGTTGTCGAATATGGCCCTGCCGTTGAAGTGCGCCCCATGGAACCCGGTGCCATCCGCGAACTGAGTCTGCTCGAAGGTGGCGGTGCTGAAGAACTGCGCCCCGGTGAAGTGGGACATGCAAATGTGCGCATCGTTGAAGTCGGCCGTGCCGGTGAACTGGGCCCCGTCGAAGATGGACTCGCCGATGATCGTTACCGAGCCGAAACTCGCCCTGCCGGAGAAGTGCGCCCCATCGAACAGTGCCTCGCTGGTGAACTTCCACGCGGCGAAGCCGGCATCGCCGGAGAAATGCGCCCCGCTGAACAAGGCTTCTCCGACATGAATGCTTCTGGTGGTGGGGTCCGTGAGGGCCTCGCGGAGGGCGAGGACGAGGGCTGAGGTGAAAGGAGTGCCGCGGTGATCGACGTCCGCGCCGGGAAACAGACCGTCGAGATAAAAGGTGCGGTCGTCGTCGTCCAGGTGGGCCAGACATGCGGTGTGGCCGGGAACGTGGATGCCGGGGCAGCCGACGGGATCGGTGGCCGGGTCGGAGCCGTGGCCGCAATGAGGCCACCCCGGCGGGATGCGCATGGGGGCAGGTGGGGTGCTCATGACAGTGACTCCAGTGGCTTGTCGGCTCATAGCGGGCTGGGGGCATCAGGTCCTGACGTGGGGAGCCACTCTCTCAAGAACTGATCACGCCTCACACCGAATTGGCTGGCCTTGCGGGTGCCGACAAATCATCCGGCCAGGTCAGGAGCTTGAGCGTCACTGGCAGGCCTTCCCGCTCGATCCGCAGCCCGGTCTTGCGCCTGGCACGCGAGAACAGCTCCTGGGGTACCGGCGCATCCACGGTGAGCTCGCGGCGCTCGGCATCAAGATCGCCGCCTCCACCGTCTGGGAGATCCTCAAGGAGCACGGCATCCCGCCCGCCCCCGAACGCGAAGGCACGACCTGCGCCGACTTCCTGCGCAGCCAGGCCGACGCGCTCCTCGCCTGCGACTTCTTCGAGACCCGCACCCTGGCCGGGGCACGCCTGTACGTTTTCGCCGTCATCGAGCACACCACCCGCAGGATCCGGATCCTGGGCGCCACCGCACACCCCACCGCGGACTGGGTGGTACAGGTCGGACGCAATCTCGCCATGGATCTCCAGGACGCGGGCAGCCAGGCCAGGTTCTTGATCCGCGACCGGGACTCGAAGTTCACACAGGCCTTCGACGCCGTGCTCGCCGACGCCGGGCTGGAGGTCGTCACCAACGGTGTCCGGATGCCCCGAATGAACTCCATCATGGAGCGCTGGATACAGACCTGCCGCAGGGAGCTGCTGGACCGCACCTTGATCTGGAACCAAAGCCACCTCCTGCACGTACTCCAAGAGTTCGAATCGTTCGACAACGGGCATCGGCCGCACCGGGCCCCCGGCCAAGCCGCCCCGCTCCGCCCGCTACCTGAACCGATCACCGAACCAGGACAGATCGCACATCTGGAGGTCCACCGACGAGACCGGCTCGGCGGAAACCTGCATGAGTACCAACATGCCGCCTGAGCAGGTCGGATGATTAATCGGCACCCGCAGTCCTGCTGGGCCCGGTGCCGGCCGCGCACGCCGCGGTGGCACCCGTGCTGTACGGAGCGGGCAGTGACGGCACGCCGGCCTCCGGCCTGGTCTCGGTGTACGCCTCGTCCGACAGCGCCATCACCTCCATCACGGCACACCTGTACGCGCCGGACTCCGCCGCCGGCGCCCCGGAGGTCGCCGAGGTCAGCGACTTCACCCGCGCCTCGGGCACCGATCAGCAGGGCTCCGAAGCCCGGCTAGTGTCCTGCGCCGGTAGTTGATCGTTAGCCTCGATATTTCGTGACGGTCCGTCGGATACTCCGGCGGGCCGTTTCGGCTGCTCAAGGTGAGGGTGGGCATGCTGGTTGCCCGGCTTTCGCGTCGAGCTTGTCCGGCCGGTCATGTTCGGGCCCGGCTGGTGAGGACTGCAGCAGTCCCCCGTCCGCTGCTGGGGCATTCGATGCCCCTGGGGTAGTGCACGGAGCGAGCGTCCGGTTGTTACAGTCCGCAAATGACTCAACGTGTTCCCGCCACAGGTGGCGAAAAGGAAAGTTTGCGCATCAGTCTTGATCGGCACCGCGATGTCGTGCTGTGGAAACTGCAGGGTCTAGACGAGGACCAGGTACGACGGCAGATGACGCCGTCCGGGACCTCCCTGCTGGGGCTCGTGAAGCACTTGGCAGCCACTGAGTACGGCTGGTTCAGCGAGACCTTCGGGCGTGAGACGGAGCCTCTTCCGTTCGACGATGACGACCCGGAAGCCGATCTGCGCCCGACATCCTCGGAAACGGCTGCGGACATCGTTGCGTTCTACGGTCGGGCCCGTGCCGCGTCCGACAAGGTGATCGACGAGCTGGAGATCGACAGCCTGGGTACCGCATGGCACGGCGAATCGGTGTCCCTGCGCTGGACACTCATTCACATGATCGAGGAAACCGCGCGCCACGTCGGGCACATGGACATCGTGCGGGAACTTGTGGACGGGCGAACGGGCGACCACCCACAGGGCTGATCGTCTGGAACCCGGCCTGGGAAACCTCGTGGAGTTGCTCCGGGGACGGTGTGACTACCGCGTATCCAGGCAGTTGATATGGGCGTGGGCGGGGTGATCTGAGTGATGCCGAGTGGGAACGGCTGCGGCCGTTCCTGCCGGTCAGTAACAGGCGTTGTGGGCGGTGGCGGGACCATCGACAGGTGATCGACGGGATTTTGCACCGCGTGCGGACCGGCGTGCAGTGGCGTGACCTGCCCGAACGGCTCGGGCCGCGGAAGACGATCTACGAACGGCACCGGCTGTAGTCGGCCGACGGAACCTGGGAGTACCTGCTCCAGCAGGGGCGTTGTCAGGTTGAGTGGTGGCCTTCTCAGGCGGCATGATCATCCGTCTATCCCGCGCGCGGTCAGCTCCGGGCACGACCAGCGCGACAGGGGCGTACCGGTCTTGGCCGGCAACTGGCAGGCCAGCGCCTTGGCCTCGGCGACCTGCACGGGGGTGAAGCCGGCGGGACGCCCGGTGCGCTTGCGGTCGGCCAGGGCCGGCAGCCCGCCGTGGGCGAACCGGTCGCGCCAGGCGCGGACCGTGTCCAGGTGCAGGCCCGTCTCGCGGGCGATGCGCGCGTTGGAGCGCCCCGTGCTGCGTGCAGGACGATCCTCACAGGTCACCCTCTCCCTCTTCCACGACTTCGAGAACTTCAGCGTCCCCAAGCCATCGACGCGCAGGGCGCCACCCTCACCACCACCCTCGACCAGGTCGTCGCCTGGTCGAACGCGCTCGCCCCGCTGCGCGCGGCCTGACCACGGACCCGTCGGGGCACCAACCAATACTCGAGACCAGCAAGGAGTTCTCATGGTTGAGCACAAGCCCGCCGCGTCCGCGCCCGGTCGCCGCGCGGTGATCGGCACGCTCGCCGCCCTCGGCTCCGCCGCGACACTCGCGGCGATGGCCACTCCGGCGATGGCGCAGGGCGAGGGAGCGCCCAAGGAGCAAACGGGCGGGTTCCGTCCCTCGTCGCCGCGGCGGCTGATGGCGGCGTTCTACTCCACGTACAACGGTGATCTGGCCGGTGGCTTCGCGCGGTACATCTAGGACCTGATCCTGCACGGGTTCGACGGGCCCAACACGCGTGACGCGTGGATGGCGGGCGACCTCGAACTTCAGTCGTCACTGTCCGGTTTCCAGATGGACGTCTACGACCAGATCGCCCAGGGCGACAAAGTCGTCTCCCGCTGGCGCCTCGGGGGCGTCCACACGGGGACGATCCTCGGCATCCCGCCGTCCGGCCTGGAGGTCCACCTCACCGGCATCTCCATCGACCGTGTCGAGGGCCTGCAGTCCGTGGAGCACTGGTCGGAGGGAAACTTCGGCCGGTTCCTGGACACGATCAGCGGTAAGACCTCCTGACAGAACTTCGAGCGATCGCGCATTTCCCGCAGCACTCGCCGATTCCGTAACGCGCAGGAGAGCCGCAGCCCTCACCGGAGCAGCGGCATTCGACGCCCTGGACGACGCGGTGGGCGCCTGGCTCGCCCGGTACACCGCGGACCCGGTCGACGAACCGGGCGACCGGCTGATCGGCCTGGCCGTCGACGGCAAGACCGTGCGGGATTCTCGCACCGACATCGGCGCCGTGCACCTGCTCGCCGCCGCGCTCCACGCCTGCCAGACCGTGATCGCCCAGCGCCAAATCGCCGCGAAGAGCAACGAAATACCCGCCTTCGCCCCGCTGCTGGACCGGATCGACCTACGCGGCGTGGTCGTCACCGCCGACGCGATGCACACCCAGCGCGCCCACGCCGAGCATGTCGTCACCGCCGGCGGCTACTACCTCCTGGTGGTCAAGGGGAACCAGAAGAAGCTGCACAAGCAGTGTTGCGGCGCCTGCCCTGGCAGCAGATCCCGCTGCAGCACCGCACCATCAAGGCCGGGCACGGTCGCCGTGAGATCCGCCGTCTGAAGGTCTGTACTGTCCGTCCCGGTCGACTCTTCCCGCACGCCGTCCAGGCCCTGGAGATCAAGCGCCGCCGCATCCACCGCAAAACTGGCAAAGCCGAGACGAAGACCGTCTACGTGAGCCTGCCGCCCGAACAGGCCGACCCGGCACAACTCGCCGAACTCATCAAGAATCACTGGTTAGTTGAGGGACTTGACGGCCGCCTCGGCGACGGCCGGTGCGGGCTGCTCCTTGCGGCGGGTGAACGACGGCAGCGCGGGCGGGGTGAGGAAGCCTTCGGCGCGGGCGCTGGCGATGCCGATGCGCGGGATGTCCGCGCTCTTGGCGAAGAGCAGGAAGCGGGGCTCCCAGTAGGGCCGGTACTTGGCGTTGGCCCGGTACAGGGACTCGATCTGCCACCAGCGGGAGAAGAAGGTGAGCACCGAGCGCCACAGCCGCAGCACCGGCCCGGCCCCCAGCCGCGCCCCGCGCTCGAAGACCGACCGGAACATGGCGAAGTTGAGCGAGACCCGCTGTACGCCGATCTCCGCACCACGCAGCAGCAGTTCGACGACCATGAACTCCATCAGGCCGTTCTCGGAGTCGCGGTCTCGGCGCATCAGGTCCAGGGACAGCCCGTGCTCGCCCCACGGGACGAAGCTCAGCAGCGCGCGCGGCCGGCCGTCGGCGTCGCGGCACTCCAGCATCACGCAGCGGGCGTCGGCGGGATCGCCGAGCCGCCCGAGCGCCATGGAGAAGCCGCGCTCGGTGGCGCCGTCGCGCCAGGCGTCGGCCAGCTCGACGAGCCGGGCCATCTCGTCGTCGGGGATGTCCTCGTGCCGGCGGATGCACACGGTGTAGCCGGCCCGGCGGACCCGGTTGTGGGCCTGCCGTACGACGCGCATGGCGCGCCCTTCGAGGCTGAAGTCGGCGACGTCGACGATGGCCTCGTCGCCCAGTTCGAGGGCGTCCAGACCGTGCCGGGCGTAGATGGTGCCAGCCTCCTCGCTCGCACCCATGACGGCGGGTGTCCAGGCGTGCCGGCGGGCCTCGGCCAGCCAGGCGTCGATGGCGCCGGGCCAGGCTTCGGGGTCGCCGATGGGGTCGCCGGAGGCGAGGCTGACGCCGCCGACGACGCGGTAGGTGACGGCGGCCTTGCCGGTGGGGGAGAAGATCGCGGCCTTGTCGCGGCGCAGCGCGAAGTAGCCCAGGGAGTCCCGCTCGCCGTGCCTGTCGAGCAGCTCCCGCAGCTGCTTCTCGTCCTCCTCGGTGAGCAGGGCACGGCCGCGGGGGGAACGGAAGCAGGCGTAGAGGACGAGCAGGAAGGTGGCCGCCATCAGGACGTTGATGACGATGTCGACCCAGCGGGGCGCGTGCACGTCGGGGACGCGGTCGGCGAGCGGGCCAACGCTGATGCCGCGCAGCAGGGCGTAAAAGAGCTTCTCGGCGAGGGAGGCGCCGCCGTGCGCCTTGTTCGTGATGTCGACCAGCCAGGTGCCGATGGAGCCGGTGACGAGGATGCCGCCGGCGCCGACGGCGAGCGCGAGTCTGGGGTTGGAGCGGTCGCCGACGGCGTGGAACTCGCGCCGGCCGATCAGCAGCGCGGTCACGAACAGGCCGGTGAGCGCGGCGGACACCCAGTTGAAGACGTGGTCCTGGTACCGGTCCTGGGTCAGCGCGAGGACGTAGAGCGCGAACAGGGGTCCGGCGAGCAGCAGGTTGAACACCCAGGCCGCCCGCTTCCGGCGTCGCATCACCATGGCCAGGAACAGTGCGAGCGCCGCCGAGACCAGGCCGGCGGTGGCCAGGTACGGCGTGAAGAACCCGCCTCCATTGTGCTCGTGGACCTCCTCGCGGAACGGCAGCGAGACCACGGCGACGATGTTGAGCAAAGCGAGCAGCCGCAGGTACCAGACGGTGGCCGAGGCGGCGCGGGGCCGCAGCCGGGGGCCGGGGGAGGAGGGCGTGGCGTCGCGGGAACCGGGCTGCGGGCGGACGAGGGCCGACTTCTGTATGGGCATGGGTGACACGTCACCTCGAGAGGACCGGTGCAAATGGAGTGGACAGCGAGCGGACAGCCGAGAGTGGAGTGCTCGCCGCGCCCCCTTGTCGCTGACCCTACGCCTTGTAGGGTAACGGGGTCTGGCGAGCCGAGCCGGCCGCCCACCACTGTTGCGGGGAAAGGTAAGGAACGGGTGCGCGGGCCCTTACTCGCCGGAGGTGGGCGTGGGATCGGTGCCGCCGCCGGCGGAGTCGCAGCCGCCCCCGAGGGCCGCCGCCCGTCTGCGGGACGCCGTCAGCAGCCACGCCAGGTTGCCGATCGCGGCGCCCGCCGCCACCGTGGCGGCGATCACTCCCGCAGTGGCGAAACCGTTGAACAGATGGGGGCGCGGGTTGAGGATGTGCAGTCCGAAACCGCACAGCTGGTAGACCCCGACGGCCGCGGTCGTCAGGCTCATGACGACCAGCGCGACGGTCGGCCCGAGCCCGCCCTCGACCTCCTCGCCGGGCGACGCGACCGGCCCCGGATAATGCGCTTCCTGCATGGGATCCCCTGTGGACGGCGAGCCGGATCCTACAGTACGTAGTGCTGGATCCGCGGGCGAAACCGGCTGTCGTTGCGGCGAGGCGACGTGCCGCGGGCCCGATCACCATCACGCTGCCCCGTTTCCCTGTTCCCGCGGTCACCGAGCGTGGTCTGCGGCAGCTGCTGCCAGCCGCCGAACCGGTGACCTCGCCCTGGCCGACGCGAGTGGCATCGGGATGCCGGTGAGCTTGCTGTGGCTCAGCATCAAGCTCGCCCGGTCCGCTGCGCAGAACTGACCGACAGCGGCCCCTGGGAGGCAGACGGTGAACGGGGTCCGCGGGAAGAAGCCCGCCTGGCGGTCCGCCGGGCGGGCGACGGGCACGGCCAGTATCCGGGTGAGCCGGGCGGCCGCCCGGCCGCATAACTCCTTGACCACCCCCGAGACCTGGCTGGTCAGACGCGTGGTGCGGCGCTGAAGGCGCTCGATCAGCCCAGGGACCTGCTCGCGGAAGGTCTGCCGCCGGCAGCCCAGGACCGGGCAGACCAGACGTCGTACCCGGACGTTGACCACGACCCGGCGGCCATCGACTGGCACATCCGCAACCGTCCGGACGTGGTATCCGTGCACCTTCCCCGTCGGCACCCCGCACATCGGGCAGGGAAAAGGAACATCCCTGGTCCGGGCCAAGACCCGGATCACCTCGCCGTCGTCCGCCACATCATCGATGACCAGTGCCGATAGCCCTGAAAACACCGTTGCCACAAGGGAGTTGGCATCTCGCATACAACGTCAACGACGCCAGTTACCTGCCGTCACCACCGACTACGGAACAGAGTCATGAATCAGGTGTGGACTCTCCACGAAGGAGTCACCTGATGAGTACGCGTGCTGGTCACCTGATCGAGTCCGCTGGGGACGTGTCGCTTGCCGGGGCCGGCGGGCGCCGCCAGCAGCAACTGGACCAGCTTGCCAACCAGGCCGCGCTCACTGGCCAACTGTCGGTCTGGCCCGGGACGCTGCCGCCCATGCCGGCGAATCACGGCGGCTTCCCCGTCCGGCGTGACGTGAGGGCCGGACCTCCGGCCCGGCCCTCACGTTCGCTGATCGGTCAGGGCGTGAGGTCCAGGACACGGACCGGCTCTCCGTCCCACCGGTTCGGCGCGGTGGTCGCGACGATCGCCCCGTCGGGACGGTCCGCGGTGGGCTGTGCGGCGTAGTGAGTGTGTGCTGCGGCCCATGTCACCTGCTGCGCGATCGCGAGAGCGGCCGGCAGGTCCAGGTCCAGGACAGAAATGCCGGGCAGAGAAGCCAAGTGTTCCGCCGTGCCGGGGCGTGCGCGGTCGGCTTCGACGAGCGCGCACGCCGGGGCGTAGAGGAACCAGCCGGGTTCGGCATGGGCCCGGTGGATGAGGCGGGATGCGAGGACGTTGCCCTGGCCGGCCGCGGCCATCGCGGTGTCGTCCAGAACGATGTGCATGGCGTCGCTCACCGGGCCGTCACTCGGGCCAGGCGCCGGTCCAGCTCACTGTCCAGGTCGTCCTGCTCAGCCGGGGTGGGGGCGTAGCCGTTCCACTCCTTCAGCGCGGCCCTGGCCTTCTCGGCACGCTCGGCACGCTCGGTCGGGGTCAGCATGGTCTCGGCCAGGCGTGCCAGGTAAGCGCGCAGCGACAGGCCCTCGGCGGCCGCGATCGCGGCTAGCCGGTCCTTGGCTTCCTTGGGGATACGGACATTGGCATCGGACATCGTCGTACTCCTTCCCATGCCCCCAAGGGTACGGGTACGGGTACGTACCCGAACCGATGCGTCGGATGCGCGGCGGGCGTCAATCTGCCGAAACCATTGCCGGCGCCCGGTTCCTGGGTTCAGCGGTCTGGGGGCGGGGTCGGTCCATTGAGGTGGTGCCGGTGGTGACCGATGGGATGGGGTGTGAGGTGCGGCCGGTGGGATGGGGTGCGTTCGATGACGAGGAGGGCGGCGTCGTCGGCGAGGTGGCCGCGGACGTGGGCGAGCAGATCGCGGTGGATGTGGTGCAGCAGGGTGTCGGGGTTGGTGGCGGGGAAGGAGGCGACTCGTTCGGCGAGCGGGTAGAACGCTCGGGACGGCGAGCGGGCTTCGATGACACCGTCGGTGTAGAGGACGAGCATGTCACCGCCTTTGAAGGTGAACGGGTCGATGCGGTTGTCCTCGATCGGTCGTTCGCACACGCCCAGCGGAGGCAGGGGCTGTCGGGCGTGCAGGACCGTGACCCGCTGATCGTGCACCAGCAGAGGCGGGGGATGTCCGCAGTTGATCATCTCGGCGGCCGGCAGGCCGTCGTCGGGGATCTCCAGGACGAGGCAGGTGATGAAGTGCTCGCCGGGGTCGTGCTCGGTGTCCGTCACGTCCTCCAGGTTCCGGGAGACGCTGTCTTCGAGTGCTGTGACCAACCCGGGGAGAGTGGCATACCGGTGAGCGCCCTCACGGAATGCCCCCAGCACCAGCGAGGCCTCACCGATGGCGGCCAGCCCATGGCCCCGGACATCGCCGATGACCACCCGCGTCGCGGCATGCGCGGCGCGGGCGAACGCAAACAGATCACCCCCGATCTCGGCCTCGTCCTCCGCCGACATATACAGCCATGCCACCCGCAACGGCCCGATCCGGCGTGGTGGAGGCCGCAGCAGAACCCGCTGAGCCGCCTCCGCCACAGAGCGTGCCCGGCTCAGCGCCCGGTCGCGCCGCTCCCGCACAAACCGTATGCAAAACACCAGGGCGGAGAGCACGGTCAGCGCGGTGATCTGCGCCAAGTGGTTGGTCGTGGCCAGTTCGCCGAGGAAGACAGCGATGAACACCTGGGCCGCCACTGCCAGGACCCCGGCGAGAGCAGTGAGCCGTGGCCCGGCGAGGGAGGCGGTCAGAGCGGGCGCGATGACGAGCAGTGGGCCCAGATGGACATCGCGCCCGGTGTAGATATCCAGCGCGGCGATCGTCACAATCAGCACAAACGGGACCGCCACCAGCCCACCACCGGCTGGATGCTCCCGGAAGTGATCCCACACACGTCGCACACCCATATACCCCTTATGCTCCATCGGTAGCGCACCCCCAGCCAGCCGACGAGCACGAGGCGGGTCTTACCCACCGCGCCGCCGACCGGCTGTGCACGCGGCCACTGACGTGGCCCGTGGCCAGCAGCCTGCCCGAGAAGTAAGCCGGACGACCACGAGTTCAACGGCCGGGTCCTGCGCCTTGCCGAGGACCTGGCCCTCCTCAGAGGGCGGTACGTGAGCTGATGTCTGTTTCGGCGATTCAGGCGGACTGGTCGCGGCTCGCTGGGTGGCTATGGCCGCGGCTGGGTGAACAAGCCCTGCTCGGTTTCGGTCAGGATTCCGCGCTTGGCCAGCCTCTTGAGTTTCAGGCGGACGTTGTTGATGTTGTTGGG
>NZ_JBLVKW010000027.1:94525-99203 GCF_048270745.1 Streptomyces sp. NPDC056231 | reverse complement strand
TCGTCCGGCAGCGGTCGGACCCGTCGGGAGTAAGAACGTGAGCCGCGGGCGAGCCACCCGCGGACGACCCCCGACGGGTCCGTCGCCAAGGGGGCGAGGCGTGAGGGGTCGACGTGCTGGTTAACGGCGAGTGCGCGGCGGATCTCCCCGAGCGGATGGCGGAGGGCTGTGTCGATGACGGCGTCAGGCAGGTCACGACCCGCGCACATCAGCAGGCCGGCCTCACCGGCCGCTCGATCCACCAGGCGTATCAGTACGTCGGAGGGCGCTGCCGGATTGAAGGCGATGCCGCGCAGCCACAGTTCATGCAGAGAGTCGGACACCGCGTCATCCTGCCACCTCGCCTCCTGAACCGGGCCGCCCGACGGCTACCTCGTCGGCGCTTACCGGCGACTCCGTCCGCAGGGGCTTCGGACCACGTGGCGAGGGCCTTGCTCATCGTGCGCACACCGCCGGGCTCCGCATCCACCCCCGCCGGCGGATGCATGACATCCCTGGCAAGTCAAGCAACCGGGCGTTGCTGTACCGGTTCCTTGGCCGCAGTATCGAGGACGCTGACGTCATGATCGAGGACCTGAAGGACATGGACGATCGCATCTTCGTGTGGCTCGCCGAGGACAAGACTCACAAGGGTGAGGTGCAGACGATCATCCTCAAGGATCGGCCGGACCTCCAGCTTGTCCGGCGGATGCGCGCCTGGTTGGGGTACCTCGCCAGTGTGGGCGTCACGGCGGGGCCCGTCTTCCGGCATCTCCTCAAGAACGGATTGCCCGCAACGGAGGAGACCCGGGCGAAGACGGCCACGACGCGGGGTGCGCACCTTCGGGGGCACGTCGTCAACGAGCGGGTGAAGCACTGGTTCGCCGCGTCCGGACTGGTGAGCGACAGCCGACCTGTTACCTCCCACGGCCTGCGCGCGGAAG
This sequence comes from Streptomyces sp. NPDC056231, assembly GCF_048270745.1. Classification (NCBI taxonomy): domain Bacteria; kingdom Bacillati; phylum Actinomycetota; class Actinomycetes; order Kitasatosporales; family Streptomycetaceae; genus Streptomyces; species Streptomyces sp. NPDC056231. The sequence continues at coordinate 98,280 of NZ_JBLVKW010000027.1, read as the reverse complement.
GCGCCACCGACCTTGCCGAGGCAGGCGCCACCGATCAGGAACTCGAGGAAGCCGGCCGGTGGGCCAAGGGCTCGACCATCCCCCGCAAGGTCTACGTGCGCCCGTTCGACAAGGTGCCCGTGCACAACCCGTCGCGGTCAAACACGGGGTGACGGTGCATCAATGAAGAGCCCCGCTCCGAATGGAGCGGGGCTCGTCAGTGCCCCCGCGAAGCCGATCGAGGGGTACCGTTCTGGTGTCGAAGCAGAACAGGAGATAAGTATGCACGCTCTGCCTCAAGACCACACCGGTGTGCGAGTCGCGCGCCTTCGACGCGAACGCCACCTCACTCAACAGGCCCTGGCCGACCTCTCCGGAGTCCCGTACAACACGCTGACCAAGATCGAGCAAGGCAGGCTAGCGGCCACCCCGCACGCCGTCGCCTGCTTCGCCCGCGCCATGCGGGTGGAGGTCTCCACCATCATCGGGCAGCCGTACAAGGCCGAACTGCGCGCCGACGAACTGGACGTGCTGATAGCTCCGATCCGGGAGGCGCTGGACGTCTACGACCTGGGCGCCGACCCGGACATCTCGGCGCGTCCGCTCCGGAACCTGCGGGAGGACTCCGAGAGCCTGTGCGCGGCCGTCCGCGCCGGAGAGATCAAGCGGGCAGCCAGCGAGGTCGCCGGCCTGATCGAGGAGACGACCACAGCAGCGCACGTACAGGGCAGCACTGACGGATGGCTCATCCTCGCCTCGCTCTACCGCACGTCGTACGATGTGGCGACAAAGCTGGGATACGCGGACCTGGCGCAGCTCTCGCTCGCGCGGTTGGACTGGGCCGCTCAGCGCGCTAGCAGCGCGGTCTTCGGAGGCGCATACCAGTATTTCCGCGCCCTGACGTACCTGCGCGAAGGGAAGTACCGGACCGGACAGCGGCTCGTCGACCTGGGCTTGCGGACCATCGGCCAGGCAGATGATTCGCGGGAACGGGACGTCGTAACTGGGCAGCTCCACCTCGGCGGCTCCGTGATGGCCGGCCGAGCTCACAACGAGGAACAGGCCATGGGGCACCTCGCCGAGGCCGAGAACATCGCAGCCCGCACCGGCGAGTCACCGAAGGTTCTGTGGATGGCGTTCGGCGGAACCAATGTCAGCGTGCATCGGGTGTCCGTCCTCGCTGAACTCGACAAGTACGACAAGGCCGTCGAGACGGCGGACACGCTCGCCATCCCCGCTGGCTGGCCGAAGTCCCGGACAAGCCACCACTGGGCTGAGGTGGCCCGCGCGCAGATGTGGACGGGACGGCTCGAGGCCTCGTTCGCCAGCCTGCTCCAGGCGCGCAAGACCGCTCCGCAACAGGCGAAGTACCACCCTTTGGTGAGGGACACGTACGCCAGTCTGGAAGCTGCACACCGTCGCCTTCCCGACAGTTTCCTTTCGTACGGGAGCTGGCTGACCTCGCAAGCCTGACCGTCCGTCAACCTTTGGCCCCAACTAGCCTCAACTGAGGCCAGTTGGGGCCTAGTTATGGGCCCACCATGTCGTCACTGGCCATTTCGACATGGAGCCGACCATGACGACGCACCTTGCGGGCCGGGAGCGCACCTGTCGAAGCGTTCCTGTCACCGCCGATGAACTGAGAAGCCATACAGGCGCCCGGCCTGCCCTTGCGATGTCCATCGAACGTCGCCCCGATCCTGATGGAGGCGGCCTCTCGGAAGCAGACGCCGCCTGGCCGCAGCGACTTCGCCGCATCGTCCGCGCAAGCCTCACCCACTGGGGCCGTCCCAACCTGATCGAGACCGCGGAACTGCTGCTCACCGAGCTGGCGACCAACGCCCTCCGTCACGCCTGCGGCCCGGACGTCGGTGTCCGCATCTACCTCCAGGACGACTACCTCGTAATCGAGGTGAATGACGGCTCACCTCTCCACCCCGTGCCGCGCTGCGCCGGCCCCGACGACGAGACCGGCCGCGGGCTGCTCCTCGTCGAATCGCTCGCCGAGGCCTGGGGCGTCAGCGGGGACGGCACAACGACCTGGTGCACTCTCCCCCTGACCAAAGGACCCTCCGACATGCAACCCGCCGCGGTGACCGCGCCGGTCCTGCGTGAGATCCCCCTGGACCTCCCGACGGATCCCAGCGCCGCGGGCTTAGCCCGCATCCAGGCGCGAACCCTGCTCACCGTGCTGAGCTGGCCCGGTAACCAGCACCTCGCGATCGACGTGCTGCACGTCCTCATCGACAACGCCATGCAGCACGCACTCACCCCCGGAAGGAACGGGCAGCAATTCGGCGCCTGCCTCAGCATCACTGAGGCCCATGAGCTGCTCATCGACGTCACGGACCCCACACCCATGTTCCCCGAGTTCGGCAAGGCCATCGCTGGCGAACTGGGGCGCGGTCTCTGGGATATCACGCGACAGGGTGCGGCCCTCACCTGGTTCGTCAGCCCCAAGTTCGACGGCAAGACCGTCCGCGCTGCCCTGCGCCCCGGGCAGGAGGTTGACCAGTGACCACCGCAGCCATGCCAACCGGCGCCAAAATGCAGCACCTGGTCGATTCCTCCGGCGCAGCCCAAGAGCCGGCCGCCGACATGGCAGACCTCGCCGAAGTGATCCGCACCCTCATGGCAGTCGAGGCCCGGACCGACACCCGCGTACGCCTGGGGCGCAACCTCTTCGATGTCGTCATCACCAGCTCCGGCCTGCAGGCACGGGCCACTGTGGCCGTGATGGACCAGGTCCAGGGCAGATGCGGCCCCGTGATCGAGGACCCCGAGCGCGGTTGGTTGTACTGGCTGGTCCCGCCCGGGTCCAGCGCCCTGTGGGAGCCGCACAGCCACGCCGTGTGCCTGGGCGCGCCCCACACGATCACACTGCCGTCCCTGAACCGGCGAGTCCCACCGGGCCCGTACTGGTTCCGGCCGTCGGCAAGCGACCGGCTCGTCCCGACGAGGCCGCTCCGCGACGCCCTGGCGCATTTTCGGCCCGAGCCCACACCGCACGCCGAGCTCGCGGCCCGGCTCGGCATCGCCACCTAAGACCCCGTGCCCGGCCGCGTGCTGTCCTCCTCGCACGCGGCCGGGCACGGACCAAATCCCTGCGGCTGGGGCGGATCCGGTCCCGGCCGCAGGGTCTCCACCTCGGAAAGAGCATCCGTCCGACCAGATAGGCGGCGCAGCATCAAACGTGACATTTGGTTGGCCGCGGCCACGTGTGTAATCGCCGTCGCGCTGATCGTGATTGCGGCGTCCGTCAAACCCTTCTGATCGCAGCAGAACGGCCGCCCCCTCCCAGACTTCCCAGCTTGCTCAGGCCCATCGGCCAGGCGAGCCGGGATGGCCAGGAACTCGCCTGCGGAAGTAGCCCCGTGGCTACGCTCCGCCGATGACGCCCTGGCGTGCACGTCCCATACCAATCCAGCAACAGTGAACTGGAGTTGAGATTCATGGCAAGCATCGTCATGCCGAGCACCACTGGGCAGGCCCCCGCCGCCGTCTCGTCGGACGGGTTCGACCTCGACGTCTCCCTCGTGGAGGTGGCCGACGGCGCCAGCCTGACCAACCTCACCAACGACAACTGCGGCACCACCTGTGGCGCCTGCACCACCAACGTCGCCTGACCCAACGACGACGTGCCTCCAGGTCGGGGGGGGGGGGGCCCGGCGGGGCCGGCCCCGCGCCCCCCCCCCCCCCCCCGCACCGCCCTGGAGCGCGGGGGGGGGCTCGCACACCACAAACCGGCACCACACCACCACCACACGGCGGCGCCC
>NZ_JBLVKW010000027.1:0-94515 GCF_048270745.1 Streptomyces sp. NPDC056231 | reverse complement strand
GTGGCGCAGCGGCACCGACCGCCCTCCCCCTTATCCCACTCGGAGGTCACTGGTGGCCGCTTCGACCACAACGTTCCGAACCAGCACAACCGCTCTCGTGCGCGCCGTTGCGTGCCCCGCCTTCACCGGCCCCGCGACGCCGGATCTCGATGGCCGCTCCCCCGCATCTACGGGGGACCGCATGAGGTGGCTGCGCGAGATCTGGGCCGTCGGCGAAAACGCCGAAGCGCTCGAACACGCCGCGCCGGCGCTGGCCGCGCAAGTCGAGGCCCTGTGCGCCGCCGAGGAGCCCCCCGCGCGCGACGTGCGGCGCGCCGCCCTCTCCATTGCCCGCTACCTCCAGCGGGCCCAGCACCGACCGACTCCTTTCGGTCTGTTTGCCGGTATCGCCACGGCGACGGTCGGCCCCCGCGCGGGGGCGGAGTGGGGCACCCGGCACACCGTTATCGCCCGCGCCGGAGCCGAGTGGCTGGCCAGCATCGTTCAGCGGCTGGAGACCTGCCCTGCTCTGCTCGACCGATTGACCGTCCTCGTCAACAACACAATCAGCGTCCGCGGGGACCGGCTCATCGTGCCGTTCCAGGCAGACAGCCGTGAGGACGGGCCACGCGCCGTCGAGGCGTCCCTGGCCCTGACCGATCCCGTACGGACAGTCCTCACGGGGAGCCGGACACCGATTCAAGTCGATGCACTCGCCGACAAGCTGACCGCAGAGTTTCCCGGGACCGCGCCGGGGCGGGTGCGGCAACTCGTCGAGGGGCTGATCCGGCGCCGCGTACTGCTCACCGAACTGCAGGCGCCCAGCACCGAGACCGACCCCCTCGCATATCTCCTTGATCAGCTCGACGCCGCTGATGCCGGAGCCATCGGCGCCGTCGCGGACACGGTACGAGAACTGCACGCGATCCACGCTGACCTGACTCCATGCGAGACCCCTGCCGCACGGAAGCAGGTAGCCCAGCGGATGAAGACCCTAGTGCCGGGCCTGCGCCGTCACCCTCTCGCGCTGGACCTGCGCCTGGACGCCCGCCTCGCCCTGCCGGAAGCGGTCGCCCGCGAGGCCGAACGCGCCGCCTGGGCCCTCACACGGGTGTGCGCCCGCCCGTATGGCACCGCCGCTTGGGGCGCCTACCACCAAAAGTTCTACGAGCGTTACGGCATCGGCACGATGGTGCCGATCGGGCAGGTCGTCGCGGATAGCGGCACCGGCTTCCCGGACGGGTACCCCGGTGCCCCGGCAGGCCCGCGCCGACCTCAGCTCTCCACCCGGGACGACGCCCTGGTGCGCATCGCGCAGAGTGCGGTACTCGATGGCCGCGACGAAGTTGTCCTCACTGACGAGCTGCTTGCGGACCTGGACGTCGGACCCGAGAGCCCCCGCGTCCCGCCACACCTGGAGATCGGCGTGCGGGTGTACGCGGCCAGTGCGGAGGATTTGGAGCGCGGCCGGTTCCGGCTGGAGGTCGTCAGCGTCTCGCGCGGCGCCGGAGTTTCCTCCGGCCGTTTCCTGAGCGTGTTGGCCCCCGACGACCGCGCGGCCCTGGCGGCGGAGCTGTCCGACCTGCCGGCCGCAGACGCCGGCACCGTCCCGGTGCAGCTCTCGTTCCCGCCCTTGCTGCCCGAGAGCGCTCACGTCACCCGTACCCCGCAGGTTCTGCCCACCCTGCTCAGCGTTGAGGAACACCGTGCTCCGGCCGACCAGGTAATCACGCCCGAGGACCTGGCGGTGGCCTGCGACGGCCGCCGCATGTACCTGACCGCTCCCGCACTCGGCCACCGAGTCGAGCCAGTAGGGATGCACGCACTGAACCTCCAGGACCACACTCCGCCCATGGTGCGGTTCCTCACCGAGCTGTCCCGCGCCCAGTGCGCCCAGGTCACCCTCTTCGACTGGGGCGCCGCCGCGGCGATGCCGTACCTGCCCCGGCTCAGGTACGGCCGCACGGTCCTCGCCCCCGCACGCTGGCGCCTGGTCGCGGCAGATCTCCCCCGGATTGATCGCCCTGCGGCGGACTGGGACGCCGCCCTGGAGGACTGGCGGGCACGGCGGCGGGCACCGCGGCGCGTCTTCCTCGTTGAGGCCGATCGCCATCTCTTCCTCGACCTTGACCAGGCCGGCCACCGAACGCTGCTGCGTCAGCACCTCGACCGTGTGAGTACGGCAGTCCTTCACGAAGCACCGGCCCCGGAGGCGTACGGCTGGTGCGACGGCCGCGCCCACGAGGTCGTTCTGCCGCTCAAGGCGACCCGGACCCCGGGGTGGCCGCCGCTGCCGGCACCTACCGTGGCCCGTACGCTCTCCTCGGCGCAGATGCAGACGCCCGCAGCCTCCTCGGTGCTGCTTGCCGCGGTGTACGGCGACCTGCGCCGACAGGACACCCTCCTGGCGCAGCACCTACCAGGCCTCCTCGAACGCCTTGGCGCACCGCCGTGGTGGTACATCCGCTTCCGCGACCCCGAGCAGCACCTCCGTCTGCGCATCGCTCTGCCCGGCCCCGGCGCGTTCGCCGAGACCGCCGGGAAGGTCGCCGCATGGGCGGAAGAACTACGCACGGCCGGGCTGGTGTCGGACCTGCGGTTCCCCACGTCCTACCGCGAGATGGGCCGGTGGGGCTCCGGTGGCGCGTGGGAGGCCGCCGAGGACGTGTTTCGGGCAGACTCGCGCGCCGTACTCGCCCAGCTCCGCGAGCCGCGGCGCCCACATCAGCGTGTGCTGGTCGTCGCGCACACCGTTGCAATCACCAGTGCGTTCCTCGGCAGCGTCGAGGCCGGTACGCGGTGGCTGATCGACCACGTTCCGGCCGCAGCCCCGAAGCCGGTCCCCCGCGGGCAGTTCACCGACGCCGTACGGCTCGCCGACCCCACTGACGGCTGGGCGGCGCTGCACGCCGAGCCGGGCGGTGCGGCCATCGTCACCGGCTGGGCCGCCCGCGACGTCGCGCTCGCCGCGTACCGGCCGCACCTGCCCGGCCCGGAGACCGACGGCATCGCGATCGACGACGTCCTTACCTCGCTGCTGCACACGCATTTCGTGCGGCACGTCGCCGTGAACTTCCCCGAGGAGGAGGTGTGCCTCTACCTCGCGCGGGCCGCCGCCCTGGCCTGGACCGGCCGCACCGAGAAGAGAAAGGAGACACACCCGTGACCGCTCTCGCTGCCGAGCTATCCACCGCCCTGGCCGACCTCCTGGCCGACCCCGACACCGCCCCGCTGGGCCCCCGCACTGCGGCCGAGGACCGGCAGCACATCGCCTACGGACTTCCGGGAATTGCGCTGCTGCACATCGAGCGTGCCGCGGCCGGACTCGCGCCGTGGCAGCGCGCCCACGACTGGCTCGCCGCCGCTGCCCGGCAGCCGTTCACCAGCGGGGCCGACAGCCACCCTTTCTACGGGGCGCCCGCCCTCGCCCAGGTCCTCGCCTGCGCCGCCGACCACCTGCCCGGCTCCTACGAGCGCGCCCTCAGCACGTTGGATGAACAGATCGCCCGGGACGTCCTGCGGCGCCTTACGGCCGCGCACCGTCGCCTTGACGCGGGACAACTCCCCGAGATCGCAGAGTTCGACACGATCCGGGGTCTGTCCGGCTACGGCGCCTACCTCCTGCGCCGCAACCCGGACAGCGCCGCGGTACGCACGGTCCTCGACTACTGCGTACGCCTCACCGAGCCGATCACCCACGACGGCGAGACCCTGCCGGGCTGGTGGACCCTGACGGCACCCACGGGCCGGCCGGACACTGACCGGTTCCCCGACGGGCACGCCAACTCGGGCATGTCACACGGCATCGGCGGCGTCCTCGCCTTTCTGGCCCTCGCCGCCCGGCACGACACCGTCGTCGACGGACACCACGACGCGATGCGCACCATCCTTGCGTGGCTCGACCGCTGGCAGGAGGAGAGCGGCCACGGCCCGGCCTGGCCGTACTGGGTCACCCGGGCCGAACTTCGCGACGGCAGACTCGCCCCGTCCACGCCGCGGCGACCGTCGTGGTGCTACGGCACCGCAGGCCTGGCCCGCGCTCAGCAGCTCGCCGCCCTCGCCCTGGGCGACACCACCCGTCGCATCGACGCGGAGAACGCGCTCGTAGCCGCCCTCACCGACTCCGCACAGCTCAAGGCCACCACGGACAACGGCCTGTGCCACGGATTCGCCGGCCTCGCCCACATCGCCGCCCGGACCGCCGACGACGCACACCCCTCAACCGTCGGACAGCTCCAGGCCGTCATCCCGGCGCTCCTCGCCACGATCTGCCCACCCGGCACCGACCCGGCACCCGCCGCGGCCATCGTGGCGAACGAAGCCGGACCAGGGTTCCTCGACGGCGTCGCGGGCATCGCCCTGGCACTCCTGGCGCCCGCCACCATTACGCCGCCCCGCACCGCATGGGACGCCTGCCTCCTCATTGCCTGACCACCGCCGATCGAAGGACCGTCATGCCCCCGGACTGGCACCAGCACAACGTCGTCTTCGCCGACCGCGAGAGCGCCCAGCGCTCCATTACCGAACGTCTCGGCCCCGCGCTGTTCGCAGCCAAGGAAGCCGGGCAGATCACCGGCTGGTGGTTTATGAACAAGCAGCCCTGGCCGCTCCGCTACCAGGCGCACGAACCGTCCCCACTCGTCGAGCGGCTCCTGGACGAGCTCGTCGGCGACGGAACCGTCCGCTCCTGGCTGCCTGGCATCTACGAGCCCGAGACGGTCGCCTTCGGTGGCCGGTACGCCATGGAAACGGCGCACGAGCTGTTTCACGCCGACAGCCGTCACCTGCTCACCTACCTGCCCGGCCCGGGGCGCCTCGGTCGCCGGGAGACTGCTGTTCTCCTGGCGAGCGCGATGATGCGGGCCGCCGGTCTGGACTGGTTCGAGCAGGGTGACGTCTGGGCGAAGTACGCCGCCCTGCGCCCGGCCGTCGGACCGATCCCCCCGGAGAGGACCTCCGCTCTGGTCCCTGCGATGCGCACGCTGATGACCGCCAGTACCCCGACTCTGTGCCGCCCCGGGGGTCCGCTCGCCGGACATACCCCATGGGTGGCCGCCTTCGAGCGGACCGGCGCGGCCCTTGCCGACCTCGCCACGGGTGGAGGAATCACCCGCGGACTCCGCGCCGTTCTCGCGCACCACATTCTCTTCCACGCCAACCGTGCCGGCCTCTCTCCAGAGGAGCAGCACGCCCTGTCACACATCGCGAAAGAGGCAGTCATGGGATCGAGTGAAAACACCCCTTCATCAGCCGGAACGCCGCCCACAGTCGATAGCGTCAGCGCAGTGAACACCGATACCCTCACCACTTCCGAGGCCGCGGCCACACGGCTCCGCAACGCCCTGGTGGACCAGGTCAAGGCCAACGGGCAGGCCCGCACCCCCGCCGTCGAGGCCGCCCTGCGCACCGTGCCCCGGCACCTCTTCGTGCCCGGCGCAACGCTCGAGGCCGCCTATGCCAACAACGTGGTGGACGTCAAGCACGACGCTGACGGCTCGTCGATCTCCTGCGCCTCCCAGCCGGGCATTGTCGCCCTCATGCTGGACCAGCTCGAAGCCCAGCCGGGCGAGCGGATTCTCGAACTCGGTGCCGGTACCGGGTACAACGCTGCTCTGATCGCCCACCTCGTCGGCGAGAGCGGCCACGTCACGACCATCGACGTCGACGACGACCTGGTCGAGGGAGCCCGCGCGCACCTTGCCGCGGCCGGTTTCACCAACGTGGAGGCGGTCACCCGTGACGGCGCCCTCGGGCACGCCGAGGGGGCTCCGTACGACCGGATCATCGCCGCCGTCGGCGCGTACGGCATCCCCCACGCCTGGCTCGAGCAGCTCGCCCCCGGCGGCCGGCTCGTGGCCCCACAGCGGCTCAAGGGCAGCGTCTCCCGCTCCATCGCCTACGAGCAGCACGACGGCCGGTGGGTGTCCCTCGGCAGCGAAATGAACACCTTCATGCCACTGCGCCGAGGCATCGCCGACGACGACCGCCGCGACATCCCGCTCAGCACGGACGGCACCGTACGGCTCCACGCACCGGCGGCACAGAACATCGACGCCGACGCCCTGGCCGGAGTGCTGGAGCAGCCGCGCACCGAGGAGTGGACCGGCATGATGGTCCGCGCCATGGAGTCGCCGGAGTGGATGGAGCTGTTCGTCTCCTGCACCATGCCGTCCGGCCTGGTCCGTATGCACTTCCCGCAGGCCGCCAAGGGCACCCTGCTGACCGAGGACCCCTACCCCTCATCAACCGCAGCCGTCGACAAGGGCGCCATCACCTACCTCGCCCGCCGCCTGTCCGACCAGAAGACGCCCGAGGGCGGCAAGCTCTGGGAGTTCGGCGTCATCGGCCACGGCCCCGGCAGCGACGAACTGGCCGCGAAGGTCGCCGACGCCATCCGCACCTGGGACCGCGAGTACCGCGGACGGGAAGCCACCTTCGAACTGCAATCTCTCGACGCCCCCGCCGTCGAGGAGCGCCCCGGCCGGTTCGTCATCGACAACCCCCTGAACCGGATCATCGTCGACTGGCAGTGACACCCCACCCCAACGGTCGGTGCCCGTCGGCCACACACCGGCGGGCACCCACGTTTCCGCACCTCTCTACTCTCGCCCCCGGGGGAAACCATGGACTCGCACGGACCCATAGCCCAGCGCTTCCCGCTCGTCGCACGCTTCCGGCCCGCCTGCCTGCCGCTGCCCACGCGCGTGCACGCTCTCACTGAACTGGCTGACAACGCCGCCGACAAGGCAGACCAGGGCCTGGCCTCCGCGGTCTACAACCAGGCCGCCCTCGTCGCCTCCGACCTCAACGTGCCCGAGCTGGCCCGCGAGATGTGCCATCAGCACGCCGCCGCCTACCTCCACGCCTGCCCCCTGCCGGGTATGACCGCAATCCGGGCCCTCGAACCGGTCGTCAACCTCGCGCGCCTCCAGATCCGCGCCGGACACGCCGACGACGGCCGCCAACGCCTACTCGCCCTGTACGACGCCGTCAGCACCGGAGCCGCCGCCCAGTTCGAGGGCATCGCCGTACCGGCCGACCTCACCGCGAGTACCGAGGACCGCCAAGAGGTCCGCGCCTGGTTGTGGCGGGTCCTCCTCGCCGACGGGACACGAACCCTGACGACTGCCGGCCGTTGGGCCGAAGCGCTCGCCCACATCGAGAAACACCGCGGCGTCGGGCACAGAATGTTCGACGGCCGCCAGGTCGCCGTCCTCGCCGCTCTCACCGCAGGTGACACCCCCGCCGCCGAGGAACTCCTGGCCCACACGGAGCCCGGGGAGCCGTGGGAGGACGCCGTCACGTGCTGCCTGACCGTCCTGTGCCGCCGGGCCGCCAGCCGACCGTTCCACCACCACCTGCAGGGCCTGGCGGCCACCTACCTCGTCCGCGCGGACGAGCAGGGCATGACCGTCTTCAATACCCGGCTCGGTCTCACGGTGCTGGACGTGGTCGCCTCCCCCGATGACCCGGCCACGCGCCGGGTGGTCTCGGAGCTTCACCGCCGGGCGAAAGAGACGACCGACGGGTACGCCGCCCGGGAGATCCTTGCGCACCCCTTGTTGACCACCCTCGCGACCGATCGGGAGGAGCAGGACTGTCGTGACATCCTCCGTGCCTGCGCGCTCGGCGCGGGCGCATTCCCCGCCGATCTGCACGACGAGGTGAAGGCCGCTTTGCGCATCAGCGACCGCGTCATCCGGAACAGCGTCGCAGCCCCGACAGGACGGTAGACAGTGATCGTCCCGTTCACCGTCGCGCTGCTGAAGCGGCCAGCCTGGTAATCCTCTTGGGTGGCGCCAGCAGGATCGGCGAAGACGAGGCTCCAGTGCTCCCGCACGAGTCGGGCCTTGAGTAGCAATTCGGCTGCAGCGTGCATATGCAGGACCGCGTACTTCAGGTCACAGTCCCCCGGTGGAGTCTCCCCCTCTGTGAGATGGCTGACGGCGCTGAGCAGGTAGTCCATCCCGTTTCGGACCGGCGCGAAGTCGATCTCAGGGTTCTGCCTGCGCCTTGCCTGCTGCGACATCACTGGTTTCCTGCCTCTCGGGCGAGTTCGCCGCTCTCCTCGACCCGCTTGTAGACCGGCGGCGGGCTCGGGCGGTCCTTCGGCTCGTCGAGGGCGCGGAGCACGCGCGCCGGGTTGCCGACGGCGATCACGTCCGGCGGCAGGTCGCGGGTGACGACGGACCCCGCACCGACCACGGTGTTCGCACCGATGGTGACGCCGGGGCAGACGATGACTCCGCCGCCCAGCCACACGTTGTCGCCGATGGTGATGGGCCGCGCCGCCTCCCATTTGGCGCGGCGCTGCTCGGGGTCCAGCGGGTGGGTCGGCGTGAGCAGCTGGACGTTCGGCCCGATCTGCACGTCCTCACCGATGCGGATGGGCGCGACGTCCAGCATCACGGCGCCGCAGTTCACGAACGTCCGCGCGCCGATGCTGATGTACCGCCCGTAGTCGACGTGGAGCGGCGGCCGCACGACGACGTCCTCGCCGACCTCGCCGATCAGTTCGCGCAGCAGGGCGTGGCGGGCGGGCAGGTCGGTGACGCTGACCGCGTTGTACCGCTCGCCGAGGTCGGCGGCGCGCAACGCATCCGCCTCCAGCTCCGGATCGTCCGCGAGGTAGAGGTCACCGGCGAGCATCCGCTCCTTGTGGCTGCGGTTCTCGGGGCGTGGCCAGTCCCGCACCTCCCGCACCGCGCCCACCGGCAATGGCCCGTACAGATGCGGGAACTCCTCCCCGCGCGGCCCCACCGGCTCCACCCGCACCGGCGCCGCGAGCCGGTCCGCATCGACGACGAGCACGACCAGCTCACCGGGCGCCGGCTCCGTGCCGTAGAGCAGTTCGGCGACGGCGCGCAGCTGGTGCGGGAAGGAGAGGTGGATGAACCCGACCTCCGGGAGCGTCTTGCCCCGGGTCGACATCTCGTACGTGCCGGAGGCCTGGGCGCTCTCCCACAGGGCGCGCTCGGTGATGTGCAGCAGCTCGATCATGGGCCCAACCTACGGGCCGGGCCGCGCTAACGGTTCCTGAGGTAGCGGCGGACGATCACACCGTTCTTGAAGGAGCGGCTCTCCTCCAGGGCGAAATCCTTCATGGCGTACGCCTCGCCGCTGAACATCGGCATCCCCGCGCCGAAGATCACCGGGTAGGTCTTGAGCACGAGTTCGTCGATCTCGTCGACGTTCGAGCCGCGCTGGTGGACCTTGATCTCATCCAGCACCCCTTTCACCTCAAGGCTCGGCAGCACGCTGTCGGCGAGCTGCGTCTCGGCCACCGTGCGCGCCCCGATGGCCGCGGCGAAGACTACATGCGTGCCGCACTCGGCCAGCACCACCAGCCGCACCCGCGGAAACGCGCTCCTCGGCCCGCTGCCCAGCAAGGCCGCTGTGGACCAATGCCTGCCGGGCAGGCGCCAGGAGCACGGGAGCCTGTTCGCGATCTGGGAGCAGATCACCGGCACCGCCGGCCCACCCGCCACGGCCTGAGTGCGGAGCCGGAACCCGACTCCAGCACGCCCCGACGCCTCGCCAAGCGCCAACACCCTCGACAACGTGACAACGCCCCCACCAGCCTTGCCGCTCACCTTCAACGGATTTCTGGAGGACACGAACGGGCCCCGGACAACCTTGGGATGAGCTGGCTATCTGATGACAAGTCCGATCAACGACACGATTTCCCAGGAGGTAGGCGAGTGGTGAGTTCAACCGATAGGCTGCGCCTGGCGCCAGACGACCACTCAGAATTGGGATCGGCCGGACGGGGTCACTAAGACAACAGGAAAGCCCCCGCAGTACTCCAGATGTTTGCCGCATCTGGTGCGGGGGCCGACCGACACCACACTCTCCAAAGAAGGTGCCAGTTCTATGGCGAAGCGTACCCGGACACTCGGGCTATCAGACAGTGGGACCCAGCAGTCCGCCGTGAAGATCACACCGGCGACGCACCGCACTGGCCCTGTCACCACTACCCACGCCACGCGATGAGCAGCCCGGCCGAGCAGTCCTCGGCCCTGACCGTCGACGCGACCGCTCACCGGCACAGCCGCAGGTCACCGTCAGAGGACCTCTGCAAGTTCCGCGGCTCGCTCGCGGAGCGCTGCCCTGCATGGCTGGAGTACCGCACCAAGAAGACCTTCCGAGTTGAGGGCTGGGAGAACAACGGCTGGACGATGACGTCCGACACCACGCCCCTCCCCCGAGGCCGAGTTGCGCGTGCAACAGCTCAAGGCCCGCTTCCCCAGTTCCCGATGCGAGTTGTCGCTGAGACGACCAGCTACATGGTCATGCGCACCGCATCGGCACAGACCTCACCCAGCGAGGGAGATCAGGTGACATAGCGACGTTCTGAGCGGGAGGTCCTGGGCCCCTTGGCGGGGGCACTTCCTCTACCGCCGGCCGCTGGTGTTGGCGCACCGTGCGCGGCCACTTCATACGGCTCGGTTTGGCGACCGAGCTAAGGCCCGAACTCTCAGATCCGGTTTGGCGACCGGGCCCGAGGCTTCGAGCGACCTACAGGTTCTGACGGAACCACTACGAAGACCCCACCGGGGTTTTCGCGTACGTCCACAACAAAGATGAGGACGGGTACATAGTGCAGCACGGCGCACCCGCTTGTCAGCTTCCGCGCGCCCGGATGGGCGATTCGCGGCAAAAGTCACCCACCATCGGCGGCATCCCGCGCCAGCAAACGTCTGGCGACACGATCACCCCGCACGCCGTACTCGAACGTACGCGCGAGCACAGTGCGAAACAGGTCACCCTGGTTCGCGGTGCCGCGCAGGAGGTCGCTCACACCGCATCGCGCCGGAGCGGCCCGCGTCGGTGGCTTCGCGCCGTGGAATGGCTGATCTCAGCCGGCCTGCACCCGCGGGCGAACGCCACCACGCTCGCCGTCGCACGGGACTTGGGGGCGCGCATGGACTACGACACCGGTCATGCCCGGTACTGCCTTGACAGGACCGCGGCACGACTCGACACGTCCCGTGCCACCGTGAAGCGACACGTCGCCTACCTCCGTGAGCTGGGCGCCCTCGCCTGGGTTCAGCACGGCACCCGTACGAATATCCGCCGGGCCCTCGGTCTGGGCGGGTACGCGGGCACCGCCACCATCTACGCCGCGGTCATCCCGTCCGCCTACGACGACGCCCTCGGCCACCGCATCATCGGCACCGGGTACACCGCACGAGTCGTCGTCGACTACCGACAGATGCCCGACGCGCACACCCTGGGCACCACGACCGCCCCTGTGGACAACGCTTCTTCGGACCCCGTGGACAACCCGGCTGAACGATCTTGTGAGCCCCCTTCCCTTACCTCAGCTGATGAAGAGAGTCAGGTTCAGATGGAGGGGGGTTTTAACTACACCCCGCACGCGGGCCGTCGAACCGCATCACTCCCCCACCAGACCAGCAACAACGCCAACAGGCACAAGCGTCGTACACCCCTGCAAGCAGCGCGAGAGATCCAGGAGACCCACCGCGTACGGGCCCTGGTGAACTGGACGCAGACAGAGAGGCTTCGCCGCCTCGCGTACGTCCTGCGACCGTTCTTCGACCGCGGACTCGACAGCACCCAAATTGCCGCCGAGCTCAACGGGATGTGCCTCGGCTGGCGCCCTCAGCAGCCCGCCAATTACATCCGCGCCGCGCTCCTCAACCAGGCCCAGCACGAAGCCGAACTCGCCACCCATGAGCAAGCCCTGACCAATGCCGCCGACCCCATGGCCAACCCGGAATGGCGCGCCTGGACTGAGCAGCAACACGTGAGGGCACAATTGGCGGCCGCCGCGGCCGGGCTCCGTACCGACGACGACCGTCGCGCTGCCCGCGCTGACTGGAACAACTGGCCCGAGGTAGCCGACCACTACACGGAGGACGCCGACGACGCCCTCGATCTGTATGGAGCCCGCCTGTGCGCCTACGCGGTCAAGCAGTCCGCCCGCGCCGAGGAACGACAGGGGGCATGGGTGTGACCTGCCCCGACAAGATCGCCATGGACCTCACGCCAGCCTGGGAATCCGTCTTCGCTGGGCACACGGTCCGCCCTTTGTGGCTCCCCCGCCTACGCCGCACAACTCCGTCTCCTTGGCGAGCAGCTCGCCAGGCAGATCAACGGCAAAGCCGACCACGAAGTCATCCACGCCATCCAGGCCTGCCAGTCGGTGCCGTCGCGACGGCACCTGTGATCCGACTGTCGACGTTCAAGTATTTCCCCATGCCGGGCGGGTTGGACATCACGTAATTCGCCACCCTCACGATCACCTCTCCTCATGGGAAAGCCGGAGGCGGAGCCGTCCAGTCGTTCCCGGTTCGAGCCCCTGCTCATGCGTGGATCGGGTCTTGACCAGCAACAGTAAGCTGCACCGATCATGAGCACGCACGCCATCCCCGAGCGTCTGCCGGATGACGCTGCCGGCACCGACCTTCGCGAAGCATGGCGGACTGGTCGAGTCTTCGGCCCGCCGATCCGGCGGACCTTCCGCGATGTCATCGCTGACCGTCTGCCAGGCCCGCAACCGCCGCAGGCGGCGATGCTGTTCGAACCCTCGGCGGACCCGCACTGGGCCAACGACATTTTCTTCCTCGGCGACTTCTACAACGCGATCCTCCACCAGGACACCTGCCAGCCGCACACCGCCGACGGCGTCGCCTTGCTCACGGCCCTGGCCGTCGACGACCGAATACCTCCCCAGCACCGCTTCCAGACCGTGGTCTTGCTGTTCCACATCGCCACCGTCGCAGACCGCCACCTCGCGCGGTGCTGGCCGGACACACCGCCACATGCCGATCCCGGCAGTGAGGACCGGGCCCGGGAAGCCGTCCGGTCCTGCACTCCGGACCTGCTGGCCCGATGGGCGGTCGAGTGCCCATCGGTCCGACTGGCACTGGCCGGCCTCGCCGTGGTCTTCCCGACGGACCGTACGCTGCCCGCGCTGACCCCACGGCTTCAAGGCTTCGCCGACCAGCACCGTCAGGGCACTGACATTGGCGACTACGTACGATTCGCCCTGGTTCTGGCCGCTCGCGACGACCACCACACCCTCACCGCAGTCGAGACGCTCACGGACGCCTACTGGAAGGGCACCACACGCAGAGCACCCACACGCGCACGAGCACTCCACCTGCTCGGCCAAATGCTGACCACAGTCGGAGACAACCTCACACGGTCAGCCCCTGGGGAATAACGTGACCGCGACCCCGGGGATTTACGTGAACGTCCAAACCGGCCCGGCGCAGCGCCCGCAGCCAACCCCGACTCCGGTGAAGACATGCGACACCGCATCCCCCGTTTAACAGACCACGCTCGCCGCGATCCTCCGGAAGATGCCAGGAGCCGTCAACCCCCGAGTCGTGGAGGCGTTGAAGCGGTAGATCCTCGCCAGGGCCCGCGACCTCAAAGGGGCGTTCACCGAAGCCGCCGTCGCCCGCCAGGAGCTCGAGGAAGTCGCAGCCAAGGAGAGCCCCGACCCGTTGCTGGCGAGCATCCGGGGCGCCATTGCCTACAAGCACCGCGGCACCAACCAACCTGGCCGCCGCGTCCCCGATGTCACATGACCCCACCCATCTGCTCTCCCGCAGTCCGAACGAACGGAGCCCGTCATGCCTCAACTCCCCTGCCAGCCGCAAGCCTTAGACCGTGACAACGCTGGTCAGCGCCCGAAGCCGCAGTACCAGGGACTGTTCCTGGAGCCGAAGCTGACAATCAAGCCCGTTGAGGACGTTGAGGACCTGATTGAGGACCAGCGATGCAGTATTACGGCGTAATACTGGGCGGCAGCGCAGGGGAGTGGTCGGATCCAGGACGCCGGCGACTCCGGTTATTACGGCGTAATACCGAGCCGGGTGACGTCGGCTCACGTTCAGGCCCAGATATCTGCAGGCATCGTGTGCGATCCGAACTTCGTTTCTGGGCGCAGGCTTCGCCGTTCTGGTTGAGGATGACCGCGCCGACCGCCCAGACCGCACCGGGCGCGAGAACGGGCACCTCGTCGTCATGACCCACAGCGGATGAACGGTTGCCTGCCAGCGTAGGCCGGGAACTTCCGCGGTCAGCCCCGTTCGATGCTCGGAGCAGCATCCGGCCCGGCACATGATCGCCCTGACAGATCCCAGGGTGCCCCGCGGATCAGCTGACGTATGGGAGACACATGTTGGAACGAGCAGAAGCCCTGAGGCTCGCGGTTTCATTTCTGGAGCGCAGCCAGAGCGACGACGAACCGCCCCTTGCCATCGATGCAGAACGGGTACGGGAGAGCAACGGGCTCCTGATCGCCCCCTACAACTCCGTTCGCTACCTCGCCTCACGCGATGAGAGGCAACAGCTGCTGGATTGCTGGCCCATCCTTGTGGACCTTGACAGCGCAAACGTGCGGTTCGGCACGCTCGACGAGCGGCATCTCTGGAGGTACCCGTCCACCTGAGCACCGCTCTCAAGGTCGTTTGCTCAGGATGCAGTACTCGGCGTTGTCCAGGCTCATGTAGACCCATAGCTTGGGAGAGTCGGCTGTCCCGCCCGCCTCGTAATCGGCGAACCATTTGGTGAGCTCGATTCGAATGGTCGTGACCGGCCCGGGATCTCCTGCATGTGTCCAGGTGGAGATGTCCCATGTCCCTGTTCCGGTCATGGCGGGAGACTCCGCGTCACGCACGATGTCGTCGTCCCCGGACGTCAGGTAGTCGCCGCAGACGTCAGTGGCAGTAAAGCTTCCGTCCGTGGCGAAGGTGAGGCGTCCGTGCGCCTCGTCCCGCCAGGTTCCGATCAGTTCCTCAGGCGACAGGGTCCGAGGCGGACCGGGCGGTGGCGGGGCGGGATTGAGGAAGATGCCGCATCCCGACAACAGTGTTCCCAGCGTTGCGCAGGTCAGCACGGCCCCGAGCGCCGCGTGCGTCCCGATGTTCATGCCTCTCATGTGCAGCCCCCTGTTCCGCCGCTGGCAGCGCGACGGCACCTGGAAGCGAATCTTCGAGCAACTGCAGGCCGAAGCCGACGCGCAGGGCCTGATCACGTGGGATCAGTGTGGACTCCACCATCGCCCAAGCCCACCAGCACGCGGCTGGGGCGCGGAAAAAGGGGGCACTTCAGAAGGAGACGCCCGGTGGCTTCGACACCGAGCCCCAGGACCACGGCCTCGGACGTTCGCGGGGCGTGCTGACCACCAAGTTGCACCTTGCCGTTCAGCACGGACAGAAGCCGCTGTCGCTGCTCATCACCGCCGGCCAGCGGTACGACAGCCCGCAATTCCAGCCAGTTCTGGAGGCTATCCGGGTGTCTCACCCTGGTCCGGGCTGGCTACGGACCCGGCCGACAAGGTCCGAGCCGATAAGGCCTACGGCTCTCGCGAGAACCGCGAGTACCTGCGCAGGCGCGGCATTGCCTGCACGATTCCAGAGAAGGCCGACCAGATCCACAACCGCCAGAGGCGCGACTCGGCCGGTGGCCGGCCACCGAAGTTCGACAAGACCGACTACCGCGAGCGCCACGCGGTCGAGTGCGGGATCAACCGGCTTAAGAGGCATCGGGCCGTGGCCACGAGATACGACAAGCTGGCTGTCCGCTACGAAGCGACGGTGCTGGTTGCAGCCATCAGCGAGTGGCTGTGACCAGCGATCTCGCGATGGCCCCTACTGGTCAGTTGGTCGTGGCTCACCGGAGTAGGGGTCCAACCCCGCCTTCCAGCGTCGTTGTTCCTCGAGCCAGTGCACGTAGCGCGGGGAGGTGTCGCGAAGGCCGATACTGAGTGGGTAGGGGTCGTACTCGTCCAGGAGTAGCTTGTGGAGGAATTCGACCATGCCGCAGGCGAAAAGGGTGAAGTCATCGCGGGTGTGACGGCCGCAGACCAGGACAGGCCACCGGTCAGGGTCGGGATCGGTGGTCAGCCAGCACAGGATGTCGGGGCCGGAGGTGATGCCCCAGGCGAGGATATGGTCCGGGTCGATGTCGAGGCCTTCCTGGCCGCCCAGCATCTCCCATTTGTAGCGGGCGTTCTCCGTCTCCTCCTCGAAGGTCCCGGGGTCCCACTGGATGTACTCCCTCGGCAAGGGCATCAGGATGCCAACTTCATCGAACGAGCCGGCGCCGTAGACCGACATGAAGGCTATGTAGTCACGCGGGAACCGCGTGCCCCATCGTGCCTCGGCCGCCGACCAGTCGATCTCCTCGTCCACACCCAGGTCCGGAGGCAAGACCTTGGCCAGTGCTGCGATACCCGTCAGGTCTTCCACAGCAATCCCTTCAATCAGGTCGCCGAGAGCCTACGAGGCCGCACTGACAACTATCACGGCAGGGTCAGATGCGCTTGCCGACTGTGACCAGCACTTTCGCAACAGTCCCTAGTTCGCCTTGGTTCACAGACTTCAAGGGCACAGGACAGCCGGCGTCCGGTTATTACGGCGTAATACCGAGCCGCGTGACGTCGGCTCATGTTCGGGCCCAGATATCTGTAGGCATCGTGGGCCACCTGACCAGCAGCGCCCACCGACAAGCGGGACGCTCGAGGGCACCGGGGGTGCACCGCACGCCGGTTGAACCGCGCCTGCCCACAGAAGACCGGGACTGCCCACACGTAACCAGGACCAGGAAACAGCTAAGAGCTAACGTGTCGGTGCTTCCATTGATCTTGGACGTTAGTAAAGTGTCCAGCATGACTTCGCCTTCCCCTGGCGACCGCGAGAAGGTCGTCTCCAAGTTGCCCGCCGTGCTGCAGCAGGACTTGAAGATCCGGGCAGCCCAGCACGGCATCGACATCCAGCACGCCGTCGAAGCCGGCATCGAGGCATGGCGCCGACTCGGCTCGAACCTTGCCCTCATCGACACAGCCGGCGCCAAGTCCTTCGCCACCTTCCTGCCTCCGGGCCAGTGGGACGACTTCCGCAACGACTGCGGTTTGCGCGGCGTCTCCCTCATCCAAGGGCTTGCCCAGTCCGTGCAGATGTGGCTGGAGACCAACCCCGCCCCCACCGTCGTACGGCCGGAACACCCCAAGCGGATCATCGTCTGCAATCAGAAGGGCGGAGTCGGCAAGACCGCCATCACCGCCGGTACGGGTGAGGCGCTCGCCGAAGACGCCAACCAGCTTCACCCTGTGCGGATCTCCAAGCACTTCGCCGCCGCCCTCTCCGACACCGAGGACGAATCCCCCCTCGACTACGAAGACCTGCCCGGCCTCGGTCTGCGAGTCCTGCTGGTCGACTTCGATCCTCAGTGTCACCTCACGAAGCAGCTTGGCCATGAACCGCTGCCGCTCGAGGGCGACAGCCTCACCAAGCACATGGCAGGCGAGTCCAAGGGGCAGCTCCGGGACCTCATCGTCTCGATCGAAGACCCTCGGTTCGGTGACCGCCTCCACCTTCTGCCTGCGTGCACCGATGCGTTTCTCCTCGACGTCAAGCTGTCCGGTGTCCGGGCCCGTGAAGCCGCCCTCGAAAGGGCCCTGTCGCCCATCGAGAACAACTACGACGCGATCCTTATCGACTGTCCGCCGAGCCTCGGGCTCAGCATGGACGCCGCTGCGTACTTCGGGCGCCGCCGCCAGGGAGAGGCCCCTGGCAATTCCGGTGTCCTCGTCGTTGTCCAGGCAGAGGACAGTTCCGCAGACGCGTACGGCCTGCTCACCTCGCAGATCGAAGACCTGCGTGACGACATGCATCTCGAACTCGACTACCTCGGCATCGTCGTGAACCACTACGACGCCCGGCGCGGATACATCGCCACGTCATCCCTTGAGTCGTGGATGGACATAAAGGATCCGCGGGTCCTCGGCGTCATCGGAGACCTCAAGGAGCAAAAGGAGGCAGTACGCGTGAAGCAGCCCCTGCTCGCGTACTCGCCCCGCTGTGACCAGTCCGTCGGAATGCGTGCCCTGGCCCGGGAGATCTCATGAGCAAGGCAGACCGTCTCGGTGCCGGGTCGTCGTTCGGGCAGACGCAGGGTGGCATCAGCGCGCGCCGCGCTGCCATCAACGCCGTCACCGCAGCACCCACCGAGGGAGCACCGCCCCCCGTCAAACTCCCTGTTGGTGCCATCAGCCTGAACCCGGACAACCCGCGCTCCGACCTCGGCGATCTGACCGACCTCGGTGCCAGTCTCCGCGACCACGGGCAGAAGACTGCGATCAGCATCATGGGCCGGTTTGCCTACCTCGAAGGCAACCCCGGGCGCGAAGACGACCTCGATCCGGGAACCAAGTACGTCGTCATCGACGGCAACTCCCGTCTCGCCGCAGCGCGGGAAGCCGGCCTCACCGAGATCAAGGTCATGCTCGACGACGACCTCGGCAGCAACCCCGACGAGATACTGGAGTCGGCCCTCGTCGCCAACATTCACCGCCAGGAGCTTGACCACCTTGATGAGGCCAAGGCTCTTGAGCAGCTGCTCAAGGTGCACGGCACCCAGGAAGCTCTCGCGGCGCGACTGCACCGCTCCCAGGGATGGGTCTCCCAGCGGCTCGCGCTGCTGACGCTGACACCCGAGCTGAAGGAGAAACTGCAGTCAGGCGAGGAATCGGCAGCTCTGCTCCGTCGGGTCGGTAAGAAGAAGGCTGAGGAGCAGGAGGCTCACCTGCGGCGCCTGAAGGAGAAGGAAGCCCAGGAGGCTGCCGAGAAGAAGGCCCGCGCCGAGGAGAGGAAAGCTGGCAGCCGCAAGCAACTTGCCGACATGCCTGCGGAAGGCGATCAGGCGCACCGATCTCATTACGGCGTAATAAACGGCACCCCTCAGGCTCAGAGTGCCGAACCTCGGCCAGCTGCTCCGGAACAGGCCGGCGTCACTGCAGCGGTACTTCCCGAGCCACGCGTCCAGCCCAGAGCAGCTGACAATGCCGCGGTGTCCGAGAAGCGCGTCGATTCCTCGGCCCGGCCGCCGGTAAAGATGCCGTGGCACGACGGGGCGGCAGCAATGGAGATCGTCTTCTGGAAGCTCGACGAGGAGCAGCGGCGCCTTGCGATCGCCCGCTACCTCGAGATGGTTGGCGGACCTGAGGCTGCAGCCGATGACCTGAGGGCTGCCTCTTCGCTTAAGTACCGGCGGGCGCTCGTCGAGCACCTCAGCAGCGAGGTGTAGCAGCGCAGACAACGGCCCCTCCGGCACGGGGCCGTTGTCATCTGTCTCAGTGACACGGCCGAGTGATCCCAGGCCAGGTCCCTTCCCCGCACACACCCGTGATTGGAGGGGACGGGTCGGGGCGGCGCCCCGCAGGGCGCACGGCAGCGGGGGAGAGGTCTTCCCACACGGGGTTTCCCAGCGCCTCCGCCCTGCCCCCTCCTGCCGGATTTGTGCACCGTTCCCGCGGGTACGCGGAGCAGCTTCATGTCTTCAGCCACGACCCCGCGTATCGGGGACCATCCCCGCGGGTGCGGGGATGGTCCCCGAGGCGCAGCGCGACTTCATGCGCAAGGGACCATCCCCGCGTGTGCGGGGAGCAGCGCGTGGTAAAGGGTGCGCATCGTGATGCCCCGGGACATGCGGGTGCGGGGAGTAGCATGAGCGGTTGTCCCCGGTTTCCCTCTGGTTGGGACCGTCCCCGCGGGTGCGGGGAGTAGCCTCCGGCCACGCATCCCTAGGGAGGTAATACGGGACCATCCCCGCCGGCGCGGGGAGCAGCTCTACCGGCGGTACCGCACGACAGAACACCGGGGCCAGCCCTGCGGGTGCGGGGAGCAGATTTCACGAAACCCTGCCAGGTTTTTCGTGTTGGGACCATCCCCGCGGGTGCGGGGAGCAGTGGTCAGATGGCGCTGGACGCCGTGGTGATGCGGGACCATCCCCGCGGGTGCGGGGAGCAGACGTGAGGGCCGCGGGGGGCGGCCTTGATCATGGGACCATCCCCGCGGGTGCGGGGAGCAGGGCATGCGCGTCGAGCAGCGCCGCGGTATCGAGGGACCATCCCCGCGGGTGCGGGGAGCAGCTGCCAGATCATGACGTCCCACTCGTCGGGCCGGGACCATCCCCGCGGGTGCGGGGAGCAGGGCGAGAGCTGGGAAAACGTCATGCGCTTGGCGGGACCATCCCCGCGGGTGCGGGGAGCAGGGCATGCGCGTCGAGCAGCGCCGCGGTATCGAGGGACCATCCCCGCGGGTGCGGGGAGCAGAGCAGCTTGTACGTCTCGTTGTCCAGCGTGGTGGGACCATCCCCGCGGGTGCGGGGAGCAGGCCTCTTGCCCTTGCCCACTGCATGCCTCCTGGGGACCATCCCCGCGGGTGCGGGGAGCAGTCATGTCCGAGGCCGCCGACGACAGCCCGCCGGGGACCATCCCCGCGGGTGCGGGGAGCAGCACCGGGCCGGCCAGCCGCCCCTGCTCGCCCTCGGATCATCCCCGCGGGTGCGGGGAGCAGCCGATCTTGATGTACCGGCCGGTGAGCGTGCCGGGACCATCCCCGCGGGTGCGGGGAGCAGCTTGCATCGAAAATGGTTCGCTCGGTTCTGCTGGGATCATCCCCGCGGGTGCGGGGAGCAGGTCATCGCAGAATGCGACATCTGGCAACTGTGGGGACCATCCCCGCGGGTGCGGGGAGCAGTCGGAGCCCAGCTGGTAGCGGCGGCCGATCTCGGGACCATCCCCGCGGGTGCGGGGAGCAGCTGATTCCCGTGAGGATTGCCCGGTGCGAGGCGGGACCATCCCCGCGGGTGCGGGGAGCAGATGGCGCCGCCTGGACGGATGGCAGCGCCAGCGCAGGGACCATCCCCGCGGGTGCGGGGAGCAGAAGCGGTGTGCCGCCTCGACCGCGGCCCATACGGGACCATCCCCGCGGGTGCGGGGAGCAGCCCGAGGCAGCCGAGACGACGATGCCCACGTGGGGACCATCCCCGCGGGTGCGGGGAGCAGATGGGGTACTGGCCGTTGTTGTACTGGACGGGGGGACCATCCCCGCGGGTGCGGGGAGCAGACACCAGCCAGACCAACGGAAAGCCGTTCTCCGGGACCATCCCCGCGGGTGCGGGGAGCAGTTACCGGCGCCCTGACCGATGAGCCGGATCTCGGGACCATCCCCGCGGGTGCGGGGAGCAGGTGGAGTGGACGCGGGTGCGCTCGGCGACGACGGGACCATCCCCGCGGGTGCGGGGAGCAGCCTGCCCGAGGGGCCTGGCGGTGGTTTGAGCCGGGACCATCCCCGCGGGTGCGGGGAGCAGAAGCTCAGCCCAGAGCGGCAGGAGGTCTACAAGGGACCATCCCCGCGGGTGCGGGGAGCAGACCTTAGGCAAGTCGTTGAGCTTCCAGTTGGAGGGACCATCCCCGCGGGTGCGGGGAGCAGCCCCGCGAGCACCGATCGCCAGCTCATAGCAGGGGACCATCCCCGCGGGTGCGGGGAGCAGGAAATCGTGCACCGTGACGCGCTGGGTGCGCTGGGACCATCCCCGCGGGTGCGGGGAGCAGTACCTCACGTTTCGAAACTTCTCAAGGCCGGCGGGACCATCCCCGCGGGTGCGGGGAGCAGACTGCGCGACCTGCGGCTTTATGGTGGCGACACGCAGTTTTCCCACACTTTCACCGAGTCCGGCATAACAGGCATAAAGCCCCTAGTTCTTCCGTATGGACGGCGGGTGGGGGTAGTGCAAAGTGATCATCCTAGAGCCTGTCTGCTTGCTGTCAGGGAGCTACTGCCAGGTAGGAAGAAGATTTCCTGAGGTTTCGTCATATAGGCATTCTGGGACTGGGTTTGCCTGTATTCATCTGGCATGACGGGTGAGGGAAAGTCCCGCTCGGGCCTGCGGGGCAGGCTCGACGGGCCGGTGCTGACGGTGTGGGCGAAGCACGACAGGGATTCCGACGGGTGGCTGCCGTTGTGGCGGCACATGGAGGACAGCGCCGCTGTGGCCGGCCTGCTGTGGGACACGTGGCTGCCCGCGAGTGTACGGAAACTGATCGCCTCGGCGCTGCCCGGCGGTGAGCAGGACGCGCGGCGGCTTGCCGTGTGGCTGGCGGGGGTGCACGACATCGGGAAAGCGACGCCCGCTTTCGCCTGTCAGGTCGACCAGCTCGCAGACCTTATGTGTAAGCAGGGGCTGGAGATGCGCTCGGCGCGGGCCATCGGGCCGGACCGCAGGATCGCGCCGCACGGGCTGGCTGGGCAGGCGTTGCTGGGGGAGTGGCTGCAGGAGCGGCACGGCTGGACGGTGAAGCAGACCGGGCAGTTCACGGTCGTCGTGGGAGGACACCACGGGGTGCCTCCGGAGCACGGTCACATCGCGGCTCTGCACAAGCACGGGCATCTGCTGCGTACCCCGGGACCGAGCCGAGCCGCGTGGCGACAGGTGCAGGACGAACTGCTCGATGCGTGCGCCGACGAGTACGGCGTACGGGACCGGCTGGATGAGTGGCGGTCGGTGAAACTGCCGCAGCCGGTGCAGGTGTTGCTCACGGCACTGGTGATCGTCGCCGACTGGGTCGCCAGCAACGCCGACCTCTTCCCTTACTTCCCGCAGGATGTCGCCCGCAGCAGCGAGGAGCGGGTGGCCGCGGCCTGGCGCGGGCTGGACCTTCCGGCGCCCTGGTGCCCGGACGAGCCTGCAGGCGACGCTCAGGAACTGTTCGCCTCCCGCTTCGATCTGCCACCAGGGGCGAAGGTCCGGCCGGTGCAGGAAGCTGCCGTCGAACTGGCCCGGGCGATGAACGAGCCGGGGCTGATGGTGATCGAGGCGTCGATGGGGGAGGGGAAGACCGAGGCCGCCCTCGCGGTCGCCGAGATCTTCGCTGCCCGTTCGGGAGCGGGCGGTGTGTTCTTCGCGTTGCCGACCATGGCCACCGGCAACGCGATGTTCCCCCGCCTTCTGGACTGGCTCGAGCGGCTACCCGCAGCCGAAGACGCCCGGTACTCCGTCCTGCTTGCTCACTCGAAGGCCGCGTTGAACGAGGACTTCGCCGACCTGATGCGCGAGAGCGGCCACCGGATTGTCGCTGTCGACGTGGATGCGCCCGAGGAGCCGCAGTGGCGCCCCTCGCACACGACACGGTCCGCTCCCGCTGAACTCGTCGCGCACGCCTGGCTGCGTGGCCGTAAGAAGGCCATGCTGTCCTCGTTCGTCGCGGGAACTGTCGACCAGTTGCTGTTCGCCGGGCTCAAGAGCCGCCACCTGGCGATGCGTCACCTCGCGGTCGCTGGCAAGGTCGTCGTCATCGACGAGGCGCATGCCTACGACACGTACATGAGTGTCTATCTCGACCGGGTGCTGTCGTGGCTCGGTGCGTATCGGGTGCCTGTGGTGGTGCTGTCCGCGACCCTGCCCGCGGGCAGGCGCCGCGAGCTCGTCGAGGCGTACGCGGGCGGCAGGGCCGAAGCAGCCCGGAGTGCCGTGGAGTTCGAGGTGGTGGGCAAGGCCGGTGCCTATCCTCTGCTGACCGCCGTGACACCTGGCGGGGAGCCGGTCCTGAGGAGTCCTGGGGCCTCCGCCCGGGGCACGGACGTCGTCCTGGAGCGGATCGACGACGACTTCGAGGTTCTCGTGGACCGACTTGCCACTGAGCTGGACGGCGGCGGCTGCGTGCTGGTCGTACGCAACACGGTCAAGCGGGTGCTGGAGACCGCCCAGGCGCTCAGGGCCAGGTTCGGAGACGAGCACGTGACGGTCGCCCACTCCTGTTTCATCGACATCGACCGGGCAGCGAAGGACGCAGATCTCCTGAAACGCTTCGGACCGCCAGGCAAAGCGGAACACCGCCCGACGGGGCCGCACATCGTCGTGGCCAGCCAGGTGGCCGAGCAGTCCCTCGACGTTGACTTCGACCTGCTTGTCACCGACCTCTGCCCGGTCGACCTTCTGCTCCAGCGCATGGGAAGGCTCCATCGGCACCAGCGGGGCGAGGGGCAGCACGAACGTCCCGAGGGGCTGCGCCGGGCGCGCTGTCTGGTCACCGGTGTCGACTGGACCGGCGACGTGCCGGCGCCGGTTCGGGGCTCGGTCGCCGTGTACGGGGCGTACGCGCTCCTGCGGTCCGCGGCCGCGCTCCTGCCCCACTTCGAGGAAGGGCCGAGCCGTCCGGTACGGCTGCCCGACGACATCAGTCCGCTCGTACAGGCGGCATACGCCGACGGTCCCGCAGGCCCGGAGAGCTGGTCACCGGCCATGGCCGAGGCCTTCGCGCGGTACGAGCGGCACCGCGGCGACCAGGCCGAGCGGGCGGCTGTGTTCCGGCTGGAGGAGGCCGGAAGGGATGGCAGGCCCTTGTTCGGGTGGGTGGCGGCGGGAGTGGGCGACGCGGATGATACCCGGACCGGGCGGGCTCAGGTTCGCGACAGCAGGGAGAGTCTGGAGGTCGTCGTTGTGCAGCAGCGCGCCGACGGATCGCTGACGACGGTTCCCTGGCTGGCGCAAGACCGCCACGGCAACCGGCTCGCGGGGCTGGAACTGCCCCGGGACCAGCCCCCGCCGCCTAGAACGGCACGGGCGGCGGCGAGCTGCGGACTGAGGCTGCCGATCCAGTTCTCGTACGCCGATGTCATGGACCGCGCGATCGAAGAGCTAGAGGAACTCTACGTACCCGCCTGGCAGGTGAAGGACAGTCACTGGCTCTCCGGCCAGCTGATTCTTCCGCTCGACGAGGATTGTCAGACCCGTCTGGCAGGGTTCTCACTCCGGTACAGCAAGAGCGACGGCCTCGAGGTGACCCGTGCCTGAAACTGACCAGAACAGCAGGAGTGATGGCGTGCTGTCGTTCGACCTGACCACACAGCCCTGGATTCCGGTGCTGAGACAGGACGGTTGCCAGGACGAGCTGTCGCTGCGCGAGGTGTTCGAGCAGGCTGGCACCCTGCGCCGGCTCGTTGGGGACCTACCCACCCAGGAATTTGCCCTGCTACGCCTGCTGCTCGCCCTGGCCCACGACGCGTTCGACGGACCGCGAGACGCCGAGCACTGGGCAGATCTGTGGGCGGACGAAGAGTGCTTCGCGCCCCTGGCCGCCTATCTCGACGAACACCGCCCCCGGTTTGACCTGCTCGATGCCCGTACCCCGTTCTTTCAGGTTGCCGGGCTGCACACGACGAAGAACGAGGTCTTCCCGCTCAACCGCATCGTGGCCGATGTCCCCAACGGGGAGCCCTTCTTCAGCTCCAGGATGCCCACCGTCGACCGGCTCACGTTCGCCGAGGCCGCCCGCTGGGTCGTCCACACACATGCCTACGACACCTCCGGCATCAAGACCGGTGTCGCGGGCGACGACCGGGTCAAGGGCGGCAAGGTGTATCCGCTCGGGGTCGGGTGGGCCGGCAATCTCGGAGGAGTCTTCGCAGAGGGGCACACACTGCGGGAAACTCTCCTGCTCAACCTCGTGGCTCCGGCCGACACCCCCGGCCTGAGTTCAGGCGGCGACCACGACCTTCCTGCCTGGCGGCGCGAGGCGTGCGGGCCGGGCGAAAGTCCGAAGCGTCCACCCACGGGTGTACGTGACCTGTACACCTGGCAGTCGCGGCGCCTGCTCCTGCACGCAGACGCGGTTGGCGTGCACGGCGTGGTCCTTGGCTACGGTGACCCGCTCACGGCGCGCAACAAGCACGTCTACGAGCCGATGACCGCCTGGCGGCGCAGTACGGCGCAGGAGAAGAAGCATGGCGAACCTCTGGTCTACATGCCCCGCGAGCACGACCCGGCCCGCTCCGCGTGGCGGGGGATCGCCTCCCTGATCGCCGACCGGACTGAGGCGTCCCAGGGTGCGGAAGCCGCGAGCTATCTGCGGCCCAGGGTCCTGGAGTGGATTGCGCGTCTGGTGACAGAAGGCGAGCTGGAGGAAGGCTTCCTCGTTCGGGCCCGGATCGTCGGCGCCCAGTACGGCACGCAGCAGTCCGTCATCGACGAGGTCGTCGATGACCACATTTCCATGGCGGTGGTCCTGCTCCACCAGCAAAAACGTGAGTTCGCCGAGCAGGCCGTCGGCGCCGTCACCGATGCCGACGACGTCGTCAAGGCACTCGGCGACCTCGCCACGGACCTCGCCCGGGCCGCCGGCACCGAGACCGAAGGACCCGGTGCCGTGGCACGCGATCTCGGATTTGCAGCACTCGACACTGCGTACCGCACGTGGCTGGCCGCCCTGGACGGCCATGGCGACCCGTACGAGCAACGCACCGAATGGCAGCGCCGGGTGCACCGCATCGTGGGCAGGCTCGGCGACCGGCTCATCACCGAGGCTGGAGACGCCGCATGGCAGGGCCGGACCATCACGGTCAAGCACGGCACCGAGTGGCTCAACTCCGCTCTCGCGGCTAAGTGGTTCCGATCCCGCCTGGACAGGTGCCTTGGATACCCGAATCTTCCCGACCAGCCATCGGGCGCAGGCAGCGCCCCGGTGACCGAGACCGCCACGAAGGTGCACGCATGACGACCGCTATTGCTCCGCCCACCGTCCGCCGGCGCGTCGAACAGCTCGCCGGCGAACGCATCACCGCACTCCAGCGCGGATATCTGGCTGACGAGGCGACGGCCGTTGCCGCCCTCGCCAGGCTCCGCAGAGGTGCGGGCCGCGAAGCCGGACAGCTCCCCGACCTGTGGAATCTCATCGACACCACCCCGCTGCACGAGCCGCACGACGGCGCGCGCACGTTGAGCGAGAGGGAACTGGTCTGCGCCGAAGACGCCCTGCACGTGGCCCTCACCTTGTGGGCCCTGCACCAGCAGTCCCGCCGCGAGGCCAAAATGCACCAGAGCGGCAGCCGCGGAAAGCCGCGCGGAATAGGTGCCGCCGTGCGCCGCATGATGAAGCCAGGCGAGATCGACGAACCCCTGCGCAAACGCCTGGTCCGAGCCGGCACGGCACCGGATCTGACCGCCCTCGCCCAGCGCCTGCGGGACATCGTCCTGCTGCTGCGCCGCGACCAGTTCCCGCTCGACTACGCGCTGCTCGCCGGACAGCTCTACCGCTGGCAGCAGCCCGGCGGTCCGGACGATGTACGCAGGGAATGGGGCCGGTCGTTCCACGCCTGGCACGAAGAGGACCACAAGACCGGGGAGCAAACGCCCGTCGGCGCCCCGGCCACGACCACCGACACCGCTGACACGACCCACACCGACAAGGACGCCTCGTGACCCGCATCTACCTTGACGTGCACGCCCTGCAGACCGTCCCGCCCAGCAATTTGAACCGGGACGACACCGGTGCCCCGAAGACCGCGGTGTACGGAGGAGTGCCGCGGGCCCGAGTCTCCAGCCAGGCATGGAAGAAGGCCACCCGGGACTACTTCAAGGCCGAGAGCCTCCTCGACCCGAGCGAACTCGGCGTGCGCACCAAGAAGGTCGTCGAGGTCCTGGCCACCCACATCTGCGACGTCGACCCCTCACAGGCGCAGGCCGAGGCCCTGAAGCTGGCGGCCGAGGTCATCGTCGCCACAGGCTTGAAGATCGAGGCACCCAAGCGCAAGAGCTCTGCGAAGGAGACAGGAGCGGAGGACAGTGCGGCGGAGCCGACGCCCCAGTCGAAGTACCTCATGTTCCTCAGCGCCCGCCAGCTCGACGGACTCGCCCGTCTCGCCGTCGAAGGCGCCGCGGACATCAAGACGTTCCTGAAGGACAAGGACAACAAGGCCCGGGCCAAGCAGATCGCCGACACCCGCCACTCCGTGGACATCGCACTGTTCGGCCGTATGGTCGCCGACTCCGCCGACATCAACGTCGACGCCGCTGTCCAGGTCGCCCATGCCATCAGCGTTCACCGGGTCGAGAACGAGTCCGACTACTTCACGGCCGTCGACGACCACAACAAGGACACCGAGCCGGGCGCGGGAATGATCGGCACCGTCGACTTCAACTCAGCAACCCTCTACCGCTACGCAGCCCTCGGCGTCCATCAGCTGGCCGCCAACCTCGGCGAAGGGCTGCGCGAGGACGAGTCGCGCACCACCCCGGTGCGCCGCGCCGTCGAAGCATTCGTCCGCGGCTTCACCGAGTCGCTGCCCACTGGGAAGATCAACACCTTCGGTCACCACACGTTGCCCGATGCCGTGATCGTCAAACTTCGCACCACCCGCCCCATCAGCTTCGTTGCCGCGTTCGAAGAGCCCATCCGCGGCAACCAGGGCGGCCACGTGTCCGAGGCGTCCGCACGGCTGGCGGAGTACATCCCCGATATCGAGCGGGCGTACGGAAATGAGGACTCCACTCTCACGTGGGTGCTCCGCGTCGGCCCGAACACACAAAAGCTCGCCGGCATCGGAACCGAATCGGCGAGCATCAATGAGCTCGTCGCCTCGGTCGGCCAGGCCGTCGCCGAGCGCCTGGAGAAGCCCGCATGAGCGTGCTCACCCTGCGGCTGGCGGGCCCCCTGCAGTCCTGGGGGGCCTCCGCCCGTTTCACCCGCCGCACCACCGAGTCCGCGCCGACCAAGAGCGGCGTGATCGGCATGCTCGCCGCAGCCTCCGGTATCGAACGTGGCGACGACGAGGCACTGGTGCGCCTGGGCGCACTGCGGTTCGGCGTACGCATTGACCAGCCAGGCACCCGGGTACGGGACTTCCAGACCGCACACCACGGCGTCACCGGTACCTCCATGCCGCTGTCCGACCGCTTCTACCTCGCCGACGCAGTCTTCGTCGCAGCCCTCGAGGGCGACGGGGCACTCCTCGCCGCTCTGCACGCGGCACTGCGTATACCGGTGTACCCGCCGTTCCTGGGCCGCCGCTCCTGCCCGCCGGCCCTCCCGGTGGAACTCGGGCTCTACGACGACGTCTCACTCGACCAGGCACTGACGGACGAGCCATGGCAGGCGGCCCCCTGGTACCGCCGGCAGCACCACAGAGAGGCCACGGTGTCGCTCGTCGTCCTGCGCGAGGCCCACGAGGACGAACACGACGCGGACTTCCAGCGCGACCAGCCTCTCAGTTTCGCCGCCGAACACCGCCGGCACGCCCTGCGCACCGTAGTCAGCAGGACCGTGGACATCCCCAACCCGGCTGCCGCGCCCCGGCAAACCCGGCACGATCCGTTCGATGCCCTGGAGGAGAGCGCCTGATGTTCCTGACCCGCTTCCGCGCGAACACCGCGCGCCCCGGCGCCCGCCGCCTGCTCTCCTCCCCCCAGGTGCTCCACGCGGCAGTCATGGCGTCGTTCCCCGGCCTGCTCCCCACAGACCCGGCCGCCCCCGACGGACCGCGAGTGCTGTGGCGCCTCGACCAGAACGCGCGGGCCGAGGTGCTGCTGTACATCGTCAGCCCGGCCCGGCCAGACCTGACCCACCTCGTGGAGCAGGCCGGCTGGCCCGCGGCGGCCACCGACCCGCAGACCCCGGGCTGGCAGACCAGGCCGTACGCCCCGTTCCTCGACCGTCTGGCCGCGGGGGAGAAGTGGGCATTCCGGCTGACCGCCAACCCGGTCCACCACATCCGCCGCAAGGCGGACGAGCCGAAAAAGCGCACCGCCCATCTCAATCCTGTGCATCAGATGGCGTGGCTCCTCGACCGCCAGGAGCGCGGAGGCTTCCGCATCCTGGAGAAGCCGAACGGCAAACGACTGCTGCCCGGCGGAACGACGTTCAAGAAGTACGAGCACCCCGGGGACCAGTACGAACTGACCGTCCGTGACAAACGCGACCTGTCCTTCGACAAGTCCCGCAGCGCCGGCACCCGCGGGAGGACCGTCAGCCTTGTGACGGTCACCTTCGACGGCCGTCTCGAAGTAACCGACCCTGCCGCGCTACGCCGCACCCTCACACAGGGGATCGGCAAGGCGAAGGCGTACGGCTGCGGCCTCATCACCCTGGCACCACTCACCGGCACGGGGTGAAAGAGTGACAACGGTCTCCCAGCGCAACGCCCTCACTCCGCGCCACCTCACTCGCACCGGTGAACGCCTGTCCTTTATCTACCTGGAGCGCTGCACGGTGCACCGGGACGCCAACGCCATCACCGCCGAGGACGCCGACGGCACCACCCACATTCCATCGGCGACCATCGGCACCCTGCTCCTGGGCCCCGGCACCCGCATCACGCACCAGGCAATGAGCGTCCTGGGAGAGACCGGCGCCGCCGTCGCCTGGGTAGGGGAGCAAGGCGTGCGCTACTACGCAGGCGGGCGCGCCCTGACGCGCTCGTCCGCGCTCGCCGAGGCCCAGGCTATGCAGTGGGCGAACGTCCGCAGCCGAGTGGCAGTCGCCCGCGCCATGTACCAGCTGCGCTTCCCCGACGAGGACCCGGCCGGACTCACCCGTAAGGGACTTCTCGGCCGCGAAGGCCGCCGCGTCAAGGACTGCTACCGGGCCCAGGCGGCCCGCACCGGAATCCGATGGCACGGCCGCAAGTACACCCCAGGTGACTTTTCCGCCGGAGACCCGGTCAACCAGGCCATCACCGCCGCTGCCCAGTGCATGTACGGCATTGCCCATGCGGTCGTGGCATCCCTTGGCTGCAGCCCTGCGCTGGGCTTCGTCCACTCCGGCCACGAACTGTCCTTCGTCCTCGACATTGCCGACCTCTACAAGACCGAAATCGGCATCCCCCTGGCCTTCGACGTCGCCGCGGAGGACGAAGAGGACGTGGCCTCCCGCACCCGCAGAGCCCTGCGCGACCGCATCAACGAAACGTCCCTGCTGGACCGCTGCGTGGACGACATCAAGAGCCTCCTGCTGCAGGACGGCCCAGGCCCCGCAGTCTCCAGCGACCAGGATGTCGTCACGCTCCAGAGCGACGGAGGCCGCAAGGTTGCAGCCGGCCGCAACTACGGGGACGCGACGGACAGCGATGAGGACGAGGCGATGCTCTGGTGACCGTGATCGTTCTCACGAACTGCCCCGTCGGTCTGAGAGGGTTCCTCACCCGCTGGCTGCTCGAGATCTCCGCAGGCGTCTTCATCGGCAACCCATCGGCAAGAATTCGCGACGTGCTGTGGGACGAGGTACAGCAGTACGCGGGCCAGGGAAGGGCCCTGCTCGCCCATACGACGAACAACGAGCAGGGCTTTACCTTCCGGACCCACGAACACAGTTGGCTCCCGATCGACCATGAGGGACTAACGCTGATCCGTCGCCCGAACGCTGGGGCGGCACCCAGGAAGGACGGCGATGGCCCGAAGACGGGCTGGAGCAAAGCATCCAAGCGGCGCCGCTTCGGAAGGGGATGAATGCCGGAAATGAACTGTTCGGGTAATTTGCCGGAATCTATGAAAGTGGTTCAGAACGGCTCGCACCCGCGCTAAAACCGCAGGTCGCGGAGTCTGCTCCCCGCACCCGCGGGGATGGTCCCACAGTCCCGGCACCCTTGTTCGTGATCAGCAGCTGCTCCCCGCACCCGCGGGGATGGTCCCCGTCACTGATGAGGCGGTCGGCGAAGGTTCCGCTGCTCCCCGCACCCGCGGGGATGGTCCCCGGCGGCAGGTGGTCAGGGCCTGGCTGACAGACTGCTCCCCGCACCCGCGGGGATGGTCCTCGGTCCGGATTTCCTTGGCGCTGGCATCCACACTGCTCCCCGCACCCGCGGGGATGGTCCCCTGGGACACGTCCGTCATCGGCTCCTGGTGCTCTGCTCCCCGCACCCGCGGGGATGGTCCCGACCGGTCCCGGAATCGCAGTTGCCGCAGCACCTGCTCCCCGCACCCGCGGGGATGGTCCCCTCCCGAATTTAACTGGACCTTCGCATTCCGGCTGCTCCCCGCACCCGCGGGGATGGTCCCTCGGCCCGGTCCTTCACCCAGCTGGGTAGGATCTGCTCCCCGCACCCGCGGGGATGGTCCCGCCATGTACAGCTACACCCCGGCAGAGAAGCGCTGCTCCCCGCACCCGCGGGGATGGTCCCTGGCGGGCGGATTCGCGATCGTCCTGCTGCTGCTGCTCCCCGCACCCGCGGGGATGGTCCCAGGTGTAGCCATGGGTGCTGTTCTCCTACTCGCTGCTCCCCGCACCCGCGGGGATGGTCCCGCACCGGCCCAGGGCGTGCCCGAGGTCAATGGCTGCTCCCCGCACCCGCGGGGATGGTCCCTTGACGGTCTGACATATACAGGCGGTCCTGTGCTGCTCCCCGCACCCGCGGGGATGGTCCCATGGTGACCAGCCACCAGCAGGCCCACGCCATCTGCTCCCCGCACCCGCGGGGATGGTCCCGACCCGGAAGAGATCCGTCTCTTCGGGCTCAACTGCTCCCCGCACCCGCGGGGATGGTCCCCGTCTGGCCGGTCCTCGGGGCGTGCACGAACTCTGCTCCCCGCACCCGCGGGGATGGTCCCGACCGGATCATCGACGCGTACCTCGAACGGGGCTGCTCCCCGCACCCGCGGGGATGGTCCCCGAGAGCCCGAAGGGCGGACCTCCGAAGGAGGCTGCTCCCCGCACCCGCGGGGATGGTCCCAAGGATCCGAGGCCGGTGAGCCATCGGAACGCCTGCTCCCCGCACCCGCGGGGATGGTCCCAACAGTGCTTCCACGAAGGACTCCAAGACGAACTGCTCCCCGCACCCGCGGGGATGGTCCCAAGTACCTCGGTTTCAACCTCGGTGATCCGAACTGCTCCCCGCACCCGCGGGGATGGTCCCAGCGGCCTGCTGGTCGGTGAGGCGCTGCCAGGCTGCTCCCCGCACCCGCGGGGATGGTCCCCAGCGGGCCCGCCGCCCCATGCGGACGGCACGCTGCTCCCCGCACCCGCGGGGATGGTCCCCGGGCCTGTACCTCGCGCGGCCCCGATGCGTACTGCTCCCCGCACCCGCGGGGATGGTCCCGGTGGGGACGCTCATGACGGCTCTCCTAGGTCCTGCTCCCCGCACCCGCGGGGATGGTCCCGCCCTCGTCACCGAAGAGACCGACGCCGGCTACTGCTCCCCGCACCCGCGGGGATGGTCCCTTTCCTCGGGGCCCTGGCCGCGTACATGGATGCTGCTCCCCGCACCCGCGGGGATGGTCCCGCAAGAACACCGAGGCCGCCCGGCGAGACGAACTGCTCCCCGCACCCGCGGGGATGGTCCCCGCGGGACCGAGTGCGTCCAGGCCGGGGCCGGCTGCTCCCCGCACCCGCGGGGATGGTCCCTTGGCCCAGGAAGGTCTTTACGGAAACGCGCACTGCTCCCCGCACCCGCGGGGATGGTCCCGACACCGGGCGGGACCGCGGCGACGCCGGTTACTGCTCCCCGCACCCGCGGGGATGGTCCCGATTTTCGCGCTACCGGCGACACCCTCGATCGCTGCTCCCCGCACCCGCGGGGATGGTCCCTCCCTGGTGGGGTGGCGCTGGATCCGTAGCGGCTGCTCCCCGCACCCGCGGGGATGGTCCCTCTTCGGGAACGCCCTGCAACCCGCCCCCGCCCTGCTCCCCGCACCCGCGGGGATGATCCCGACACCAGCATCGAGGGCTACGGCGGCCGGGGCTGCTCCCCGCACCCGCGGGGATGGTCCCCTCCCGCGAGTTGCGGCGACGCCTGGGCCAGACTGCTCCCCGCACCCGCGGGGATGGTCCCACCGGGCCGACCCTCACGACAACCACGAGGGGCTGCTCCCCGCACCCGCGGGGATGGTCCCCTGCGGGCAGCCCGGACTACTCGGCGGCGAAGCTGCTCCCCGCACCCGCGGGGATGGTCCCACGCTGGCGAAGAAGGGGCTCAACAAGAGCTTCTGCTCCCCGCACCCGCGGGGATGGTCCCTTGACGTTCAGCAACACGGCGACCGACACCCGCTGCTCCCCGCACCCGCGGGGATGGTCCCTGGCGCTGAAGTTCCTCGCGCTTCCCCAGGATCTGCTCCCCGCACCCGCGGGGATGGTCCCGGCAGACCCTGCTGATCGAGCACCCGACTGTCCTGCTCCCCGCACCCGCGGGGATGGTCCCTGCTACTGCACAGCCGTGTTCGACGCCGACAACTGCTCCCCGCACCCGCGGGGATGGTCCCTTGTTCCGGGGGAAGTGCCGCAGCGTGTTCGTCTGCTCCCCGCACCCGCGGGGATGGTCCCGACCTCCGGTACGCCATGGACTGGTCCAAGATCTGCTCCCTGCACCCGTGGGGATGGTCCCCGCAGCCACTTTGCCCCGCGGTGTGAGGCCTGCTGCTCCCCGCACCCGCGGGGATGGTCCCGCGCAGCTGCTCGGTGTTCGGCGTCAGTGGCGCTGCTCCCCGCACCCGCGGGGATGGTCCCTACCTGACCCGAGGGAACCGCCCCCTGGACCCCTGCTCCCCGCACCCGCGGGGATGGTCCCCCGTTCCCGGGAGAACGCCCCGGAGCCGACGACTGCTCCCCGCACCCGCGGGGATGGTCCCAGCAACCTGCCCCCGCGCGCCAGACGCCGATTCTGCTCCCCGCACCCGCGGGGATGGTCCCTCAGGTTTCCCGCAAAAGTGGATCAAGGGGCACTGCTCCCCGCACCCGCGGGGATGGTCCCGCGGGACAGGCATGGTCGTATCATCGGCCCAACTGCTCCCCGCACCCGCGGGGATGGTCCCCGAGTGTCAGGGAAGTTTGGCAAGTAGCCCAACTGCTCCCCGCACCCGCGGGGATGGTCCCATGGTCAAGGCCGCCCCCCGCGGCCCTCATGTCTGCTCCCCGCACCCGCGGGGATGGTCCCCAGCCGCCGCCCTGGACCGGGATGTCGATGAGCTGCTCCCCGCACCCGCGGGGATGGTCCCCGTTGCCGAGCGCCCGCCCTGCCTGCAGCTCCCCTCCGGGAAAACCTTCGACTCCCGGCGCGAGGCTGAGTCCTCCATCCCGGCCCCGACTCAGCAGGCCCTGATGGCAGGCAACCACGGGCCAGGGCGTCGTCCCGCCAGCTCAACCCAATTGAGCCACAACCGAGTTCCGGCAAACCCAGGGCGCGACTGCACCTGAGACGATAAGAAATACTCATGACTGATAACACTTCTTATGGGGTGGGCGTGGACGTCAACGCCGAGCTCAAGAATCTCCAGATGCGCAGGCTCAAGGCATTCACCCACTACTACGCGGAGGACAAGAAGCTGCGTGGGCAGCTGGATGCCCGTCTGGCGGAAATCGATGCTGAGGTGGCCCTGCTGCTGGACAAGAACCATGAGCTGCCGTGCCTGGTCCGGAGGACGCCAGGGCCAGATCACAGCGTCTATCACTCGGCAGATGCACCCTGCGGCCGCGTCCGTGACCGTAGCAACTTCAAGGAGGCGGACGAGTGGGAGGCGATGAACGAGGGGGATTACTCCTACCTCCTCAACCGTTGCACCGCCTGCGACTGGAGCAGGGCGGCGCGGGTTGCCTCACGTCGCGAACAGCAGTGACACCCCGAATGGGGGATGAAAAGTCATACCAGGCAGGGAGACCAACTGTCCGCTCACAAGGGCCTGAGATGACCGCTCACCCGGGCGGACTGCTGTCCATGGACACCGGCGGCTCGGTCTTTATGACCGGTCCCCCCGTACTGCTCCCCGTCCCTGCGAGGATGGTCCCCAGCGCACCGTACCCACGACGGAGTTCGGCGCCTGCTCCCCGCACCCGCGGGGATGGTCCCACGCCGGGGGTGGACCCGGTGAGGTACCCGACCTGCTTCCCGCACCCGCGAGGATGGTCCCAGGTTCGACACGGTGGCGATCGAGGCATTGACCTGCTCCCCGCACCCGCGGGTATGGTCCCGGCCCAAGTGGGTGCCGTTGCGCGAGGAACAGCTGCTCCCCGGACCCGCGGGGATGGTCCCGGCGAGCGCAGGCCCCTGGCACGGCTCTTGGACTGCTCCCCGCACCCGCGGGGATGGTCCCTGCGTCATCGTCTTGTCCCGCGGTTTCGTGCCCTGCTCCCCGCACCCGCGGGGATGGTCCTTACACCGGGGGCACGGGCACCGTCGAAATGGATTGCTCCCCCGCACCCGCGGGGATGGTCCCGAAGACCTACCGGTTGATGTCGTTCTCGGGGACTGCTCCCCGCACCCGCGGGGATGGTCCCACGCCTGAGCTGCGGCGCATGTACGCGACGGTCTGCTCCCCGCACCCGCGGGGATGGTCCCGTCGCGCAGAAAATCGCGCCGGAGAGATCAACCTGCTCCCCGCACCCGCGGGGATGGTCCCGGGGCCGTGGTCCGGCACACCTGCGACGAGAGCTGCTCCCCGCACCCGCGGGGATGGTCCCTACACCGGCGGGGACGGCACGGTTGAAGTCGACTGCTCCCCGCACCCGCGGGGATGGTCCCCTCGACTACTGGAAGAACCGCGACACCACCAGCTGCTCCCTGCACCCGCGGGGATGGTCCCTCGGTCCGCACATCGAGCGGATCTGTAGAAAACTGCTCCCCGCACTCGCGGGGATGGTCCCGAGACGGTCGGCGGGAAGAACTGTTCGGCAGCCTGCTCCCCGCACCCGCGGGGATGGTCCCACGGATCGCACGCTCATCGCCGCGGCCTCTGCCTGCTCCCCGCACCCGCGGGGATGGTCCTGTTCCGGTCAGTTCGTACCGAGTGGACTGCGTCTGCCCCCCCGCACCCGCGGGGATGGTCCCTGGTCAGCGTCGTCCCACCGCGAAGTCGTCGACCGCCGCCCCTCCAGCGCCGACCGCGACGCCCTCACCGCACTCGCGCACGCCGAAGGCCCCCTCCGTCGACCACCTCGCACTCGCCCTATCCTGGGCCCGCCACC
This sequence comes from Streptomyces sp. NPDC056231, assembly GCF_048270745.1. Lineage (NCBI taxonomy): Bacteria > Bacillati > Actinomycetota > Actinomycetes > Kitasatosporales > Streptomycetaceae > Streptomyces > Streptomyces sp. NPDC056231. The sequence continues at coordinate 58,058 of NZ_JBLVKW010000027.1, read as the reverse complement.
GGCTCGACGCCGCGCTCAACCACGTCCGCACGCATCCACCCGACATCGGCGGCGTGCTCGTCCTACGTTGCGTCCTGCCCGACGGGTACACCGCGACACCCCGGCTCCATGTCCTCCGGCCCGACCAGGCCGACGCCATCGCCGGGCGCAAGAACCCCAACCCGTCGGTGCGCGGGCCCATCAGCCCGTCGAGGCCGAGGTCCTACTCCGCGTTTGGCCGACGGCGGCATCAACCCGGACGACGCCGCCCAGCACCAGGCACTCGAAGACCTCGCCGCCGACATGGTCACCGCGGCGACATCGTCGACCGGCTCCACGACAACGTCGCCTACAGCCTGTGGATGATCTCCGAGCCGTCACCAGCTACTGCCACGGTCTCTGCGCCGCCACTGACGTAACCCCGCGCACCCCGCTGACATCAGCCCTGCGTCCGACCGCTGGCGTGTGCTGGACAGCGGCTTCTGCCGCTACTACCGTCAGTCCCCTTAAAGATCAAAGACGGATGGACAAAGGTACGTCCCCTTCGGGGACATACGCGGCCCCGCCGCGAACGATCGGGGAGGGAGGGCAGCCGTCGATGGCCTGGGTGACCCGGATTGTGGACATGGAGCAGGTCGAGTACCGCCTGACCCAGCATTCCGGTTGTTACGTCCAGTTGGACGGTGAGGGCGCCGCCCCGGCGTCGCAGCAGCTCGGCGATGCCCAGGTCGACTACCGGATGGATGCCGCCGAGGACTCGGGTCTGGTGTGGATCGGCGAGGGCCTGCCGACGCTCGGACTGACTCCCGGTGCAGTGCTGGACGAAGCCGGGAAGGAGGCGGCGCGGGTGCTGGCGAATGGCGTTGACCCGCGCAGCGGGGAGCGGCTGGTGAAGGCCGAGCTGCGAGCCCACCCGCGTGCCCAGCTGGTCGGTGCCCGACTGGTGGAGGCGATCGAGAAGGCGGCGGAGGCCGCCGGCGTCGAGGCGGCCGCGCTCTTCGCGGCCAAGCCCAAGCAGCGCGAGAAGTGGCTCACGCTCGCTCGGATGGTTCATCAGAAAGGCGAGCGGCACCGGCTTCAGGTCGACTCGTTGCACCGCCTGGCCCGGGCGGCCGGGCTGCGGCTGGAGGACGTGTACGAGGCCGGTGAACTTGCCGAGGCCCGCGCCCATGAGGGGGAGCGCGTCAATGTGCGAGTGCGGGCATATGACGTGGTCGCCGACCTGACCAAGACCACCTCGACGCTGTGGGCGCTGCTCGGCCCCGAGCGTGAGAAGAAGTTCCGGGACCTGGTCCATCAGGCCAAGCAGGAGGCGTTTGGGCAGCTGGAGAAATGGATCGGCTACGGACTGGCAAGCGAGGACGGGAAGCTGCACCGCATCGCCACCGGCGGATTGCTGGGGTGGAGCGTGGAGCACCAGTCAGCCCGCCCGGTCGACGACACCACGCCGGGCGACCCGCACCTGCACCTGCATCTGGTGATTGCGAATCTGGCCCGGTGCGAGGACGGGGTGTGGCGGGCGATCGCGAACGGCGGCATGGATCTGCACCGGCATGCGAAGGCCTTTGATGCGCTGTTTAAGGCGCGGGTGCGGGCGCTGGCTGCCGAGCAGTTCGGCGTGCGCTACGTGCGCGACCCGCGGACCGGCGCGTGGGAGATCGCCGGTATTCCGGAGCCGCTGCGTACGCACTTCTCCCGGAGGTCAGCCGCAGTTGATGCGATTGCGGGAGAGGACGCCAGCCGCGAGGAGAAGCTGCGGATCTCCGCCGAGACCCGGCACGCCAAGCACGACACCGGCAGCCTGGACCTGCGGGCCGACTGGCGCAAGCAGGCCGAGGCGCTCGGCATCGACGTGGGGGCGATGGTTGCGGCCGCCGCCCCGGGCCCGGCCGGCCCCAACGGCACCCTGGCCCACCCCGGGCCCGGGGGGCCGCTTCTGCCGACGCCGGAGGCGATCGCGAGCGAGGTCTTCGACCCGAAGACGGGACTGACCGCACACGAGAAGGAATTCAGCCGGGCTCAGCTGCTGGCGGCGGTCGCCAATGCCTGCCCGTACGGGCTGACCACCGGTGCGCTGGAGGCACTCGTTGACCAGGTGCTCGCGGTGCAGGGGTTCGCGAAGGCGCTGCCGCAGCGCGGTTCGGGGCTGCTGTCGAACGCGGACCGGTTCACCACTCAGGACATCCTGCGAGCCGAGCAGGTCATCGTAGACCAGGCCCGGGCCCGGTACGCCGACGGCTCCGCCCAGCTGACTGGAGATCAGGTCGAGGCCGCGCTGTCCGTGTTCGAGGTCGCGGCCGGCTTCGAGCTCGGCGCCGAGCAGCGTCGGGCGGTTCAGCGGCTGCTGACCGCCGGGCACGGCGTCGACACAGTCGAGGGCGTCGCTGGAGCAGGCAAAACGTCGCTCATGGAGGCCTGCCGCATCGGATGGGATGCAGTCGGCCTCACGTACGCCGGCACCGCCCTGTCTGCGGTCGCTGCGGCCAACCTCTTCGAGGGCTCCGGTATCCCATCCCGCACCCTGGCGTCCTGGCTGCAGCGCATTGCGTCAGGAGAAGGCTTGCGCGGCCTGGACGTTCTGGTCATCGACGAGGCGGCGATGACCGACGACCGCGCGATGGCGGTGCTGCTCAAGGAAGCGGCGACCACCGGCACGAAGATCATCGGGGTGGGCGACCCGCAGCAGCTGCAGGCGATCGGCCCGGGCGGCGGCTTCACCGAGGTGCACCGGCTGGTCGGCGGCGTCACCCTCACCGTCAACCGCCGCCAAAAGGACCAGGCCGAGCGTGCAGCGCTGGAGGCGTGGCGCACCGGCGGCGAGGGCCGCGAGAAGGCACTGCAGCAGCTCGCGGACGGCGGGCGAGTACACGCCGCTGACAGCCCCGAGGAAGCCCGGGCCGGGATCCTTACGGCCTGGAACGAGCGGCGAACCCGCTGGGCCGACCCGCACGACGTGCTGAAGAACCTAGTGGTGCTGGCCGCCCGTAACAGCGACGTGGCCGCGCTCAACCATGGCGCCCAGGCGATCAGGCGGGCGGCCGGTGAACTCGGCGCCAGCCACACCTACGCGTTGCCGCGCGGCGAGCGGCTGACCCTCGCCGTCGGCGACCTGGTCCGGGTGCGGGCCAACGACTACCGCTCCCGGCGCGGCGAGGGCCCCGACGTCCTCAACGGCTACCGCGCGGCCATCACCGCCATGGACACCGACCACCGGGTGCGGATCACCTGGCGGCGCACCCACGCAAGCGGCGAGCCAGCCTTTCACCACGCCTGGCTGAGCCCTGCTCAGATTTCCCAGGGGGCGCTCAGCCTCGGCTACGCGATGACGGTGTCCGCATCCCAGGGCCTGACGGTGGATTCCGCGCTGCTGTACGGGCTGGGCGCCAACGCCTTCAGCCTGTACCCCGGCATCACCCGGGCCCGCCAGGAGAACCACCTCTGGCTGCCGACCGCAGCTCTGGAGGACGAACAGACCCGCGCCCAGCTCGGTTCCCCGAGCACCGAGGCGGAAACTCTGGAGCGTGCGCTGAACGCGTACGCGGCCCTGCTGCGGCAGGACCGGCCGACCGGGATGGTCCTCGATCAGCTGCGCCCGGCCCCAGAGTCGCTAGCCGCACCGGTTGGAGCGGCCGCGGCCGAGGAGATGTTCACACCCTGGGATGACCGTACGGCCCGGCCGTACGGTGCGGTGCAGGCTTCCGAGCTGGCGGCCCGGGGCACGACGGCCGAGCGGCAGGCGATCGCCGCCGAGCGGGCCGCCGCCGAGCAGGCCCGCCTGGCCACCGACGGCGCCCTGGCGTTGGCTGCCCGGCCCAGTCCCGGCCGGCGGATCGCCGGTCACATCGATGCCCTGCTGGTTGAGGCCGACAGACTGGTCGCCCTGGCCCAGCAAGAGGAAGTCCGAGCCGCGCAGGCCACCGCAGCCGCCGCCGGGGCCCGGGAGATCCGTGAGACGGTAGCGAAGGCCGCCGACGGCAGCCGTCTCGCGCTGCGGATGGCCGGCACCTCCCGCGCTGAGCAGCAGCAGCTCTTTGTCCACTACACCGAGCAGCTCACCGCGGCGACCGACGAAGCACGGCGCGCCCACGCCGCCAGCGAGGACCTCCTGCGGCAGGCCGCACAGTTGGTCCAGGACTCTCCGTACGCCGGGCTGCTGAGCGATCTGTGCGGCACCAGCGATGCGTTGCCGCGCGATGCGGCCGGGATGCGCCAGCAGTTCGCAGCGGTCCGCGCCCAGCTGCCCCTGGTGGCCGAGAGGATTGATACCGAGCGCGCCGAGACGGTACGGCAGGCCCGCACCCAGGCCGTGGAACTGCAGGCCCAGGCACAGAGTTTGCGCACCGCCAGCGCGGCGATGCGGACGGAGGCGGACCTGCGGGGGCGGATTGCCGCACAGGCTCCGCACCAGCACGTGCAGGAATCCGCGGCCCGTGATGCGGTGCTGCAGCAGGCCCGACGTACGGCTGCGCAGCAGGCCTGGTCCCGCCGGTCCCAGCCGGTTGCTATGCCGGGCGGCGGCCGCCGCCGATAACCCCGACTGGTCAGGACTGCGCCTCGGATCCCGCAGATTTCCCCAGAGCGAGGGAGTTCAGCCGTCGGCGGGTCCGGAGGGCCACCGGTGCCTCAGGCCCGTGGATGTCGGTGACTGCGTTAAGGAGCTCGATGCCGAGACGGTGGGCGTCCTGGGCGGGAACGGTCCGCCAGAGGCTGTAGACCCGGCGGGTCGCCTCATCGGTGTCGGGATGCCGAGGCCCTTGGATCGTGGCCCGCAGGCGTGCGGTGTGCAGATACCACCCGAGCGCCGTGGCGTGGTCGCCCACCAGATGGGCGAGGTGCCCGCGGACCTCCCGGATGTGGACGACGTTCAGGTGCTCAGCGCCGTACTCAGCGGCTATCTCGGTATCGAGCTCGTACGCCATCCAAGCGGCATCCTGCAGCTGGCCATCGGCGGCCGCAGTGGCGACTGCGGCCAGGCGCTCGCGCAGCACCTCTGGGATCCTTTGGGGACCGGGCTGTTCGGCAGAGGGGAGCGCGGGAGCTCCCCAGAACGCTGGAGACACCGTGCCCCACGGATGGAAAACCTCTTCGTGCTCGTGCATGGCGAGATGCCCTTCAGTTGCGCGGGTCACCACTTCACCACCCGGCGGACTTCCGTGATCCGGGTAATGGCGCTGGTGGAGTTGCGCCAGCTGCTGTACGAGACGATCCGGGTCCGTACACCGGTACGGGGCGCCTCGATGATCTTGCCGTCGCCTATGTACATGCCGACGTGCCCCGGGCGCGCGTCCGATCCGTCGCTGCCAGGGTTGAACACCAGGTCGCCTGGCTTGGGTTTGTCGATGCTGACGCGGTCGCCGAAGTTGACCTGGTCGTAGGTGACCCGGGGAATGTTGATCCCGGCGGCCCGGTAGGCCTGCTGCATCAGCGACGAGCAGTCGCACCAGTGGGCGGGGCTCCCGCCGTGGGCCTTGGTGCAGTCGCCGCCGAGGTGGTACCAGCCGCCCTTCTGCTGCAGCGCCCAGGACACGGCGGTACGGACCTCGCGAGGGGTGTCGGCGGGGAGGGTGTATCCGTCGGGCAGATCCACTTCCTGGCTGGATGCGGGGGCGGTGAACTGCCGGGCGGTCGCCATGATGATGTTGACATAGTTGTACGTCTGGCCGTCCGCGAACTTCTCGTCGGGAACGCCTTGGTACTGGTCGACGCGGCCCCATCCTGCGTTGTAGCCGGCGAGCGCGAGTTCGACGGGTGACCCGTTGTACTGCGGGTGTGCCTTGCCCTTCTTGAGCAGGCTGCACATGAACTTCCCCTGCCCGGCGATGGCGTCGGCGGGTTCCCAGACACTCTTGGTCCCATTGCCGTTTCCGTCCACGGCCCAGGTCGGCCAGGTGTCCGGCATGAACTGGGCAATGCCCTGCGCGCCGACGCCGGGAGACTCAGCCCTCGGATTGAAGTTCGACTCCTGCTTCAGCTGGGCGGCCAGGATCGACGGCGGCAGCCCCTGGTCGCAGTCGGCGGACGCCTTGAGAATCATCGGCGCGTACTCGGCGGGGACTCCACCCCTGCCGATCCTGAGGCTGCCCGCCGTCGGCTCCACAGTGCCCCCGCCGCTGTCGTCGTCGAACGTCGCAATGAGCAGCACGATGCCCATACCGAATGCAACCGGCGTCATGACCGCCCCGCCCAAGGCAACCGCCAGCCATCGCTTGATGCGCACAGTCCCCCCTCGGCCTGCACCTCATGATTTGCGCAAAAGAATCCTGATCTGCGGTCTGTTCTGATGAGAGCCAACCGCGATCAGATTGCGTGATAGTGCGTGACACTATGCCATCACCCCTCGACAGGGCCTAGGTTGAAGATACTTCTGGTTGCCACGCCCATGGGAACGATATGGTTCCGGTGCGCTTGCATATGACAGAGCGGTGCAGTCGATTAGCTCAGGCAAATCTTTAACTGTGTCGCATGGGGGTGAAAGTGGGCAAAAAGGAAGGCGCGCTGATGACGCTGCCTACCAGATCCCGACTGGTGCTGCCGGTGATGGCAGCGACCGGGGGCAGTGGGCGCTCCACCGCGGCCGATCTGCTCGCCGGAGCGATGACGGCGGCCGGGACGGGCACAGTCGTGCTCGACACCGCACCACGCCTGTCCTCGCCCTGGCCCTCCTGGACTCTCGGGCAGGAGGCCGCAGGCCTTGCCGTACTCCCACCCGACCGGCCGCTGACCCGCTCCCAGGTTCAGTCCGCGGCCGCCTGGCGGCCAACCGGCCGGGGCGCGGGCTGGCAGGTCCTGACCGACGGACGCGACTGGCACAGCCCGCCGCTCGCACTGCCACAGGACCCTGCCGCCTGGCTCCAACTCGCCGCCATCGGCGGCTGGCAGGCCGTCATCGCCGACACCACGCACCCCGTCGCCCACGACATCCTCGACGCCCGCTGCGCCGGGCGTACTGGACAGACCCGGGCCTGGTGCGAACTTCCCTACGCGGTGCCGGTGCTGTGCGCGGCCGCCACCGCCAGTGGCGTCCAGGCTCTGCAGCAGGCCGTGATGGCGCTGCACGCCGACGGCATGCCGCTGCAGCGCACAGTGGCCGTCCTCGTCGCGCAGACCGACGGACGGCTGCCCGCCGTTGTCCGGGCAGGCGCGACGATGCTTACCTCCCGCACCGCCGCCGTAGTGCACCTCCCGCACGACCCGCACATCCGCACCCACGGGCTGCGGACGGCATCCCGGCTGCGCTCACGTACCCGGCAGGCCGCCCACTCGCTCGCCCAGGCAGTCCTCACAGCGGCAGGTGCCACCTGGGGCATGCCGCTTCCCGAAGCGCCGCGCCCTGCGCCGCTCGCCGTCGTTTCCCCCGCTTCCAGACCACTTTGACGAGGTGTCGGCTATGACCTTGATGACCACCCTGCACACCCTGGCCACCGACCCGGACCTGCACGTACTTGCTGCTGGAGACCCGATCGTCCCCAAGTACAGCCCGGAGCTTCCCGATGCGGTGAACACCCAGGTCAAGACGATCCTGTCCTGGACGGCCGGGCTCGGCCTTGCAGCAGCGGTGGGCGGCGGACTGCTGGGCTGGCTCCTGGTGGCAGTGGGACACAACAGCGAACGCGCACAGCTGGCCGCCCGCGGCAAGCAGTCCGTGCTGTGGAGCCTGTTCGGGGCCGGAGGCATCGGTGTGACCAGCAGCCTCGTCCTCGCGTTCTACAACATGGCGAAGTGAGTCGGCGACACATGGACACCCACGATCGCAGCGCGCGAAAGGCCAAACTCACGCTCGCCGGGCTCGCCGTACTCGCCGCCGCAGGACTGGCCGCCGGCGGCGTCGCGGCCTACTCCCTGCTCGGAAACGACGATTCAGCGAAGGGAACGGCAGGCCCCACGGCTACCGCGAAACCAGGCCCGTCCGGCTCTGGCGCAGATTCGAATGGGCAGGCGATGACGCCGGAGAAGAAGGACAAGCTGCTTCTCTCCGTACCCACTGGCCAAAAGGACGGCGTCTCGACCGGCTTCCCCCACACCGCCCGGGGCGCCGTCTCAGCTGCGGTTTACTTCTGGGAGGAGTACGCCTGGCTGGATGATCAGAAGGCCCGTCAACAGCTAGAGGCCGTTGTCTCACCTGACGCCACCGGCTACATCGACGAGCAGATCTCCGAGATCCGCAAAGGACGCGAGGCCGCCAATCTCCCGACCTCCGGAGGTACGCCCGCTGGTCTCACCATCAGCACCACCGTCGAAGCCGCGCGTCCGACATCCATCACACTGCCAGGTGCGACCCGGGGTGACGTAGTACAGGTGTGGATGTCCTTCGATCGCTACGCAACCACGCCCGAGAAAGCAACTGACGACGATCCGATCAAGGGCGACACAGCCGACCTGATCGTCAAGTGGCAGAACGGAGCGTGGAAACTCACCAACGAACCTCAGTACTGGCAAAAGCGGTCCTTCCCCGTCGCCTACGACCCGGACTCGCCATACGCCAGCCGGGACGGGTGGGTGCAGGTACGGCATGCGGACTGACCACGTCACACGAACCGCGCGCGCTCTGACCCTGCTGCTGACGCTGCTGTTCTGCTTCAGCCTCGGCGGGCTAGGCGCACATGATGCCCGCGCTGCGGACGACCCGTTTGCGACGCACAAAGACTACGGCCCCCCCAAACCTCCACCCAAAGAATGGGACGCCGACGTCGGCCTGGACAGCAAGAACCACTACTGCCTGCTGTACAAGGACGACGACTGCAGCCCGGCCGATGCGGGGGAGATCCCTAACCCGGGTGTGACCGGTGACATCTGTGAAGGCGCCGACGGACATGGCGCCGCCAACTGCAGCAAAGAAGAGCGCCTGGCGTACGAGAAGCGGCGCTTGGAGAAGTGGCGCAAGGACTACAAGGACAAGTCCGACGACCCGAACTACGAGAAGCTGAACAAGTTCATCACCGCCTGCATCGACAAGGGCGGAGCCTTCGAGGACTGCAAGCAGGACGCCTCGTACAAGTACCCGCCCAAGGCGAAGACCCCGTTCACGTGGGTGGGCGGGAAGATCTCGGAGATGGCCTCGAACGCTCTGAAGGAGGCTGCCCGCTACATCGGCAAGGCTGTGGTGTGGCTGCTGGAGGAGTTCGCGAAGGTCTTCAACGAGTCGTCGACCATCGACTTGTCCAAGGTCGGTATCGGTAAGCCGAAGGGGATCATGACGGTCCTTTCCCTGCTGGTCGCGACCTTCTTGTTGCTGCTGCAGTTCGGGAAGGTGGCGATCAGTCAGCGGGGTGAGCCTGCGGCGACCGCCGTGACGGGTCTGGCGAAGTGGGGGATCATTTCGTCGGTCTACGTGATCGCCACGCAGACGGCTCTGACCTGGTCGGATGCCATTTCCACCTGGATCATCAACTACAGCTTCCACGGCGGCGGCTCGGGCGCGGGCGATGCGACCAAGGCGATGCAGCAGCAGCTGGGCACCCTGTTCGGCGGGCTGATTACCGGCGGAGGCGGCGCGGCGACCGTGGGCACGGCACTCATCACCGGTGAGAGCGTGGCGGCCGCGGCGGTCGGCGTGATCATCGTGGTCGGCGTCGTGTGTATCCTGGCGATTGCCGCGCTGTGGATCGAAGTGCTGCTGCGGCAGGCCGGAATCATGATCCTCGTGGCGACCATGCCCGTGGTTCTGGCCGGGCAGCTGTCCGACTCCACCCAGGAATGGTGGCCCAAGGCCCGCAACGCGCTGATCGCACTGATCCTGATGAAGCCGATGATCGTGCTCTGCTTCGCGATCGGGTTCGGTGCTATGTCCGAGGGCGACGGCGTGCAGAACATGTTCGTCGGTCTTGTCATCTTTATCCTGGCCTGCTTCGCATGGCCCGTCCTGGCGAAGTTCATGACGTTCTCCACTGTCGGCGGCGGCAGTGCGATCGCTTCCGGGCTGATGAGCTCGATCGGCTCGTCCGCCGCATCGATCTCCGGCGGCTACCGGCCTGAGATGGGCGGAGCCGGGGCGGTCGGCGGCGGCAGCGCCTACACCCGCGCCCTGGAACAGGACACCGCCCAGACCGCCACCAGCGGCTCCAATGCCATGCAGAGCACGGGCAGTAGCACCGCGGGCGGCAGCGGGAGCGCGGGCGGGCGGACCTTCGGATCCCGGGTCATGGGCACGGTCGGCCTGCCCCTGCAGGTCCTCGCCGCGGGCAAGGACACGCTGGAGTCCGGCATGGCGAGCACGGCGGGCCACGCCGGTCTCGACCACGGGGCGGCCGGCGGTCGTCACGTCGTCATCGCGCAGCGGCGCCATTCCGCCCCCGTCGGACAGCCGCAGGAAGCCGAGGACAGCCCCTCGATACAGATCCCACGGCAGCCGGTGCAGCCTCCCAGCCCTCCGACTCAGGGATAGCCGATGACACAACCCGTCACCTACAGCGGATGGCAGTCGGAGAAGTCCGGCTTCATGGGGCGGCTTTCCGGGCCCGGGTTTGCCCTGGTTGCCGTGGCCTGCGCGTTGTTGCTCACCCCCGTCAACCTGTCCAGCTGGGCTGCGGCTGCTGTGTGTGTGCCGCTGGCTCTGCTGCTGCTTCTGCTTGCCTTCGGGCGGGTGAGCGGGCTGAGCGCCGATGAATGGATCCTTCTGGCAGTAAGGCATCAGATCGCCGTGGCAAGAAAACAGAACATCTTCTTCAGCGGGCCGTTCGCCCCCCGATCCGCCCGCACCGGGCACCAGCCGATGGACCTGCCCGGCACCCTGGCCCGGCTCCGCATTCTGGAGGCACCCGACGGTCTGGGAGGGTTTCTCGGTGTCGCGCACGACCCGGTGGCCGGTACGTACACCGCCGTTGCCCGCGTCTCGTTCCCCGGCCTGGCGCTGGTGGACAGCGACAAGCAGGCGGCCCGGGTCTCCTCCTGGGCCGCGCTGATGCGCACGTTCTGCACCGAGGACTCGCCCATCACCCGCCTGTCCGTACACCAGCGGTGCCTGCCCGACGACGGGGCCGCCCTGCGGTCATGGACCGCGCAGCACATCACCGCCGACGCCCCGCCGGCCGCGGTGAGCGCGCTGGCCGATGTGATGGAAGGGGCCGGTCCTGCGGCGACCTCGCGGGAGACGTACCTGTCCATCACCCTGTCGGCGGCCCGGGCCCGTCTCGCTATCAAGGGCGCCGGCGGCGGCCAGGTCGGCGCCGCCGCCGTCCTGGTACGCGAGCTCCACGCACTCGGCGGAGCACTGAGCACCGCGAGCCTGCAGGTCGTCGAATGGCTCTCCCCGCGGGGGCTGGCCCAGACCGTGCGCACCGCGTACGACCCCGACGCCCAGGTCGCACTCGCCAACGCCAACGCCGCCGCCCGGACACCCGGATGGGAAGGCACCGAAGAAGGCGTCGACCCGAACCTCGCCGGGCCCGCGGCCGCCGAGACCGGATGGGGCACCTACCGCCACGACGGAGCCTGGACGGTCACCTACCAGGTGCGGACCTGGCCGCAGGCCCAGGTGTACGCGACGTTCCTGCAGCCGCTGCTGCGTCCGAGGCGCAATGCCCGGCGCTCGATGAGTCTGGTCTACGAGCCGCTCGGCCCGCGCCGGGCCCGCCAGGAGCTTGCGAAGGAGAAGAGCAAGCGGTCCTCGGCCCGGTACTTGCGGGCCAAGACAGGCCGGGACGAGAGCGAGGACGAGCGCCGCGAGGTCAACCTCGCCCGCGCCCAGGACATGGCCCGCGCGTCCGGCCAGGGCGTGGTGCGGATGACCGCGGTGCTGTCGGTGACCGTCACCGATCTGGAGGAGCTGGAGACGGCCTGCGCGGAGATGCAGGCCGACGCCGCAGCGGCCGGCCTGGAACTGCGGCGCATGTGGGGCGCCCAGGACGTCGGGTTCGCCGCAGGCGCGCTCCCGCTCGGCCAGGGACTGCCCGACCGACGGACGGGATTCTGATGGGCCTGTTCACCCGCCGCCGTGCCGGTGACGACACCCTGCTGACCGCCGCGGGGATCGGCGAGGCCACCGGCATCAACACGGCGTTCGTCCCCGCTCAGGCCGGACCGACGGCGGCCGAACAGCGCGCGGCCCGTCGTCTCGAAGACGCCGACACAGTGATGCGGATCGCCCCGCGCAAGGGGTGGGCGCACCCGTACGCGGGACGGTCCGCGTCCCTGCCCCGCACGGAGGTGGTGCGCGCCGACACCGGGAACGCGGCCGGCGCGTACCCGTTCCTGCACGCCGGGGCGCTGCCGCCGGTCGGGGCTTACATCGGCCACAACACCCTGACCACACAGGCGTTCTCCGCCCATCCGGCGGTCTGGGTCCGCGAAGGACTGTGCACCAACCCCAACGTCATGATCACCGGCATCCCCGGGTCCGGTAAGAGTGCCCACATCAAGGCCCTGTGCTTCCGGCTGATGGCGTTCGGCCACCGCACCCTGATCGCGGGCGACGTGAAGGGCGAGTACGAAGGGCTGTGCCGCCACCTGGGAGTCGAGCCGGTCCGGCTCGGCCCCGGCCTGCCCGGCCGCCTCAACCCGCTGGACGCCGGCCCCCTCGGCGCGGGCCTGGACCGGATCACGGACTCGGCCGAACTCCGCAGCCGCCTCCAGGAGATCCACCGGCGCCGACTGACCCTCCTCAAGGCCCTGCTGGAGCTCCAGCTCAAGCGGACTCTGCAGTCACAGGAGGAAGAGGCCCTGGACGTCGCGGTGCGGGAGGTCACCGGCGAGCTGTACGGACAGACCCGGCTCGCGGTGCCCACTCTGCCGCTGGTCTACGACAAGCTGCGCGACCCCACGGACGCGATGGCTCGGGAACTCCGGGTCCGCGACGGGGAAGTGCAGCGGGCCCGCGAGCAGATGGCCACCATCCGCTCGGCACTCGGCTCCATGGTCAACGGCCATCTGGGAGGGCTCTTCGACCAGGAGACATCCATCGGCCTGGACTGGCAGGCCCCCATCCAGTCTGTCGACATCTCCGCCCTGGAGCAGTACGGCGACGAGACGGTCGCCATGGTGCTGTCCTGTGTCTCCTCCTGGGCACAGGCGGCGATCGACCGGCCCGGCCAGCGCCCGTGGGTCGTCGTACGGGACGAACTGTGGCGCCAGATGCGCAGTGGCGGTGCGGCCATGGTCCGCAAGATCGACGCCGACCTCAGGCTCTCCCGGGCGACCGGCACCATCCAGATCCTCGCCACCCACCGCCTGTCCGACTTCGAGAGCGTCGGCGCGGCCGGCTCGGAGGCCGTGGCGATCGCCAAGGACCTCATCTCCTCCTGCGAGACCCGCATCCAACTCGCCCAGGACACCCGCCCGCTACAGATCACCCGCGAGGCGATCGGACTCACCGACGCCGAATGCGACCTGATCGGCTCCTGGGGCGCCGGCCAACGCGGCCGCGCCCTGTGGAAGGTAGGCCGCGGCGGCGGCTCCCACGCCGTCCAGCTCGTCCTCTCCCACACCGAGCAGAAGCTGTTCGAGACCGACGAGCGGATGGTCGTGTAAGCCCGTGAGTTCGTCATTTCTGAAGCGTCGAGCGAGCGGAACCCACTGGGTGGATGTCCCGCTTCGGGGCACCGGATCCCGTCAGAGATATCGCCGAGGCTTTGGGATTCTCGGCGAAACGGCGGATTCTTCGCGCCTTCGAGTGAACTCTGTCCGACCTGGCCTCCCAGGTCATCGGAACGACTCTGACCAGAACGAACCCAAGACAGTAGGGGCATGATGGCGACGGAGAAGAGCGGCGGCCCGTCCACCGCGGGTATGGACGACAACACCCTGCTTGCCGCCTACGGTGCGGGCGCCCTGGTCGCGGTCGGGGGCGCTGTGCTTCTGGCCGCACCGCTCGCCTCCCTGCTGTCCGGGCATGGGTGGGCGACGCGTACCGACAGCGTCCCGGCGACCGTTCTCACCGCCCTCGTACGCGGCCCAGGTGCCGCCTACGACCCGGCCCCGCCGGCCTGGCTGTTCTACCTGCTCGCTGTCCTCCTGGTCGTCGCCGTCCTCGCCCTGGCCGTCAAAGCCGTCAGCCTCCTTGACCGCAGCGGCCGTACCGGCGGCGCCCAGTGGGGCGGGGCGAAGGTGGAACGGAAACTCTCCGCACCCCAGGACCCGGTCAGGCGCGCCAACCGGATCACCGCCGGGCGCGGGATGCGGACCAAGAAGATCGTGGCCGCCCAGCCCAACATCAGTGCCACGGTGTTCGGGGTGCCCGGGTCGTCGAAGACGACAGGACTGGTGCTGCCGAACGCCGCCGAGTGGCAGGGCCCCCTGGTCGTGACGACCACCAAGGCCGCCGACCTGGACATCATCTACGCCCGCCGCCGGCACTTCGGCCCGGTGTGGGTGATTGCTCCCGCGGGAATCCCCGGCCGCACCACACAGAAGTGGTCCCCGGTGGACTACTGCACCGACGCCAAGGCCGCCGACCGGATGGCTGCGTGGATGGCAGAGGCATCCTCTTCCGGCGATGACAAGCGCGCCGCCCCCTGGATCGACCAGGCCAAGAGCGTCCTCAAGGGCGTCCTGCTCGCGGCGAACCTCTCCGGCGGCGGCGTGAGCGCGATGCGCCGCTGGCTGGGCCTGGGCAAGGACGCCGTCGACCACGTCCGCGCCGTCCTGCTGCAGCATGGCTACACCGAAGCAGCCGAGGACTACGCCTCCCCGTGGCTGCGCCTCCACGAGGACGGCATCGGCAGCATCCAGTTCAGTCTCAACGTGCTGGCTCGCGTCTACGCCGACGAAGAAGTCCGCGAAACGTGCGCGGGCACCGACTTCACCGTCGAGGAGCTTCTGGAGCAGAACGGCACCGTCTGCCTCATCGCGTCCGAAGCCGACGCCGAACGCTTCGCACCGCTGCTGACCTCGATCATCGCGTCGATCATCCACGGCGCCGAAGTCCGCTACAACACCACCGGAAAGCCCTTGGACCCGTCGCTGGGCGTCATGGTCGACGAGGCCGGCAACATGCTCCGCTACCCGAGGCTGCCGAACATCCTGACCACCGGCCGCGGCATGGGCATCGACGTCCTGACGGTGTGGCACGACCTGTCCCAGCTCCGCGACCGGCTCGGCACGCAGAAGGCCAACACCGTGCTCTCCGCGAGCGGCCTGCGGATGCTGCTGCCCGGCTGCGGCGACCTGGAGACCCTGCGCTACTTCTCCGGCCTGTACGGACGCACCGAAGTCATGCGTACCTCCCACGGCCGCTCCCGCGGCGAGTACTCCACCAACACCTCCGCCACCGAGACCGACCTCGCCCCGGTCCACTCCCTCCAGCAGCTGCCCGACTTCACCGCGATCGCCCAGTACTCCAACCAGCCCCCGATCAAGGTCAAGATGCGGCTCACCTTCCGCGACAAGGACCTCAAGAAGCTGCTGACCGCCCCCCTTCCTCCGACGGGGACGGTCAGCTTCACCAAACCCGCCGCACCCGGGAAGGCCGGCACCCGTGTCTGACGCCCTCGACAACCCCGCCTCCCTGTGGCCGACACCACCGGCCACTGCCGAACAGGAGCCTCAGCGATGGGTGTGGGCGGCGATGGACCCGCCCGAGCGGCGTGCCCGGATGCGTGAACTCGCGATCTGGGTCGACTGGCTACGTCCCACTTTCGAGCTCCACAACAACATCCCGCCCTGCTGGTACCGCCATCCGCCCGTCGTCGAGCACCTGACCGCCCTGTACGCCGGCTGGCTGCGTACTTATGCAGGCGAGCAGGCGGCCGGGCGGGAGCTCGCCGAGGCCGACTGGATCAACACCCTCCACAACTTCACGCCCCGCCTGCAGCTGGCCGCCTGCGCCAGCGGCCGCCACCAGGACCCGCCGCCGCTGGTGCCGCCACCGCCCGGCGCCGCCGAGGCCTTCGAGGTGTACCTGGTCACAGCCGACACCACTACTGCCGCGGCCGCGCACCCGGCCGCAGCCGAACTGGCCCGGCGCACCGCCGAACTGGACGCGCCGCTGTAGGCCCAGATCCCTTCGGCGCCAGCGAAGCGAGGGCTTGGGAGGATGTAGTGACAGAGAACCGTCCAGCAGAGGAGACCTCCGCACATGCAGTTGGACCGACACGCGAAGTTGGCCTTGGAGTACTGGACGACGTACCGGCCGCAGGCGCTGCAGGAGCTGGGCGACTCTCAGAAGCAGCTGGAGTTCTTCTACGTCCTGGGGCTGCGGGTGACGGAGCGGGTGGGCGAGCTGACGGACGATCTGCTGGAGCAGGTACCGGCGGGACAGCGGGCCCGACAGCGGATGGCGGTACGGGCTCAGGCGACGGAGATCATCTACGCGGAGGAGATCTACCTGCCCAAGGAGGAGGGGACCGAGCACCGCGAGATGTAGCGCTGCCGCGCTTCCGGCCCTCCGCGCAGACCGATCTCGCGCCCGCCGGACAGACAGACCGCGCCCGGGCCAACGTGGCAGCCCTGGAACTGCTGCGCAACCTGCAGGAGGCCGACCGACCCGCCACCCGGGAAGAACAGCAGGTTCTGGCCCGCTGGTCGGGATGGGGCGCGCTGCCCGCCATCTTCAACGCCCGGCCGGCCCGGCCCGCCTACGACTCCGACGACGAGCACGAGCGGGCCCTGGCCCGGTGGGAGTCACTCGCCGAGACCCGCGGGCGCGTCCGCGAACTGCTGACACCTGCGGAGTGGGATTCCGCCCGCCTCAACACCGTCACCGCGTTCTACACCGACGCCGCCCTCGTCCAGACCATCTGGGGCGCGGTACGAGACCTCGGGTTCGACGGCGGAGCTGTCCTGGAACCCGGCAGCGGTTCGGGCAACTTCATCGGCCATGCCCCACAGGACACCACCGTCCCCGTGCACATGACCGGGGTGGAACTGGACCCCGTCACCGCAGGCCTTTCCCAGTACCTGTATCCCGACGCCGAGATCACCAACAGTGCACTGGAGGACCTGCGACTCCCCGACGCGTACTTCGCCGCAGCCGTCGGCAACGTCCCCTTCGGCAGCTTCAAGCCCTACGACGCCCAGCTCAGCCCGAACCGTGAGTTCTCCATTCACGACCTGGCCGTCCTCAAAGCGCTGACGGCGGTCCGCCCGGGCGGCGTTGTCGCCCTGGTCACCTCCCGCTACACCCTCGACTCCCAGGACGACACCGCCCGCCGGCGCCTGTACGAGCTGGGCGATCTGCTGGGCGCCGCCCGTCTCCCCGCCCGCACTCACCGTGCGGCCGCGGGCACCGACGTGGTCACCGACGTGCTGTTCCTGCGGCGGCGCCCAGACACGGAGGCGCCCGGCGACGACAGCTGGCTGCATTCGGTGGAGCGGGTCCTGCCCGGCCGCGACGAACCCTTGCACGTCAACGCCTACTTCGACGCCCACCCCGAGCACGTGCTCGGTGACCTGCGCGCACGCCTCGGTCAGTACGGGCCCGAGATCACCGTGACCGGCCCGGCCGACCAGGTGGCCGGTCTTCTGCGCGAGGCTGCCCGGTCCATTACCGACACCGCCCGCGAACAGGGCCGTACCGTGCCCGCCGAGCTCACCGCGCCACGGCCGCAGCTCATCCCAGCACGGAATGCTCCCGACGGGGCCCTGCGGGTCGACGAGACCGGCGCGATCACCATCGCCGAGGCCGGCTACTTCATCCCACTGGAAGTCCACCCCGAACAGCGCGACAAGCTCATCCAGCTGGTCGGCCTCAAGCAGCAGGTACGCGCCCTCTACGACGCCGAGGCGGCCACCGCCGGCATCGGCGAGACCGAGGAACTAAACGGGATGCGCACCGAGCTACGCACCGCCTACCGGGTGTACCGCAAGAAGAACGCCTCGCTCGCCAAGCCCCGCCAGGCACGGACCTTCACCCCCAAGGGCGCGGCCGAACAAGCACAGGCCCAGGGGCTCGCCAGCGTCCCCGCCCACTGGAAACACCACACGGCCTTCGCCTACATCGACGACGACCCCGAAGCCGCCCTGCTGTTCGGCCTGGAGGAGTGGGACGACGCCACCAAGAAGGCCACCGAGCAGAAGGTGCTGCACGCCCGTGTGCTGGAACCGCGGCTGCTGTCCGAGCACGCCGAAACTCCCGAAGACGCCGTCACCCTGGCTCTGGAACACGACGGCGGCGACCTGCACATCTCCCGCGTCGCCAGGCTGCTGGGCGTGGACGAGGAAACCGCCGTTCAGCGCATCGGCCACCTCGCGTTCCGCGACCCGGACCGCAACGGTGCATGGGAGCCCCGGCACCGCTATCTGTCCGGAGACGTCCGGCACAAGCTGAAGACCGCCCGGGCCGCGGCCGCCGAGGACCTCTCCTACGCCGGGAACGTCGCGGCCCTCGAGCAGATCCAGCCCGCCGATCTCGCCCCGTCCGAAATCAAGGCGAAGACCGGTGCCACCTGGATCCCCATCGACGTCTATAACGACTTCCTCAAAGAGCTCGGCTTCACCGACGCCTCCGTCGCGCACGCCGGCGGCACGGTGTGGGAGGTCAAGGGGGCCCACAACGGCGACCTCGCCCGATCCGAGTGGGGCACCGAGGAACGCAGCACCCGCCAGCTCTTCGAGGCCCTGCTGCGGCAGACGGAATCCACCATCCGCATCGCCTGGAGGGACGACGAAGGGCACGTCCACGTCGACCAGGAGGCCACCGACGCAGCCCGGGAGAAAGCCCGGCTGCTGGCCGAGGCGTTCGAGGACTGGGTGTGGACCGACGAGAGCCGCGCCCAGAGGCTCGCCGGTATCTACAACGAGCGGTTCAACAACCTGGTCCTGCCCGAACACGACCAGGCGCCGCTCACCCTGCCAGGGGTGGTGACCGACTGGGGGATGCGGCCCCACCAGAACGCGGCCATCCGCCGGATCCTGTCCGAGCCCACGGCACTGCTCGCGCACGTCGTCGGCGCCGGAAAGACAGCCACCATGGTGGGCGGCGCAATGGAACTGCGCCGCACCGGCCTGGCCTCGAAACCCGGCATCGTCGTGCCCAACCACATGCTCAAGCAGTTCGGCCGGGAGTTCCGCCAGCTCTACCCCAACGCAAACATCCTGGCGATCAGCGCCAGCGACCTGGGACGCAGCCGACGGGCGAAGTTCCTCGCCCGGATGGCAAGCGGCGACTGGGACGCAGTGATCCTCACGCACGAGGCGTTCAACCGGATGCCGCTGCGCCCTCAGACCATCCAGCACTACATGGACACCGAGATCTCGCAGCTGCGGGCCCAGATCGACCTGGCCGCCGAGGCGGGCATGGACTCCCGCACGGTCAAACAAGTGGAAACCGCCCTTGCCAACGCCACCGCCCGCCTCAATCAGCAGATGGACAAGGCCACCGAGGACGGCGGAGTCACCTTCGAGGACACCGGCGTCGACTACCTGTTCTTCGACGAAGCCCACGAATACAAGAACCTGCGCACCATCTCCGCGATCCCCGGAGCGGAGATCGAAGGCTCGGCCAAGGCAACCAAACTGCACATGGTCCTGGACCACCTGCGCGAGCACACCGGCAGCGGCCGGGTGGCGACGCTGGCCACGGGAACCCCGGTAGCCAACTCCGTCACCGAGGCGTACGTCCTGATGCGCTACCTCGCGCCGGACCTGCTGGACCGCCTGGACGTTGCGGCGTTCGACAACTGGGCAGCGAACTTCGGCGAAGTCGTCTCAGCACTGGAGCCCGACCCCAAGGGAGGCGGCTACCGCTACAAGGCACGCTTCTCCCGGTTCTTCAACGTGCCCGAGCTGATGAGCGGCTACCGAACCTTCGCCGACGTACAGATGGCCGAGGACCTGAAACTTCCCACACCAGCGGTGCGGGAAGAGAAGGAAGGCCAGCGCGGCGAAACGGTCCTCATCCCCGCCACCCGCGCCCAGCGCGAGTTCATCAAATCCCTCAAGAACGCACCGTGGATCAACAAGCCAGGCGGGATCCTCAAGGCCCTCGGCGAGGGGCTGCGGGCCTCCCTGGACATGCGCTTGGTCGGCGGCCAGGAAGAGGAAGGCAGCAAACTCTCCTACGCCGCCGAGAAGATCGTCGAGGTATGGGAGGAGACCAAGGACACCGTCTATCCCGTGTCCAAGGACGACCCCACCCCGCAGGAGACCCCGGGCGGACTGCAGCTGGTCTTCCTGGACGAGGGGACACCCGGCGGCGGCGCCAAGCACGGCATGAACCTCTACGCCGACCTGCGCGACCAGCTCACTGACCAGGGAATCCCGCGCGAACAGGTCCGCTTCATCCACGAGGCCCACACCGACCAGAAGAAAGAGACGCTGTTCGCCGACTGCCGGGCCGGAAAAGTCGCCGTCCTCATCGGCTCCACCCAGAAGATGGGCACCGGCACGAACGTCCAGGCACGGGCGGTGGCCCTGCACCACTTGTCCTATCCGTGGCGCCCCGCCGACATGGCCCAACGTGACGGCCGCATCGAACGCCAGGGCAACCTGAACGTTCCCGCAATCCCGGGCACACCCGACGACGTACGGATCCTCTACTACGTCACCGAACGGACCTTCGACGAGTTCCGTCTCAACACCCTGGCCCGCAAGGCCAAGTTCATCGGGCAGATCCAGCGCCGGAACTTCGCGGAGCGCGAGATCGAGGACATCAGCGCCGATGCCATGAACCTCGGTCTGCTCACCGCGCTCGCCTCCGGAGACCCGGCCGTTCTCCAGCACGCCGAAGCAGCTGCCGAACGCGTGCGACTCACCGGCCTGGCCCGAGCCTGGGACCGGGCACAGGACAAACGCGCCATGCAGATCGGCGGAGCACGTGACTTCATCAGGCGCGCTGAACCCGCCCTCGAAGCGATGCGTGCCGCCCTGCCCCAACGCAGACCCACCACCGGTGACGCCTTTGCCATGAAGATCGGAGAGACCACCTACCGCAAGAAGGACGAAGCCGGTGCCGCCCTCGGCGCCCGCATGGCCGGCCTCGCCCGCGACCAGTCCCTCCGGCCCGGAGAGCGCATTCCCGTCGGCACCCTCGGCGCACTCGACTTCCACGCCGAGATCTCTTTCGACCACAAGGGCGCCCGCCAGCTGAAACTCAGATTCGGCTGGGGGCACGTCGTTCCGGACGGGCACCGCGACGACCGCGCCCAGTGGCCGACCGCAAAGGTCACCGAGGACAGCGGCCGCGGCGCCGTCCAGGCCCTGGAGAACTTCCTCAACCGCCTGGAACGCGACACCGACACCCTTGCTCAGGAGCTCCAGCGGCAACATGCCCGCAGCGTGGAGATCACCGGCAACCTGCAGAGCAAGGACGACAACCCCTACCGTGCCCTCGCCCGGTCCAAAGAACGTGAGGAACTACTGCTTGGCAAGCTCGTGATCCTCAACGAAAAGGAGTCCGAGCTCGCTGAACGCATCAGTGGCGGAGCCGAACAGCCGTCGGACGAGGTAGAGGTACCCGAGGAACTGGCAGCCCTGCGTTCCGAGATCGACGACCTGGCCCAGCGCATCGCCGCCGAGCACAGCCTCCAGAACGACGTGCAAGCGGCCACGAGTTACGCGTCAACAGGACCATCCCCAGCTGAGTCCGAGACCGTGGCTGACGCGAGGCCTGAGCCGGAGATCGCGCCAGACGCTAAGGCCGGCCAGCTCGGCCTGTTCGCCCCCGCCGTCAGCAATGAGCCCGACCATCCTTCGCCGTCGGCCGTCGCCAAGGAACAACCGAGCCAGCCCCGCACACGACCTGCGCCAGCAACGCCTCCGTCCGGGAACGAAGCCGGTGAAAAGAGCGGCCTTGCATCTCCACCGAACGCCGGGACCGGATCAGCAGCAGACCCGACGAACGTGCCGACACCTGAAGAGACAACCGCCCCGAGAGTGCGGACCGAGCCGAATCCCGCAGCCGATCCGGACCAGCAAGAGCGCCGCGTCCCGCGGACCAGCCTTGTGCCGTCAGAGGAAAGCCCCACGGCGCAGCCAGCAGACCAGCACCCGGATCCGCTGGGACCGGCGGGGGACCTGCAACGCGACCAGGAGGAATACGCCCGTACCGGCCGGGTGCCCGGTCCGTACTTTTCATTGGAAGAGTGGCTGGGACACGGAGCCGACGCGGCGCGCACCCTGCGCGAGGAGTACCTGGAAGCCCTGGTTACTGAGGACGCGCAGCGAGCAGCGGCACCGGCACCTCAACCCTCAGAACTACGCCCACCCGCGGCAGCACCAGACCCGTCCGAGGAGCCGGCCAGCGATGCCGATGCCTCGGGAGCTGCCGAGAATGAGACCTCCGCGGCAGGCCGGGTGGAGAGCGCCGACCCGGTTGTCACGGCACGACCCGCATCGGCATCCAACGAGAGCGACCAGCAGCGCGACGACGTCCCAGAGACCGGCGAGCCGCCCTTGCCAGCCCCTGCCCCGGAGCCCCCGCTCCCGCCCACGACATCCGACCGTACGGAGGAAGCCCCCATGGCCACACCCACCGCCGATCCGTCCACGGCAACGGCCGCCGACTCCGTCCGGTCGGCCGCCGAGGCCTCCCGGGTCAGCCAGCCGCCCGTCCCTGCTCCGCCAGCGGCGTCACCAGCCCCGTTGGAGGAGCGGGTGCGGACGAATGCCGAGGCGGCGACACCCGAGGCACAGCGCGAGCTCCCGCTGTGGACCGGCAACGACCTCCCCGACGGGGCGGGGTGGACCGCACGCGACGGGGTTCTGTACGACGGCTACGGCGCCCCGACATGGAAGCTGAAGACCCCCACTGGCGCCCCGAACCCGACGCAGGTACCCGTGGTCCCGCCCGCACCGGTCGCTGTTTCCTCGGAAGCCGGCAGCACCGATCCAGGAAACGCCTACGACCCCGCGGACCTGTGGGCCGCCGACCTCATCGAGCCGGTGGGCCTGCCTGAGGCGTTCGAGCGGGTGGAGGAGGCCTGGGCCGACATCGTCCCGCCCGACCTGGGGACCGCCCAGGACCTGCGCACCGCCGTCGACAACGACCTGCGCACCCTGGAACAGCAGTGGCGGCGCACCGTGCTCGGCTCACAGGTCGCGCCCGCAGCCGCAGCCTCTGCCAGTGCGACCGACGCCCGACAGGCGGCCGCCGCGGTCAACACCGCCCTGCAGGAAGCCGATCGTCATGCTCCGGCGCTCAAGGACTCGCCGCAGTGGCAGCAGCTGCAGACCGTCCGCGGCGCTGCCGCCCATCTGTGGGACGTCATCAAGGAGAAGGCCGGCCCCTACTTCGAGCGGCTGGCCGACGACGCGCGCGTCCAGGGGTTCTGGCGGACAGTCTCCGCCCGCTCCTGCGAGACCATCGCCCGCTGGGCGCAGGCCGGGGCCGACCGGCTGCGCAGCGGGGCCAAGCGCCCGGACCTGCCGACCGCCGAAGCGCTGCTCAAGGTCTCCGACACGGCCCTGGCCTACAGCAGTCCGCGCGACGAACGGCCCGATGCCGCCACCGTGGCCGCCGCCCAAGACCAGAATGCCGCCGAGATCCGACAACTGCGCAGCACCCTGCGGTCCAACGCCCCGCTCCCGTACGCCACGCGGGACGACGCGGTGGAGGCCTCCCGCGAGATTGCCCAGGCCTTCCAGGACTGGGCGGGCACCGACATGGGCAAGGAGTTCGGCGCTTCCACGCACCGCCGGGTAGCGGAGTTCCGCGAGGCATGGCAGCAGCTGCCGTCCTCAGAGCTGCCCGGCGGTCCCGGGCCGGCGGCCGGGCCCTACAGCGCGGTCGCCGAGCACGCGCAGGGAATCGTGGAACGGGCCCAGGCCCAGCCAGGCCGGTTCAACCCAGCCGACCTCGCCGCCCTGCAGACAGTGGCCGATCTCGCCGAACACCACGGCGGCCGGCTCGCGGCGACCCTCCCACCGGGCCTCACCGGCCCCGCCACCCCGGCCGCAGCCGTCCAGCAGAGCGCTCCGCGCCCCGCGGTGGCGACCCCCGGCCCGGTCGCCCGGCCGGGAGCACCCCGACTCTCGGCCTGAGCCCGTGATCCCACTGAGTACCGAAGGAGACCGCGTTGAGCACGCCGGAAGAGCCCACAGGCACGGTGGTGGAGGCGGTGAAGCTCGAAGCACCGCTGCTACGGCTGATGACGGAACCAGAGATCCTGGAGCGGGAGGCCCGGCTCCTGCGAGCGAAGGACGCCGCCCGACGCCTCGCGCAGCCGCTGCAGGAGTCACCGGACGTCCTGCGTCTCCTGGCCGAGCAGGGCGTCCCGCCCGAGCTGGCCGACCGGGCACGCATCGCCGTCCAGGAGGACCGGGCGTATACCCAGGCGCAGGCTGCCCGCGCCCACGCCCAGGTGATCCGGCTGCATGACCAGCACGAGAAGGCCGAAGCCGAACTCACCCGGCGCCAGCATCTGCCGCCCGACCAGCGGCAGGCCGAAGCCGCTGAACGGGCCCGTCAACGCGCCGCCCGGGCACCGCAGACTGCTCAGTACCGCCCAGTGCAGCAGCCGGCCTTGACCGGTCCGGCCATCTCGCCAGGTCCACGGCAGTGGCGCAGCTGACGAACCGGAACAGCCCGAACCGGCGGGCCGCGCTGCATGGCGTGGATTGTGCATGCCATAACTGCACTCGGCTTGATGTATCCCGCTCTGCCGGTCCGGGCCGTTGCTCCTGGCTCAGTGGGGCCGCTATTGGCTGAGTCCCCGGCGTGGTCCGGGGTGTTGCGGGCCGTCGAGCCGGGGACCAGTTGCTGATTGACGGTGCGGCTGCTGTGCCAGCACTGGGTGAGCGGCGTGCACCTGGGCGCGGATACCCGACTCGACCTGCTGGTGCGCCGAGGGGAGCTGGCGACGCCTTTCTTGCTCTGCACTGACTTGAGACAGCTGGTGCCGGAGCTTGGTACCTCTCTGCCGGGCGTGCTCTTGATCTTCATGCAAGGAGGTGCGTGCCCGGTTCACCCTCTCGGGTGGAGCCCCCTGGTCTGTGAGCCGCTGGACGAGGCTGCCCATTTGGCCCTCTGCCCGCTGGGCAGCGCCCTCGGCAGACTGAACGGCTGCGGTCAGATGCAGGCGCCGCTGAGCGATCTCTTCGTCAGTCTGGAACGACAGAGGCAGTGGCTGGCCTGCGGGCAGGGGGCCGGACGCGAGCCCGCGCAACAGTCGCTGGGCTGCTTCGTGCGCGGACCGGGAGGGGCTGCGCGGGTCAGGGTAGGCCATGGCCACGACGGCGTCGGCGTCTGCGGTCAGCCGCTGGAGAACTCCGCCGCTCGCTTCGTCCACCCGGCCCTCCCCGGCGAAGGTGACAATGACCTGCTGGTAGCGGCTGAGCCAGCTCTGCGCTTCGGTGGCCGGCAGCGGACGAGCCCGCTCACTCTGGAGGGCCTGGACCGCTGCCGGGGCTGACCTCCACCGACCGTCGGGGGAGCGTTCATTGACGTAGAGGTCTGCGCCTGTGCGGTTCGTGATGGTGATCCGTTGAACTATCGCACTCGCCTCTGCCGCGGCCACGGTCTCCGGCATCATTCGGTACGACAGGTCCTGCAGTTCTGGAGGCGTCCACCGGCCGGGCAGTCCGGTGCCGGGAGTGAGGAACCGGTGCAGCGCATCAAGGCGGCTGCGTTCCTCCCGCACGCCGAGGGCAACGATTTCCACCCGGAATCCGGCGGCCGCAAAACGTTCGGCCGTGCTGATCGTCATGGCCGGATCGCGGAAGACGCCTTCGAGTACCAGGCTGTAGCGGTTCTTGAGCGCGTAGTCGATGCTCATGCGCACCCAGGGGCCGGAAGCCTGTGCGGTGCCGGTCTCGAACGTCTGCGGCCCCTCTCGGCGCAGCTCGTCGTACCGGGGGTGAAGAGAACGAAGTTCATCACCGGTCAGCGGCACCAGGTCGGCACCCTCGTAGGCCCGCTGAGTTGCCTGCATCGCCTGCGACTTGCCGGCCGCCGGCTGAGCGCCAAGAAGCACCAGGACCGGCTGGTCCGGCTGAGGCTGGTATCCATCGAAGACATAGCGCTGGACCGTAAGGTCGAACTCGGCCCGCAGCTGCTCCTCGGTCAGGAAGTACTTGCTCGCCTCAGCCACGCTCGGGCGACTCCAGCTCCTCGATCTCCCGCGTCCACCGGGCGATGTGCGCGATGAGCTGATCCCGATCGTGGGCCGGTACGGCACGGCGCGCGTCGCGCAGCGCCATCACCTTGTCCCACCACTCCTCACGCTCCTCGGCGGTCGCTGCCCTTTTCGAGCGGCCGTTGTAGAGGCCGGTGAGCGTGGTGGCCGTCTCCGAGAACTCGTCGAAGACCACGGTCGTTGGCACGTCCTGGTAGGGGTCGGCCGGAGGCTTGGCATGGTTGGTCATTCACTTCTCCTCATGTGTCGTTCAGCCGCCCCACGAGGTGAGGGGCGACAACGGGGCCGTACAGACCCACACAGAGCCCAGACCCAAGGTCAGCTCGTCAGACCACGCCACCAGTCAGCAACCTGGGGATCCATCCGGTAGAGCATCTCGGACTTGCCACTGTTGCCGTTGTAGCTGCCCTGCCAGTTCTCGATCGGCCACCGCTTCTCCCCGAACAGCTCCGCTGCAACACGGCTCAGGCGTGCATGTTCGTTGCGTTGCTGACGTTCATCGAGCCCTGAGCGCTCAAGGACTTCGGTAAACGTGACAGTCGCGCCGGCGCGCTCGACAGCGACTTCGAACAGGGCACGTACCCCTGCCAGGTGCTGGACTCGCCCCCACAGCAGACTGACCTGCTCTCGCGTCCAGAGCCCCTGCCGGGGGATGTTCACCGAGAACGCCGTGCCGTCGATGTCGGCAAGCAACCCCGTGAGCTTCTTCTGAACGGCCTCAACGTCCGCAAGCGCACCAACGACGGCGGCTCGCAGTACCTCTCGATCCATCACCCCTCCAGAGTCGTACACGACTCCACATGAACCTACTGAGTCGTGCACGAGGCCGCAAGGGGTTTCAAGGCCTCGCCTTCCTAGCGGAAGCCGGCGCGGAGGGTCCGCGGAGGACTCCCCTACACGGACAGACGCGCATACCCTGGCACGCATGACCACGGGGGATGAACTGCTTCTGCTCGCGATACGCCCCGGCCGGCGGCGAATACGGATGCGGGCCGAGGACCGGCTCCGGTTCGTCCTGCGGGCCTCGGAGTTGGCGGATCTGGGCCTGGCCGGACGGATCACCATCGGCCCCCGACGGATCGAGGTGATGGACTCCCAGCGCGTCGAGGACCGCCGCCTGAACAACGTCCTGCGTAGTCTGGGGGCAACCGCTCCTCCACCCAGCCTCAAGGACTGGCTGCGCCGGACACCACGCTCCCTCACCACCGAATACCTCTCCCGGCTGGAGGACCAGAAGGCGGTCAGGGTCCGCCGGTGGCGCGACCCCAGCGGCCGTATCCGCCACGACATTCTCTCAGTCGACCTATCGCGCCGCCAGGCGCTGCTGGCCCGTCTCGACAGCGTGGTCCGCTCCGGCTCCGTAATCTCCACCGCCGACCGTGACCTCACCCTCGCCGCCCTCGTCCAGGCTGCGGGCCTCGCCCGTGCCGCCTACCCAGCCCTGCGGGGCATCACCGACCGCCGCCGTTTGGCTGCCCTCGCCGCAACCGACCGCCTCGCCCCCGCAACCTCCGGAGCGGCCCCCGCAGCCGACGCGGAACTCGCTGCGGCACTGACCACCGGCGCCGACGTCCTCACCCGCCAACTCGTCAGCGAGCTCAGCGACCTCTACGCCGACTTCACCACCGGCGGCCATAGCCTCGGCCACGACCTGGACCCGGGCAGTTGGTCCGAGGGCGGCACACCCGGCACCGGCCACCACGGCGGCGGGCACGGGGACGGCGGCCACGGCAGCTGGTGACACCGACGGCACGATCCTTGTCCCAGTCCGGCAGCCGGCGCCAGCACGTCATGCCCGACCCGAAGCTGATGTCCCTAGCGGGGGCCGAACTCGCTGTAGGGGCCGATGCCGAGGGTGACGGCGTTGGCCTCTTCCTCGATGACGTCGGCGGCCTGCTGGTGGAACGGGACGTGGACGCAACGGTCATGTGCTGATCTCTCCCAACTGGGCCCGCTCCCAGGCCTTGATACTGAGGGAGACGTGGCAGCGCTCGTATCCGTTATGTCAACCCATTGACGCAACGGGCAGAGCACCACGGGGAGCAGTCGTGAGCTATTTTCCGTCATAAGCCGAGGTCACCGTTAGGCCCATTTTTGATCTTCTCTCAAGGCCGTCTTCGAGACGGTTTCGGAGTCCCCTGAGCGCTAGGGTGAGGCCTTCCCCGATCCACCCCGGAGGTGCCTGCCCGGTGGCTGACAGCTTTGTTCACCTGCACAATCACACCGAATACTCGATGCTCGACGGCGCCCAGCGCCTCAAGCCGATGTTTGCGGAGGTCGAGCGGCAGGGCATGCCCGCCATCGCGATGAGCGACCACGGCAACATGTTCGGGGCGTACGAGTTCCAGCAGGTTGCCAAGGGCTTCGAGAGCGTCAAGCCGATCATCGGGATCGAGGCGTATGTCGCGCCGTCCTCGCGCCGGAACCGCAAACAGGAGTTCTGGGGCCCGGGCGGTGTCAGGGCGATGTCGGACGACGGTGAGGGTTCAAAGGACGTCAGTGGCGGTGGCCGCTTCACCCACATGACGATGTGGGCGCAGAACGTCAAGGGACTCCAGAACCTGTTCTACATGTCGACGGAAGCGTCGTATACGGGACAATTCCCGGCCGGCAAGCCGCGCATGGACATGGAACTGATCTCCGAGCATGCCGAGGGGATCATCGGGACGACCGGCTGCCCCTCGGGCGCCATCCAGACTCGCCTGCGTCTGAACCAGTACGACGAGGCACGGGAGATCGCCGGCCAGTACCAGGACATCCTCGGGAAGGAGAACTACTTCCTGGAGCTGATGGACCACGGCCTGGACCTGGAACGCAACGTCCGCGGGGACCTGCTGCGCCTGGCGAAAGATCTCGACATCCCGCTGCTGGCCACCAACGACGCGCACTACGTTCTCGAAGAGCACGCGGACGCGCACGACAACCTGCTGTGCATCGGCGTCGGCAAGGACAAGGCCGACCCGAACCGGTTCCGGTTCAACGGCACCGGCTACTACCTCAAGACCGCCGCCCAGATGCGGGAGCTGTTCTCCGAGATCCCCCAGGCCTGCGACAACACTCTCCTGATCGCGGAGCGCATCGAGTCGTACGCATCGGTGTTCGAGAACGTCGACGAGATGCCGAACTTCCCCGGTGTCCCCGAGGGGGAGACGCAGGAGTCATGGCTTCGCAAGGAGTGCCTCAAGGGCCTCGCCATGCGCTACGGCGACCCGATCCCGGCCGAGGTCCTGGAGCGGTTCGAGACCGAGATGAAGGTCATCGGCCCGATGAACTTCTCCAGCTACTTCCTCGTCGTCGCCGATATCTGCCAGTACGCCCGTGACCAGAAGATCCCCGTCGGGCCTGGCCGTGGATCGGCAACCGGCTCGATCGTCGCGTACGCCACGCGTATCACCGAGCTGTGCCCGCTGGAGCACGGGCTGCTCTTCGAGCGGTTCCTGAACCCGGAGCGCATCAACCCGCCTGATGTCGACCTCGACTTCGACGACCGCCACCGCGACCGGATGGTGCGCTACGTCGTCGACAAGTACGGCGACGAGTACACCGCCATGGTGAACACCTTCGGCAAGCTCAAGGCCAAGAACGCGATCAAGGACACGTCGCGGCTCCTGGGCTACCCGTTCAGCCACGGTGAGCGGATCACGAAGGCGCTGCCGCCGGATGTGATGGGCAAGTCCATCCCGATCAACGGGATCTTCGACGAGAGCCACCCCCGCTACGGGGAGGCCGGCGAGATCCGGGCGCTGTACGAGAACGAGCCGGACGTCAAGAAGGTCGTCGACGGCGCCAAGGGCGTCGAGGGCCTGATCCGTAACACCGGGGTCCACGCGGCCGCGGTCATCCTGTCGAAAACACGTCTCACTGACCGTATTCCGCTCCACATGCGCGCCAAGGACGGCGTCAAGATCACCGGTTTTGACTACCCCAGTTGTGAGGACATGGGGCTGGTCAAGATGGACTTCCTGGGGCTTCGGAACCTGGGCGTGATCGACCATGCGCTGCAGAACGTCCGCGAAAACCGTGGCATCAACATCACCACCGACACGATGCCGACGGACGGTGCGCAGCAGATCCCGCTGGATGACGCCACGACCTTCCAGCTCCTGGCGCGCGGCGACACCTTCGGTGTGTTCCAGCTCGACGGCGGCGGCATGCGGACGCTGCTGAAGCTGATGGAGCCCTCCCGGTTCGAGGACATCGCGGCAGCCCTTGCCCTCTACCGGCCCGGCCCCATGGCCGCGAACGCGCACACGAACTACGCGCACCGCAAGACCGGCCGCCAGGAAATCGAGCCGATCCACCCGGAACTGAAGGACGCCCTGGAAGGCATCCTCGGCAACACCTTCCACCTACTCATCTACCAAGAGCAGATCATGGCCATCGCCCGGCAGCTCGCCGGGTACACCCTGGGCGGCGCCGACCTGCTGCGGCGAGCGATGGGGAAGAAGAAGCCCGAAGTGCTGGCCGCGGAGTGGGACAAGTTCTCCGACGGCATGATGAACAAGAACGGCTATTCCGAGGAGTCCACCAAGGCACTGTGGGACGTCATGCTCCCCTTCTCCGGGTACGCGTTCAACAAGTCCCACACCGCCGGATACGGACTCGTCTCGTACTGGACCGCCTACCTGAAGGCGAACTACCCGGCCGAATACATGGCCGCGCTCCTCACCTCCGTCGGGGACGACAAGGACAAGGCAGCGATCTACCTGGCCGACGCCCGCAAGCTCGGAGTCCAGGTACTCCAGCCGGACATCAACGAATCCGTCGCCAACTTCACCGCCATCGGCAACGACGTACGGTTCGGGCTCCGCTCGGTGCGCAACGTCGGCGAAGGCGTCATCGACTCTCTGGTGGGCTCCCGCAAGTCCAAGGGCAAGTACACCTCCTTCCCCGACTTCCTCGACAAGGCCGACATCGGCGCCCTCAACAAGCGGGCTGTCGAATCACTGATCAAGGCCGGCGCTTTCGACTCGCTTGAGCACAGCCGCAAGGGGCTGTCAGCCGTGCACGAGGACGCCATCGACGCGATCATCCCGGTGAAGAAGCAGGCCGCGATCGGGCAGGACGATCTGTTCGGCGACCTCGGTGGTGACAGCGACGAGCCGGCCTTCGGCCTGGACTTCCCCATCGACGCCGGCGAGTGGCCCCGCAAGCAGTTGCTGGCCGCGGAGCGCGAGATGCTCGGGCTGTACGTATCTGCACACCCGCTGGACGGCACCGAGCACATCCTGTCCCGCAACCGGGACACCACGATCAGCGAACTCCTTGGCTCAGGCCGTACGGAAGGCAATGTCCAGCTGTCCGGCCTCATCACCAGCGTGGACCGCCGGATGACCAAGCAGGGCAACCCCTGGGCGATCATCAACCTCGCGGACCGTGACGGCGAGATGGAGATCCTCTTCTTCCCAGCCGTCTACACCCTCGTCCAGCACGCTCTGATCCCCGACACCGTCGTCTCCGTCCAGGGACGCCTCAACGACCGTGACGGTGCAGTCAGTATCTTCGGACAGGAGATTCAGGCGCTGGACGTGTCCTCAGCGGAGAGCGGCGGCCGGCCACCGGTCACGCTGTCCTTCCCCGCCTACAAGATCAACGAGCGTACGGTCTCTGAGCTGAAGCGCATCCTTACTGCGCATAAGGGCGAGAGCCCGGTACGGATGCGAGTCCAGACGCCCACGAAGACCGTCCTGTACGAGCTCGGATTCCTGGTAGACCCGACCTCGGTCGCCTCCGACATCAAGGGCACCTTTGGCCCTGACGCCTGGCAGGGCGTGGCGTGAGAGACGAGGACGACGGAATCGTTCTGCGGCTTGCCGATCCACCGGACTGCGCAGGGTGCGGAGGGCCGGGACTGCTTCTGGTCCGGTTCCCGCATACCTGGAAAGACGGCCCCCCGTGCACCGGGGGGTCCGCTCCCCACCTGCAGCCTGCGTCAGCTGACACGTCCGCCTGCAAGGTGCTGGCTGACGCAGGCCATGCCAAAGAGGTGGACAGTATTCGGGAGGCGGTGCTTTGCCCGGTCTGCGATCGCGGGGAGCCAGCCTCGGACAGGCTCCTGGCATTCTTCGTGCTCCACGAGGCACTGGCTACCTCCGAACTCGCGACCTTCCACGTCCTCGTCACTGCCTGGTTAGCGGTTGCGCGTGACCGCGCGGTCAACCAGCACCAGCTCGACGACGAATTCCAGCGCTGGCGTAACGGGGAACTCTAGCCCTTCAGTGCGTTGTGGCAAAGGGAGTCCCTTCGGACACGAACGGAGTGTCGCACCCCGCTCCGACATCCACGAGGCGCTATTCACCCCTCACCAACAGCCGTCCATACCAACAAGACGGGTCACCCGGTCAGTTCGGCAGAGGAGACGATCAGGCTGTCCGTCCACCGGAAGACTGTTCTTTGGTCACCCTTCCTCCTTGTGCCCGACTGGTCCGCCGTCCTGGCCGGACGCGAGCAGGATGTGTCAGCGCCCGCGGCCCGGGGCGGGAGACCAGACAGCGAAGCCAACGTACGTAAAGGAGTACCGGAGTGCGGTCGGGGCCCTTTGGTGCTCGTGGCTGCCTGTGTACGAACTCTTCCGCGCCGCCCTGCCCGAATTCCTCGGCAGCCTCGGCGCCGCCTTCGCGCTGGGTGCCGGGGCCTGGACGGCCCGCTGGCTCCGCGGTCGCCGTCATGCCGCACCGCCCCTGCATCCCGGTTCGGGGCGGGATCCGGCCGACGGCGCTGTCGTACCGCTGGTGAGTCCGCAGGAGTAACCGGAGGTGCCGCCAGGGTGCCTCCTGCCGCGGGAGGCACCATCGGCCGCCCGGGGCCATGCCCCGGACCACTCAGCGGTACAACCGGCGCAAGTACCTGCTGGAGGACGGCCTGTTCCGGCGCCGGCCGCATGCTGGCCACCGGCGCCGGAACAGGTCACACCAGCCGAAGGACCGGCCGGCTGTCGGGTACGCCGAGCAGCTGGCGCACGCGCGCCGGACGCCATGCAAGTTCCTCGGCAAGGTTCGAAATGGTCAGGCCCTTCTCCCTCTCGGCCAGCTCGTAGGCCTGGGAAAGCAGCACGGGCTGCTCGCCGGGGAAACCGTCGACGGGCTCGGCGGCGAAGCCTGGCTGGTCCTCGAGCGTGCGCAGCCGTTGGTAACCCCGGCTCGCCGTCGCGTCGGAGATCATGCCAAGTTCCCGGCAGCGGTAGATGAAGGACTTCACGCTGACGCCCCAGACTTTGCGCAGTTCGGCGAGCCGTGCCAGGTCGAGACGGCGGGGCAGCAGGGGGGCAATGCTCGTGGCGGGGGTGAGGAACTCCGCGGCGAAGGCGTCGGCCTCGCGCTCCTGTCGACTGTCACCGGTGGCGTCGCCGTGCAAGACGAGGTGCCCCAGTTCGTGGGCGGCGGTAAAGCGGTGCCGGTAGATGTCGTCGGTGCGGTTGGGAGTTAGCACGGCCAGAGGGCGGGCGCAGCGGGAGGAAAAGGCGTCGACGGTCCGGGCCGCCTCGTCGGCAGCGGACGGCGAGACGACCACGATGCCGTGAGCCTCCATGCGCCGTACGAGGTGGGTGACGGGGCCGTCGCCAAGACCCCACTGCCGACGGAGTTCCCGCGCAGCTGCCGCCGGTTCCTGCGGCAAGGCCAGGCCAGGATGCACTTCACCTCCGGCGAAGCCGGGCAGGTCAACGGGCGGCAGCTGCACCCGCTTCTCCAGGGCATAGGTCAGTTCCCAGACCTGCTCGGCGAAGGCGAGGGCACGTTCCCGCTGCGCTTTAGGGGTGCTGCGCAGGCTGCGGAAATGGGCCATGGAGGCGTCGAGCCGGTTGCTCGGGCGGCCGGCGATGAAGAACGGCATTGGCACGTCGAGAACTTCGGCGAGGTGCGGCAGAAGGTCGGGGCGGGGCTTGGACACTCCTGTCTCGTACTGGCCGACGGCTGCAGGGCTCACCCCCAAGCGTTCGGCGACGTCCTTCTTGGTCATCCCGGCCAGGCGCCTTGCCTGGGTGAGGCGTGCCGGGTCAAAGGCGTCGTAGACGGCTCGCGGTGTGGTGCCGCGCTCCGCCATGCCCGGCAGGAGGGGCTGGTCAGTTCTCATTGTCCTCGTGTGCCAACGGCTCGATCGGTTCCGGCTCGGTCATGGGTGGGACGTCCCGTCCCTGCTCCGCGTCAGGCCGGGCGAACAGCAGAGGGACGGGCTGCTCGCCGGAGTCAAAGCTGGCGTGCTGCACCATGCTGACCTGCGGCGGAACGACGCTGAGCCTACGCCGGGTAGGCGTAGCCGCCAGGGGCAGGGGCTCCGGTGTCGTCACCCACTCCAGCGTCCCCTGCTCGTCGACGAGGGACGCCACGCCCCAATAGGGCATGAGAAGACCGTGCGGGTTGCACGCGTACGGCACGAGCACCAGCTGGGTGCCTTCCGGCAGCGACGCCAGCCGGGGGCGGACTTCGACCGAGCCAGGTCCGAACTCGGGATTTTCGTCGAAGATGCTGGTCTGTGAGGGCCGGGGTGCGAGAGTGAACAACTCCCGGATGAAGGGCCCTACGGAGGGCAGCTTCGCACTGCGGATGGGCGTGTCCTCCGTCGAGAAACGGAACGGGTACAGCAAGCCCCGGCCCACGTGGACCAGCTTGAACGGAAAGCCGTTCGGCTTGAAGACCACAGCACCTTCTACGTCCTCGAACTGCCGGGCCACCTGCGTGTACGAGCCCGGCCAACGGGTCCAACCGTACGGATGGTTGGTGTCGACCTCGCCCTCGTTCTGCGCCGCTCGGGCGTTGGCCTGCATATCAACCAAGGCCTGACCGAGCCGTTCCCGGACAAGCACTACCTGCTCGGAGCCGAACAGGTCGACTGCCCAGCGAGATTCTCCGTTCTGCACGCTCACCAACCTTCCGAATGATCACACTTCAGGACACAGCAAAGAGAAGCTCCCTTCACTTTAGTTTCTCTCAATCATCTTGCACAAGCGCTTCATTGGATCTCTTTCGCAAGGGCCTGTCAGGTTTCCGGCGCGTGAGTCAACCCCGTGCCGATAGCGGCAGAATCCGTGAGGGGCGCCAGCTAGCTCTGGCGCCCCTCACCGCATCTGGTTCATGTGGCCTGACCGCTGGTCCCCGGAGGCCGGCGTACGTCGGCGCATCAGGTACGCGGGTCGGGCTCCGGGCACTGGTCGTCCTTACGGACCTCGGTGAACCACAGAATCCGAACCATCTCGGCCGCTGCTCGGCATCGGGCAGAGTCGCCTTCTTCACCGCATCCGGTCAAGCGGAGGTGCGAGCAGGGGCGGTGTGGGTTGTCGTACAGCAGGGCGACGACCGCCAAGCCAACGGCGAAGCACCGCCGGGGGAGCGGCGGTGCTTCGAGAACGCAGCGACGATGCATGGCATCCCAGCAAGTCAGCGGCTCACCGTCTGCCAGATGCACTGCGACGGGACAAGAGGGCCTCGGCGGAGAAGGCCAACTGCCCAGGCTACTCTCGCTCCAACTGGCGCTGGCGCTTCCGCCTCACGTGCTGCTGAAGGCGTCGGGCCGAATCGCCGTGCTTCGCCTGAAAAACCGGCACTCGTGGTATCGGGCCGGGCCGTTGCAAGTGGATTTTCACGTCCGCCTGCTCGTGCTTTGGGAGCACCTCAAGCATCTCCTGCGTGATCGACTCCGGCGTCTCGAACCAGGGGGACTCGTGCAGAATCCGTGGCCCGAGGCCGTACGCGCCCAGGGAATCGAAGTCATCCCTCTTCTCGTAGCGCCACGCACGTGTCCAGGCTGCCTCCCAGCGCGCCCAGTCCGCCTCGGGCAGCTCGCAGGCCCTCAGGTACGCCCGGAACTGGGCCAGGGTGTGCGGTACCGCCCGCTTGTTCACGATGCGGTGCGCGGTGCTACGGGGCAGGGCGCCGTACCCGCCCGCCCGTTGCTCCATGGTGCGTTGCGCCGGAGAACCGGCCTTCTCGTACAGGTCCACCAGGGCGGCGCTCAGGTCGACGAAGTCGCGAATGAACTCCGGACGCGGGGCGGGGCGGCTGCGGCCACCTCGTACCAGGCGGCTCTCTTCGTACCGGGCTCGCTTCCATAGATGCCGGGCTTCGTCAGGCGAGGCATCGCATGCCCGGGCGTAGCTGAGCACTGTCGGTAGCTTGGGTACGGTCTCGCCGGTAGCGGCCCGCTGCAGTGTCGTGGCGTGGCAGCCGGCCCTCACCGACAGGGCGCGGTAGCCCTGTCCGGTGCGGGCCCGCTGGCCACGGAGCCACTCCTGGAGTTCGCGCAGCGCTTTGTTGCTGGTGGTGATCGGCTTCTCGCGACGGCACATGACCGTCACCTCACGCAGCCGGACTCAGCAGGGCGCGCAGCACGGTACGCACCCCTCGGATCGGTGCTCCGGTGACCAAGCCGACCACCAGGGCGGCTGTCAGCCCGGCGCCCAAGAGCACCTGCAGCACGACCGGCACGGTCATGCCCGCGACTGTGGCCAGGACCGCCGCCACAGTGACGATCACGATTATGACGATGGCCTCGGCACCGCTCAGACGTCGGCGGGATGAGGATCCGTTCTCCACACAGGAGACGGACTGGGACTTCGGCACGCTTACCTACCTGATCTTTATGGTCCGGCGACCAATCGGTCGCCGGACACGGGCAGCTGACTCCAACTCGGCGGACCATGCAGGCGGTTGCAGCCGCCTTGGTGTGGTGCGCGTGGACTAGATGGTGGCAGCCGCAGCGGGCCCGATTCCCCCGGCCGGGTTCATATGACGGTCGTTGATGCATCGGCGCCCTAGCGCACTGCGAAGTGCGTTGAACCGAAAAATGCGACTCAGAGTCAGCACCTGGCCACGCATATGTTGGTGACCTGGGGCTTTGTTGCCTAGATCGAGATCGCCAACTGTGTCGGTCACTCGTGGTAATAAATGAGTTGATGCAAACATGCGCCATTCGGGCTTGCACGAGATTGGGCGCCACTGCCACGATCCGAGCACCTGGGCTTGCACCGAGTAGGGCGGGCCCTGCCCTGATTGCTGCTGACTCCAAACTCAAGCCGAACAGGGAACCTACGGCCTCGTGTTGCAGCTCGAGACCACCGGAGCCGGCATCGCCCCCGCGGTGCCGGCTCCTTCTTTGCCGGGTGGAACTCACCGGCCGACCTCCTGGTCGCCAACGGGCAGCAGCCCGCGCTTCTTCATCTCCGTCCTCGCCCTTACGGTGGCCTGTTTCGTATTCGCCCTGTCCAGCTCGCCCGGGTGGGCCATCTACGACGACGGCGCTGTCCAGTGCCGCGTTCAGCCAGCATCAGCGCTGGGTGGACCTCGGTGGACTGATCCAGCGCGTCTCCGTCACTATCGGCTGGACCTGGCAGACGCTGCTCGCCGTGCGCGTCTTGCACGCCTGACAGTTGCCCTGTAGCACCTGGTCACGGGTGAGATGATCTCGAGGTGGCTGGTGTGATCACGGCGTCGGAACCGTCCTAATCCAGTGATAGCGACAGCCGCGAGCTGCGGCCGGACCGCCCCGTGATCCCCGAACGTGATCAAAGCTCACCCGTTGTCAGTGGCGACTGCTTTCATGGTCCGTTGCGCCGCTGCGGCGCGTTGCCCAGGGGAGGGGAAGCACGTCGTGGTGCAGGTAGGAGAGTACGAGCGGGCGGACAGAACGAAGGTACGGGCGCACTCGCGGTGGCACCCGGGGGCCCGGCGGGAGCTGACCATCTTCGCCGTGATCGCCCTGGCGGTCGTCGGCTTCGGCAGCAGCGGCGGCGGGTCAGCCGGCGGCGCTGGGTCGGGCGAGCGGTTACCCCGGCCGCAGCAGACCGGGGTGTATCCGGTGCACTTCCCCGGTTGGGACAAGCCCGCGCCTCGACCGACGCCGACGGTGTCGTACCCGATCCGGTGGGACCGCAGCCAGTAACTTGCCATCGTCCGCTACGAACGCGCGGGCTGACCTGCAGACAGCACAGGGCCCCGGGCGTCATCGGTCGCCCGGGGCCCTGCCGTGTCCGCTCGCTGCGCGAGGGCCCGTCAGATCTGACAGGCCCTCGGCGTGCAGGGTGAGACCTACGGGTGGTGGGTGGCCGGGACCGATGCCGCATGCGACGGCGTGGTGCCGGCCGGTGCCTTGCTGCTGGCTCCCGGTCCGCTGGCCAGGGCCAGCAGTAACAGGAACAACAGCAGACCTCCGCCCCCGGTGCCCGCGACCACGGCGATGGTGCGCGGTCTGATGGACCGGTGGTGCCCGCGCACGCGGGTACCACCGGAGCGGTAGTGGGGGCGTACGTAGGTCGTCGGTCCGGCGGGGACCGGGCGAGTCCGCGGGATGGCGCGTCGGGGTGCCGTACGGGGCTGTGCGGTGCGCGGCCGGGTGCGGCGGTTGTGGCCTTTGACGTAGGTGCCGTCGCGGCGGTAGTGGGGGCGTACGTAGGTCACGGGCGGTCCTCGGCGGTGAAAGGGGGCAATGCCCCCAGGCGGGGCCGGGTGTTCCTCGGCGCAACATTCGACGGTAGCGACCGGCACTGACAATCCGATGCGGCCAACTCCTGGACTGGGAACACCCGTTGGGCTGCGGACAGCGATTTCCGGACGGGTGATCCCGACGGCGGGCCGACTGTCGGTATCGGGTGCTGTCATGAAGGCGGCGGGGAGCTGCAGACGAGGGGGGACTGTGCTCGGGAACAGGGGATACGAAGGCGCCGGTTACACCGGCCGGGATGTGCGCGGGACGCTGGGCGCCGTGGCGGCGGGGGCCTTCCGGTGAGCCCGCGTCGGCGGCGTAAGAGCGACGAAGATCTGCTCTTCGCGCTGGGCGGGCTCGTGGTCGTCGGGTTGGTGCTGGTCAAGGTCGGACAGTGGGTGTGGGCGCACTGGTGGGTCCTGGTCGTGCTCGGCCTGCTGGCGCTTCTCGCCCTCGCGGGCTGGATCTACCGGCAGGTTGACCAGATGCGGTCCGCGCAGCTGCGGGTCGAGGGCCTGACCTACTCGCTCGGCCAGTTGGACGCCATGCACCACAGCGCTTTCGAGATCGCCATACGTGACCTGCTGGCCCGGGACGGCTCCCGCGACGCGCGGCGCTGCGGCGGCCGGGGCGACCTCGGCGCCGACGTAAAGGGGCACGATCCGCTCGGCCGGCTGTGGGTGATCCAGTGCAAGCACCGCAGGAAGGGGCTGGACGGTTCGGCTGTCGGGACTCCGGAGCTGCAGACGCTCAACGGCACCGGCCGGCCGGTGCACGGCGGCGACGTCGTCGTGATGGTGACCAACGGAAGGATCTCCGGGCCTGCCCGTGACTTCGCCCGGCAGCAGCGCCTGCACCTGGTCGACCGAAGGGTGCTGGAGCAGTGGGCCCGGGGCGCGCGACCGCTGTGGGAGATCCTGCCAGCTGTCCCGCCACCCCGGAAGCCTCCACAGCTTCGCTGAGCCTCATCATGACGGTGGGCGAGACCAGTTGGTCCCGCCCACCGTCATGTCGCCTCTCGCCCAGAGCCCTGTCGTCTGCCCGGCTACGGGGTGCTGGGCTCGCCACTGATGAGGGCAATGGTCTCGGCGAAAGCGCGGTGATCGACGACGACGTGACGAGCGCGCGACCAGGGCCACCCGAAGAACTGCCGCTGGACCGGCACGGTCAACGCGAGCAGCAGCTCCACCTTGGTGGCCTCCTCCCGTTCCGAAAGCACGACCGCACGCGCGTGACCGGCGTAGTCGATGGCGAACCGGATGATGCGGGAGTTTGGCCAGCTGCCGGCGTACGTCGCGGCGTTGTCGAGCAGCCACACGGTGGCCTCGTCAAGCTGCTGCCACCAGCGGCTCCGCTCACCCGCCAGCCGTTCGCGCATGACGGGCGTCCAGTCGGGATCGTCGGCCGCAGGCAGCTCGAACCTCTGCAGGAGTGAGCAGGCGGAGATGATCCGCAGCATGTTCGCG
Organism: Streptomyces sp. NPDC056231; assembly: GCF_048270745.1. Lineage (NCBI taxonomy): Bacteria > Bacillati > Actinomycetota > Actinomycetes > Kitasatosporales > Streptomycetaceae > Streptomyces > Streptomyces sp. NPDC056231. The sequence continues at coordinate 18,262 of NZ_JBLVKW010000027.1, read as the reverse complement.
CCGAAGGTATCTCGGGCGGTGTGGACCTCGCCCAGCCGCTTCTTGCGGGCCTCCATGCGCGGGGTGACAAACAGACCGACCGCGAGAGCGGTCACCACGGCGGTGACGGCGGCCACCAGAAGGGTCCAAAGGGTGGTTGGGCATGGGGAACATGCTCCCGCACCGCGTGCGGCCACCTGGACGGTCAGCTCGCCGGGTTCTCGACCTCGCCTTGGGCCGTCCACTTCCTGCGCACGCGCTCGCAGCCTCAGTCCAGACGGTTCGGGTTGGCCGGGTCGCGCCACCGGAAGTACCAGCGGCCCTCCTCGTCCTTCGCCGGTTCGTAGGTGCCCTTCCAGAGCAGACGACCATTGCTCAGAGTGTGGCATGCATCACGCTGTGCGAGCAGATAGTTGTGGGACCTGCGTGCTCTCCTCGGCTGGGAGAGCAGTCCTGCAATTGATTGCTCGCAGGCCGAGGTTGACGAGAATTCGAAGAGAAACAAGTCCTCCCATGCCCCTCTTGGGTGTTACTTCCCAGTAAAAGCAAAGCGGTTGAAGGGGTTCCGAATCTGCCTCTCCATCAGGCGAAGTAACTTTCCGTGGAGTTGAGGGTTGGACCGGGACTGGAGAGCACCTCACTGTTGTCGGCACCCGGTAGAGTCTGTCTATCGCCTTTCCCTTTGGGTGCTTCGGTCGTCTTTCTCGATCGGGGTCGACCGCCCCGGGAGGGAGGTGATGCGAGATGGAAGCAACCCCGCCTCCGGGCGGGGAGAGTCGGACCCGCAAGGTCGTGAAGCAGGCTCTCGGCTGGTTGGCACTTCAAGGGCTCAGCGCCCTGCTGCGTCATCTGCTGGACCTGTAAACGGCGACGGGCCCCCTGGTGGAACAGGGGACCCGTACGGAGCCGAAGCTCCCATTCGCCGGCCTCGTGCCCCCGCCTACGGTCTAGCTAACCAAGGGGGTACGGGGCCACTCTTCTATGCACAGCACGCATGGAGAGTCTTCCCAAACGCTGCAGCCAATAGACTCTAAGGCTCGCCCTAACCTCGCTTATTTACTCGCTTCCAGCTAGCCGTTTGGCCGCTAAAAACGATCTATCCGCAGGTCAGAGACCTCCGCTACTCTTCAGAGTCACCAACTGGGTGAAACAAAAGGTACCTCTAAACAGGTCCTCACCGGTAGTTGAAGGGGATGACCATGGCGCGTGGCCTGGCGGACTTTGATCCAGCTGCCCTCTTTGCGCTCCGAACCGGCTACATGGAGGTGGACCGTGATGGAGTGCCTTGGACAGCGCCGCTGACAGCCGCAGCTCTCGCGGCACGGGTCGGTACGACGAAGTCACAGATCCTGGCCTACGAGAACGGGCATCAGACGCCCGACCCGAAGCGCATCCGTGAGCTCGCGGATGCCCTGGACGTGGTGCCGCGGATGCTGATGCGGCGGGGGCATCGAAAGGAGTGGGATCTGGCGGACATCCGCCGTGCGAGCGGGCTCACGGCGAGAGACGTGGTTGAGGCACTGGGCATCTCACCGAAGTCCTACCGCCGGTTCGAGCAGAACGGGATCGTCCCTGTGCGACGCCCCAAGTTCCTTGATGACGTGGCAGGGACCCTGGGCGTGTCACAGCGTGAGTTGCAGGCGGCCATCGACAACGTGGCCGCAGTGAAGGAGCGGCGCCAGCTGACAGCAGTTCTCACCGAGTCGCTGGCGGACCGGTATGTGGCTAAGCCCGGAACCTGGAAGGGGCCGGACATCGACGATTCCTGTGTTCTGCAGCTTTCTTCCTTGTACGGGCGCCCCCCGCAGCGGATACGGCGTCTCATGACGCACTTGCTGGGTGAGTTGCGGCAGATGTCGGTGAGGATGCAACGCGAGAAGATCATCGCCGACTTCGATCCCGAGCCCATGCGACAGCAGCGTGCATGGGCGGCGATAGAACGATGGAGAGAGCTCTACGACCAAGAGATCGACAGGATCCCGAAACTGCTTGAAGGGTTTCATCGGACAGCTCAGCCATCCGACGCATGGCAAGTCCTGGTGAACCTGCACGATGCGGGCACGCACCCTGACGGATCGTGGGTCTTCTCCACCTTGCTGGGAGGCTCCGAGACTCTGCAGCTGCTGCCGCGTTCCCTCGTGTGGCAGCAGACGTTCAACGAAGTGCCAGCGGCGCAGCTGACACCCAACGGTCGCACGCATGTAAGGAACTTCCAAGAACTGTATGCCGCTCTCTATCCGGGCCTTCGGCGTCCACGTCCTCAGGCTCGGCAGGCGCAAGGAGGTTCTCGAGTGTCTCGGCCTGAAGCGGCTTTTACTCTGCCCGGCCGGCAGGAGCGATTCGTCATCCCAAACTATGTGCTGGATGAACTACTCATCGAGGGCAAGAGCCCCCTTGAGCTGACGGTGGCGCCGAACCTTCGGATCACTTTCGGGCTGAACGGAAGTTCCGTGACGTCTGGTGGCCCGACTCGCCCCTCGGTCTCCACGGAGCAAGTGCCGTAGCGACCGTTCCGCTCACTGGCGCTCGCCGCCCGCAGGCTCGCCGGCGCCCTGACCGCCGGGCAGCCTGCCGACGACTTCGACATGGGCGTGGTGGCCCGCATCCCGGTCGTACTGGCCGCCCGCGCCCGACAGGCCGCCCCTGCCGCCCAGGCGGTGCACGGTCGCCCGGACAGCACTCCCGCCCCGAGCGTGACCGTCTAGTGCCGCAGCAGGCAACGTTCGCCCTGTTGTGGGATGACACGCCGCCCGGGTCCCGGTCCTGGGCGGCCCACGGCCGTCAGCCTGCACCGGCGGCTGGTTCGCGACCACGAGCACCACCCGGCGAGCTCCGAATCCCGGGTGTACTGGGTGCTAAGCGATGTGATGGCCCGCCGGCTGACCGGCACCTCCACCGCGCCCTGACGGGGCGCATGAGCCGGGACGATCTGACTCTCGGGGCCGGGCTGGCGCAACTTCAAGTCCGCGAGGAGCAGATTCATCGCGCAGGCCGAGGCAGCCCGCGGCAAGATCGCAGAGCTGACCGCACGGCTGGGCGAACTCGACCAGGCCGCCGACCGCATGAGGATCACCCGCAAGACACTCCTGGACCCTCCCGACCAGGGCGCTGGCGCCCGCCCCGTCAGGCCCGGCACTGCCGGACCACCCGGCCTACCAGCCGATCATGGCCGTGTTCGCCGAAACTGACGGGCCGCTGCGGGCACGTCAGCTGGGCCAGGCGCTGGACCGGCCGATCCTGGCTAAGCACACCGAGGGCATCCGCGCCAAGCTCACGCGTCTGGTCGATCGCAGCATCCTGGCCGAGGCCGAACCGGGACTGTTCACGCAGCCGCGACCGTAGCCTGCTGACGGTTACGCGACCGGCTCGCCTATCCCAACCGCAGCACCAAATCTGACATAAAGTCACGTACCGCCCTCTCAGTCACTCCTGGCTGTGCGGCTCTGCGTCCCGGCCAGTCGGTCCGTTCAGCGCCTTGACGTGTTGCATGTGCGTCAGGGTGCGGACCAGCCGGACTGCGAGAACGGCGCAGACGACGTCGAGGAGGTCGCTGAGCATGACAAGGCCGAGACCCACGTTCGTCTGGCCGATTGATTCGGCCGTGTCGTAGACCGCGCCGCCGGCCAGGGAGACGAAGCCCTCGGCGAGCCAGAAGCCCCACCAGAGGTTGATCAGGCCATGCCCCGACCGGTTGGGCGCGTACGGTCCCACGGGACGGCTCGCGTCCCAGATATCGAGGGTGATCCGCCGCGGGAACCACAAGTTGACGACCGGGATGAGCCAACTCCAGCCGGTCCAGCTGCGGCCCCGTCGGTGAGTGCCCGGTGCGAAGACTTCGGCGTTGTCGCGCAGCCGGTAGAGCCAGCACACGTAGACGATTCCGGTGGAAAGGTAGAGCAGGCTCTGAAGCAGGCCGGAGAGGTCGTAGTAGAACTGCCTGTTCTCGACGCCGGGGAACGTCCCCAGGGCCGTCGCGGAGCGCGGCATGCCGCGCAGCAGGTCGTACAGATAGCCACCCGAGGCTATAGACAGTATGTCCGTGACGACCACGGTGAAGAGCAGAAGGGAAGTGGCCACCCCCAGCCCGACTGGTGAGCGCAGCACCGCGAGGTAGGCGGGCGAAGCGGGCGCGTGCGTTGAGTTCGAGTTCACAGTCCGACCAGCGCCTCCACCATCCCAGACGTCACTCCCCTAGCCACTCCAGGCCTCCAGCCAAGGACTCCGGACGGCGCGTCCCATCACAACAGGGCAAACGTTGCCTGCTGCGGCACTAGCCGAACGAACCCCCACGACCTCTAGGACCAGAGCGCCACCGGCAGCTACCAGCCGCACTCCACCGGCCCGATCGGCTGCAGCCCAACCTGCTGGGCCAGCCATTCGGCACGCGCCACGTCACCCTCCCGGAAGTGAATGAAGACCGTGTGATCCGTGGCGGGCGCGTCGCGGTACACGTCCCGGCTGTTGATGGCGATCTGGACCTTCGCGTCCTTGTTACGGATCTCCAGGCCGAGTTCCGGAACGGCCGGCCAGCTGAAGAAGTCCCAGTCGATCGAGGCTGTCCCGGAACCGATCACACCGAAGAACGCCTTCTCGATCGACCCGACTAGCCGGCTCTCAAGGTAGAGCGTGACAGGGAGCAGAACCGACACCCGCGGGTCCCCTGCCACGATCATGCGCCGGACCTCGTCGTCGGACTCGGGCCAGTACGGGTCGTCAGGGCTGACCCATGCCTTCGGGAAGGCGGCAACCATGCGCTGTGCCTCTTCCAGCGTCAGTGCCTGCGCCTCCGCGCCGACCTGGAACTTGTCCATGGGGAAGGCAAGGCTCAGCAGGCGCTGAACCGCCTGGTGGGCGTTCAGTAGATCTGGGGTTCGCAGAATCGGCAGGGCGTTCGAAGTGCTCACGCCGGAGCAGTCTGGCAGATACAGCCCCGCACGCTCACGCGAGTTTGTACTGCTCAGCTGCGTCTCCGCCTCGGCACCTACCCGCGGCAGTGACTCCGCCCCGCCCCACCAGGTGACACCGCTTCTCAACCTCGCCTCGAAACGGACAGCACCTCACAAACCGCCCTCTGAGAGGGCGTTTAGTGATGGATTGCGGTACTAAGTCGCCCGGGTGGCCAACTATCTTCGGGATAACTCGCACCTTACGTTCGCCTTCACGGCTTTCCGGGCGGCGACCCGTGAGCCCGTTTAATCCGCTTCTCAGTACTGGATTCCGTTTGGTTTGAAAATGAGGCAGAAGAGTCCTGTCAATGCGGAGCTTCCAGGCATTTCAGGCCGTGCACGTTGGTGATGAATACGGCGAAGCGGGTCGAAATGCCCGTCGCAAATCGACATTAAATGCCCACAGAGGCGACCAGCGGTAACCGGGGCTCTCGCTCAGCTTTTGTGGCTGGTGACTGCGCGCTATCAGTTAGATGACGAAGAGGACGTCCTCCTGTGGCGGGATCGGAGGATCGAGGACATTGCGCAGGTGGGTGACCACCTGGCGCCATTGGGAACCGTTCGGGGCTTCGTCCCACAGCTCGGCAAGCTCGGACGGCGCTGCGACGACCTGGTCCAGGGCGTCGACGGCCAGCATCTTGAGGCCGGCGGGGAACTCTGGCATTGGTTCTGAGGGGCCGTAGTTCGGACAGGTCGGTTCGCCGCCCGGGCATTGGGCGACGACCAGAGCGGAAGCAGCTACTGCCAGCACGGCGTCGGGTGTGCTGAGGCAGTCCGTGGTCCTGGTAGCGCGTGTGAGTGCGCTGCGGACCAGACTTTCGCGTTCGTCCATGGTTGCCTCGTCCAAGGCGATGGCGAAGTCCGCGGCGTCGTCGTTGTCGAAGGGGCCGACGTCCCAGGTCCCCATGGTGATCTCCTCTCAGTCGCTTTCCCAGGGATCGTTGCTCTAGGCGGGGTCCGAGGAGTATCCGAGCAGGGATCACCGCTACGGCGTTCAGTTTCCTGAACGCTGATGGGCGGTACGGGGCAGGGTGGCAGGCTGTCGCGGGTGACGGAGTGGTTGAAGAAGTTCCGCCGCGAGCGGCGTGTGTTGGCGCGGGTGCGGCGGGCCGCGTGGCGGCTGGAGCAGGCTGAGCGAGAGCGGGTCTGGGCCCTGGCTGCCGCTCGGCACGAGAAGGTCTCCGTCCGGAAGGTCGCCGAGGCGGCGGGGCTGTCGCCGACCCGGGTGCACCAACTCACCAAGGGCGCTGATCTCGACGCCCTGGATGCCGCGCTCGGGCTGCTGCGTGCCGCGGGTTGGCCGGCCCCGGAGGACCCGGACGGTAGCGACGATGAGGAGTTGTCCGGTCGTGCGCGCATCGCCGAGCGCCTGCAGGACGAGGTCGCATGGGTCCGGCAGTGCGCGGAGTGGATCGACCACCTGGACAGCAAGCCGTGCCCGCCGGCCGCCAACCTCCGCCCCGAGGGCGACTTCCCCGACACCTGTGCCGTGCCGATCCGCCTGCCCAGGGTCGCGGCAATCCTGCGGCGCATCGCCTTCGACGTCGAGGAACTGGCTCGTGCCCGGTGTGTGGAGGAGCTGCAGGCGGCCAAAGTCGCCGCCGACCCGCGCGCCGAACGGCGCCGCAGGCTGGCCGAGCCGGATCTGAGCTACGCCGAGTACTGCGACCGCACCAAAACGCCCTGGCGCTCCACGCAGCAGGGAGACGTCGCGTGGACCGCGTACCAGGCCGAGCGCCGACGGCGTGGGGAAACCGACGAGGACCCCTTCGAGGCATACAACCCGTTCCGCCAAGGCCGCCACTGACCAGTGAGCCCGAAGCGTTCAGGAAACTGAACGCCGTAGCGGTGATCCCTGCTCGGATACTCCTCGGACCCCTGTACGGCCTAGGCGAGTTTCGCAAGTCGTCGCTGAGCTTCCGCGCGAGCAGGAGCGCCAGGGGCACCGCTACAGTCCCCCGTATGCCGCCGCACCCTGTGAGACACCACTTCGTCCCCCAGTTCCTGCTCAAGTACTTCGCCGGACAAGGCGGGCAGCTGTACGTGCACCAATGGGCCAGCGGACGTGCCTTCCAAAGGAATGTGAAAGAGACAGGTCAGCGCAAGTACGGGCATTCGATTTACCGGCCTGGGCAAGATCCCGACCACTCGTCGATGGAAGCCGCCATGGGCGACATCGAAGGGCAGGCCGCCACCGTCGTCAAGGAGCTCGTGCAACGCCGTGAACGTGCCGTGTCCGAGCATGCCCGGGAGGCTCTGGCTTGGCTGCTGGCCCTGCAGTGGCAGCGCAGCCGCTTCCTACGGCACGTGGTCAACCAGTCCGTGGGCGTCGACGACTACGACCTGAACGAGGAAGAAGTCCAGTCCAGCATGATGGGCCTGATCGCCCAGTCGGTAATCTGGCCATGGCAGGCACGCAACGACGAGGACGCCCACTACAAGGACCAGTGGAACCACCTGGTGTCGGTCCTGCTATCCAGCGGCATGCACTGGGCGTGCTACCGGCCACGCGGCGGCGGCCTGATCGTCAGCGACAATCCTCTGTGCATGTCAGGGATCGTGGGCACCCCGCCGCCAGATATACCTACCGGCTTCTTCGATCACGGCGTTGGCATCGGCTTCACCAACTTCCGGCGGATCACAGTGCCGCTCGGCAGCAGCCTCGCCCTCATCATTTCCCGTGACCCGGACGAGGTATCCCGCCTGGATGTGGCCGCCATCAACCGGTTCACCGTGTTCAACAGCCGGGAGTTCGTGGCGCACTCCCCTCAGTGGAAGCAGACTCACCCCAAGCTCGCACGGGAGCTGCCTGAACTGCTGGAGCGGCAACAACTGGTCGCGCCAGCATTCCTCCAGGGCTACAAGCCCGGATCCACCGCGTAAGAGCTCGCGCGGATAGGCGTGTGCTCATGGGCGGCGGTTCGGGCGGTCGGCCCAGCGGTGGGTCGTCCATGCCTGGCGGATCAGGCTACGGACGGTGATGATCGTGTCCGCGAGGTCGAAGAAGGCGTCGATGACCGTTGCGCGGCGTTCGTAGCAGCGGGCGAGCCGGTAGAAGGCGTTCTGCCAGGCGTGGGTTCGCTCGACGTGCCACCGCTGGCTGGCCTGGATCGGGGCCTTCTCGCCTTTGTGCGCGATGCGGCCGTGCAGACTGCGCGCGGCGAGTTCGGTGCGGGTCTTGTCCGAGTCGTAGCCGGCGTCCAGGTGCACGGTGATGTCGTCGGGCAGTGGCCCCAGGTCCTCCAGGCGGTCCAGGGTAGGGGCGAGCAGCGGGGAGTCGTGGCGGTTCGCTCCGGCCAGGACCCGGCCGAGCGGTATTCCGTAACCATCCGTCATGCCTGAGCGTTTCAGGCCCTGTTTGCCGCGGTCGACCGGTGAGCGCCCGGCGACCTCCCCACCGCCGGGGGCCTTGGTGATGGAGCCGTCGATGGCGATCTGGTCGAGCACGAGCCCGACGATGCGGTCGTAGGACTCGAGCGCGATCTGCTTGAGGCGGGCGAAGACGCCGAGCCGGATCCACTCGTCGCGGCGGTTGCGGATGGTGGTCGCCGAGCAGGTCGTGTCGGCGATTGCCTGGTAGGAGCAGCCGAACCGGAGCAGTTGCAGCAGCTTGTCGAAGATAATCCGGTCGCTGATGCGCTGACGGTGGCTTCCCAGCGGATGGGTCGGATCGACCGTCGGGCGCTCGGGCAGCAGCGCCTCGAATTGGCCCCAGAGCGGGTTGGTCAGCCATGATGGCAGGACAGGCACAGGTCTCCCCAGTGATCACAGAGCGTCGCAACTCCATGATCACCTAGACCTGTGCCTGCCTTGCTGTCGCGGCTGCCTCGCGCCGCCAATCTGCGCGGTCTCTAAGCCTCAATCCGCCGAGGTGGTTCGAGAGTGATCTACTGATCGACTTCTGCGTCCGCTTTGGGCTGGTGGCCGGGTGTGGGCAGGTGGTATCTGCTGGTCTGCCCAGCTTTTCCACGTTCTTCGGCTCCGGTTGGGCCCTTGCGGGCGGGGTGGGCAGGGACTGTTCGTGTCAGCCGGCCGGTCCGTGAACGGTGTCGAAGAGGTGTGTCCAGGTGTGCTGCCAGGGCCAGTTGTGTGGCAGGTGCAGTGTGATGCGGCGGGCGGAGCGGGCGATGCGCGCCGGAACGTGGACCAGGTGGGTGCGGATTGTGGTGGTGGTGGCCTTGGTGTGGAAGGCGGAGGCCTGTGCGCCGGTGGCCCGCAGGAGGTTGTAGGTCATCGCCCACAGGGTGAGCCATGCGGCGTTGGCGTTGAAGTGTGCGGAGGGCAGGTGGGCCAGGGCGGAGGCTTTGCTGTCGGCGATGACCTGCTCGATGACGGCGTGGTGCCGGTGTTCGCGTTCGGCCTGGAGGGTTTGTGCGGGCTGGTCGGTGAAGAAGGGGTGGTAGCGCCAGACGGGGAACAACTCGCCCTGCTCACCCTCAATGGCGGGTTTGGCCAGGTCGCGGACGCGGCGCACGATCAGTCGGGCGGTGAACCGCTCTGCTTTCGTGCGGCTGGCGAAGGCGGTGTAGGCGGGTATCTCGGCGACTTCGGCGTTTGAGATGAGTTCACCGGTTGCGGGATCGGGCACCGCGGTGGGGTACGTGATCTGCTGCCAGGCCTGGTCGGGAATGCCGAGGACGGCCCGTTTGATGGAGGGGTTCATGCCGGTGGTGATCGAGAAGTGGGCTCCGGCCCGGTGGCAGGCGGCGATCACCCCGGCGTTGTAGAACTGCGAGTCGGCCCGCAGGATCCGGGTGCCGGTGCAGCCCGCCTCGACGGCGGTGGCCAGCGCCTCACTGACGAACTTCGGGGCGCCTCGGGAGTCTGCTGCTTTGCCGCGTCGCATCCGGACTGTGGCGATCACCGGCCGCGCGTGCGGGGTGCAGATTGTGGCGAGGAGGGGGTGCAGGGTGCGGATGCCTTTGAACCGGCCGTACTCGGCGCCCTGCTTGGTCCGGCCGTAGACGCGTTTGTGGGTGGAGTCGACATCGATGAACGCCTTCTCGCCGGAGCCGGGCAGCAGCGGGGTGTGCGCTGCCAGTTGGCCGAGGAACCTGCGGTGGACAGCGTGGAGTTGGAGTGCGTGACCGTGGGTGAACGAACGGAGGAAGGTGCCCAGCGTGGACGGCGCACGGACCCCCTGGAACAGGGTCGGCATCGCGCCGTGCCGCAGGATATGGAGGTCGTCGATGCTGTCCGCGCCCGCTGCCATGCCGGCCACGATGCTGCTGACCTTGATGTCCGCCGACGCACCCGCGCCGTTCGTCGTCCCGCTCAGCTTCACCTTCTGCGTCACCAGGCCCGACAGCCCGCACCGTTCGGCCAGCCGCATCACCGGAACCAGCCCGGCATGCGCGATCAGATTCGGGTCATCGAACGCAGCGGAGACCGCCGCTGGAGTATGGGAAACTTGCATCTCGGAAGTGCCTTGGGTCACCAGCAGCGGACGCCGCCAGCGCCCTGTCAACAACCTCGAGGTGTCTGCATAGGTGGCTGCACAGGTGCGCCCGGGGTTGCACCGGAGGGCTGCGCGGGTGCCACGACAAGGGCCCGTCACCGTGGTGGTGGCGGGCCCATCGGGTGTCGGCAGGACGACGACCCGCGCGTGCCCCGCATGATCGCCTTCGCCGAGACCGTCCTCGACGCGCTCGGCAAGCTCGACGGCGCCAGCCACCTGGAGCTCTTCCACACCAAGGACGACGAACTGGTCTTCCTGGAGGTCGGCGCCCGCTTCAAGGGCCTCGCCGGACTCGCCGCCATGCAGCAGAACTACGCCGTAGCCCTGCTGAACCTGGCCTTCGAGATCGAGGCCGGCCTGCCCAGCCGCCCGTGGGACCAGGAGCAGATGTACTGCTTCGACGCCGTCCTGCCCAAGCGCCCCGGCATCGTCAGCGAACTGGTCCTGCCCGACCTCACCAGCGAGGTCGAGATGAAGTGGAAGGTCCGGGTCGGCGAGGAGATCCAGCAGGGCGCCTCGCTCATCGACAACGGCGGCACCTTCCTCGTCCGCAACCACGACTACGCCGCCCTCTACCGGGACTTCGAACGCCTCGCCTCGTACGAGCCCATCCGCTACGAGAACTAGTGGGCGGAGGGGAGGAGAGGAACGACCGTCATGCTGCGCAGACAACGCGAAGCCTCCGACGCCGACATCGACGCGGTCGCCACCGCGGTGGGCCGCATCGTCGAGGCGGACCGGTTCGACCGCTGGCTGCTCGAACTGCCCGACCACGTCCTCGTCGCGACGGCCGCGCCGCTGGAGATGCTCGGATTCCAGTACCACCTCACACCGCGCCAGGACCTTCTGTTGGTCAGGGCCGCACGGGTGGTGTGGGACGCTGTCGCCGGCCTCCTGGACGACTGCCCGGACGACCTGGCCGAGGAGTTCACCCTGCTCGGCGTCGCTCTCGTGGAACGGTCCGTCGCGGCACGCGGCCAGGAATGAGCCGGCCACCTCGGCCCCAGCCCCCACCACGGCTGGGCAGCGACGACGGGAGCTCCACCATGTACTACTCCGGACTCGGACTCGACCGCGCGGGCGACCGGCGCGCCGACACCGCCTGGATCACCGGCCTCGCCGACCACCCCGGCACCCGGGTCGTGTCGCTCTGGCGCGACCAGTGCCTGGTGCGGGGCGGCGTGCCGGTGTCCGCGACGGCGGCCGCCGCGCGCGCCGTGCTCGACGCGGCCCCCGAGCCGGTGTTCCTCGGCCTGGACGGCGACACCGCGGTCTTCGCGGCGGACCTGTCGGACCGGCCCGAGGACGAGGCGCTCGCCCTGACCCGTGCCGACGCGGTCCAGGACGTACGCGCCCTGGTCGCCACCCTCGGCACCGAAGAGGCGGGACTCCTCGCGTACGCCCGCGGGCTGCTGCACTGGCACCGCAACCAGCGGTTCTGCGGCGCCTGCGGCGACGCCGCGGAGAGCCGCGACGGCGGGCACCTGCGGGTCTGCGGCGGCTGCGGCAAGCTGCTCTTCCCCCGGATCGAGCCCGCCGTGATCGCCCTGGTCGAGCAGGCCGGGGCGGAGCCGCGGCGCTGCCTGCTCGGCCGGCACGCGGGCGCCGGACCGGAGGCCTTCAGCACCCTGGCCGGTTTCGTCGAGATCGGCGAGAGCCTGGAGGACGCCGTCCGCCGCGAGATCTTCGAGGAGGCCGGCGTGGTGGTCAAGGACGTCGCCTACCAGGGCTCCCAGGCCTGGCCGTTCCCGGCCGGCCTGATGATCGGCTTCCGGGCGCAGGCCGTCTCAGAGACCACCGCCGTCGACGGCGCGGAACTGGTCGAGACCCGCTGGTTCACCGCCGCCGAGCTGCGCGCCCACGTCGAGGCGGGGCACGGCTACCGACCGGACTCCATCGGAAAGCTCCTCATCGAGAGCTGGATCGCGGAAGCCGGGACCGAGAACACGGAGCCCCCCGAGAACACGGAGAAGACTGATGAGAACAGTGACGAGAACGACCACGGGGTCCGCGACCCCGCAGCGGCACGAGCACCGGAACGGAGCACGACCGGACACTGACGGGACCGCGACGCCCGAGGAGTCCGGCTCCCGCGTCCTCGGCATCCCGGCGGCGGACCCGGAGACGGCCCTCGACCACTTCCTCCGCGCCCGCCTGGCCTGCGAGACCGACCCCTACGACGTCCGGCACGACCTCGACGCGGGCATCGGCGGATTCGTCCTCGCCGACGCCCGCACGGCCGCCGCGCACGCCGAGGAGTGCCTGCCCGGCGCGCTGTCGCTGCCCCACGCCGAGCTGACCGACGCCGCCCTCGCGGCCCTGGACCCCGCACCGGTCTACGTCACCTACGGCTGGGGACCGGCCTGCAACGCGGGTTCCAGGGCCGCCGCGCGACTCGCGGCGGCCGGCTTCCGGGTCAAGGAAATGATCGGCGGCCTGGAGTACTGGAAACGGCAGAACCATCCCACGACGACGAGGCGGTAGCGGTGCCGAACGAGATCAAGCGGGTCATCGACGAGGTCAACGAGATACGCGGGCGCATCGCCAAGGGGACCGACGTCACCACCCCCGCGTTCCTCGCGGACCTGCGGAAACAGCTCGAATCCTCCGAGCACCTGCGCCACCAGCCCGTCGTCCGCGCCTTCATCGAGGACCTGCGGGCCGACGACCGCGCGGACGGCCCGGCGCCCCGGCTGCTCCGGACCAAGAAACACATCAACACCGAGCGGGACCACCACCTGTTCTCGCTCTTCAACGCCTCGTACTTCCCCCGGCTCTCGCTGGACTACCTGACGTACGAGACCCTGCCGACCGATCCGCACCTGGCCCGCCGCTACGGCAGCAACACCATGCCGGTCAACATCACGGCGTGCTCGGACGGATTCGATTCCCGGGTGATCGTCGCCCTGTTCCCCGAGAACCACATCGACGGCCGGCAGGAACCCGACGACCTGATCTTCTACTTCATCGACAAGTTCGTGGAGCGGCACAACCGCATCACCCGCCGGCGAGCAGCCAGAGAATGAGGACGGCGTCCAGGTCCTGGCTGTAGCGGTAGACCACGGAGATCCCGCGCCCGCCCGTCTGCTCGGGCAGCAGCTCGACCACGTACGACTCCGAACCGGGGTCGGCGTCCGGCAGCCCGCGGGCGTGGTCGGGGTCGGGGTCGTCCTCCAGCGAGCGGCGGACGGTTTCGACGGCCGCGCGCTCGCCTGGTGTCAGCTCTGCCCGGATCTTCTCGGCGGCGTCGCTGTAGAAGGCGTGGCTCACCGGGCGTTCGCCTCGTCGAGCTTGCGACGCAGCTCGGCGGTGACGTCGGTGGTCGACCGCGCGAGGGCGGCCGATCTGCGCGACTCACAGGCGGCCCGCTCGGTGGCCTGGCGCTCATCGTTCCGGACGACTGGAGCGGCAACTGGCTCCGCCTCGCCCCCGGCCCGCAGCAGTGGACGTTCTACCGGGTGGTGCACCGCGCCCCCGGCATCGTCCTCGCCGATGCTCGGAGCTCCGCCCCGGTCGCGCGCCGGTAGGCCCCGGCCAATGGCTGGTTCCCGCCCGGTTCCCTCGGCCCCGGGCGGGGCAGTCTGCCCCGTCCGCCGGAGGAACCGGCGGGGGCGGAGGGACAGACGACCATGAGCTTGTACAAGGACTACGCGGAGAGCCGGGCGGACCGGGCGGCAGAGCACACGGGAGAGGACATGCAGACCGACGCGATCGGGGAGGGGCTATCCGCCATCGCGTACGCCCTGCTCGACGTCGCCGCGGCGATCCGGGAGCACACAGACAAGACGGAGTAGCCACGCGCTCGGCCGGTGCCCACTCCCCACGGGCAAGGGCACCAGCCGGGCTCGCTCGCGGAAGTCAGTCGTCGGCCCATCGGGCTTTGTAATACAGCAGTCGCGCTTCTGCTTCGGCGATCGAGGGACTTCGTTCGTAGTGGCTGCTCAACGGTGGCGTACATGGCGTTGTCGACGATCTTCCACTTGTCGACCAGCTCCCAGCCGTTGTTGGCGAGGATGTCCTCGGCGGCGCTCTGCGCCTTGGTGAGCTTGTCGTCGTCGTCCGTGCTGACGGTGGTGCCGACCGGCTCCAGCACCAGGCGGTCACTCATGCCGTAGACGGGGGTCTCGGTGCCATCGGCCGCCTTGCGCCTCCTCGGGGGCGTGCGGCGCGTCATTCGCATCCGATATTCGAACAGACGTACCATTAATGCGTGCCCACGTACGACTTTCCCGAAGACCTCCGTGCAGCCCAGCTCGCGCTCCACCAGACCCGCACCGCATACGAGGAGTACGCCGCCACCTTGCCGTGGTCGGCGGAACCCATGCCCGGCTGGGAGAGCGAAAAGCAGCTCCACACCACCTACCAGTCTGGGAAGCCGGACAGCCCCGGGTACACGGAAGATCAGGCCGCAGAGGTGCGCCGGTTCCAGGATGAACTGCGCCGGCTGAGCATCGAGGTATCGACGCACCCGTACTGGTCGACGCTGGGCGAGGGTGTGGTCGAGGCCCGGATGGCGCTCAAACACACCCACGAGGAGCCCGAGGGCCAGGCGGGGTAGTCGTGTCCGATCCCGGAGCGGTATCCCAACCGGCCCCGCGTGTGACTGTCACACTCCCCGGGGGACGTGCCGTCGCAGGGCGCCTCCGCGCGCGGCGGCGGGACGCCGATGGGCAGTGGGCGTACGAGGTCTCGATCGACGTACCCGCCGCGGCCGTCCGCCCCGTCGACGGCGAGGACTACGGCCAGGTCCCCACCGAACGGGCTGGCGGCGGCCGCCCGGAGTGGGTACTCCAGGCCCTCCCCCAGGACACCCCGGATCAGCGCGCCCTCATCCTGCACAGGGCCGACTGCTGGGCCGCCCAAGGGCGCCTCACCCGGGCCAGCGACCGTGAGGCCGCGATCTTTGTCCAGCAGGGGTGGGCCACAGCGTGCGACGTCTGCAAACCCACACCCGGATCTGGCGGGAGATAGCCCCGCACCTGGGTCCGGTGCGATGCAGGCCCGGCAGCCACGGGACGACAGGACAGGACACGAACGCCACATCACGGGGCAATGAGTGACGGATCGTGACCTACAGGGCGGCGCCGCGGCAACGGCGTTCGTTGTCGTCACCCTGACGCTCGAGAGCGGTAATACCGGGGCATACGCCTAATGGTGACTAACCATGGACAACTTCGGCATGGCGCCTGCCCGGTGGCACTATCGGCTGCTGCGGTGGGCGCATGAGCACGTCGCGACCGACCCCGGAGTACGGAGCGCCATGGCTGCCGATCTCCTCGAGCGCCGTGCTCCCCCGGGCGGGGTCACAGCTTTCGCCGGAGCAGCGCGGTGACGAGTCCCGGCAGGGCCCGGAGTACGGAGACGACGTCGGCCCGGTGGGCGCGGCAGATGGCGACGATGCAGACGGCGGTGGCGCAGAGCAGACCGAGCCCGGCGGTGATGGCTGCGGCGAGAGCGATGTAGTCCATGAGGTCTCCTGATTGCGGGCGTGCAGGGGTAGGGCGGTGGCGGTGATGGAAGAAAAAGTCCTCCCGTCCCGGACGGCTCGAGGGCGGCCAGTGAGGGAGGGGAGGTAGATCAGCAGGCGGTTCGGTCGTATTCAAGGGAGCGGGATACCAAGCTCCGCAAGTCCGGTAGCCCGGCTTTTGCCAGGGTCCCGCTCTCGAAGTCTTCAAGTGTGCCGAACGCCCGGTACACGGACGCGTATCCAGGTACCTGGTTATGGGGCGGAGCGGTGCCGATGTGACTAGGGGGTGTCTGACAATCCCCGGCCACCGGCAGCGGAGGCTGTTCCGGGAGTGTCCGCCCAGGCAAACCCGTCGGTGCCGCCGCAGAACCGTCACCCGCCCGGTTCACCACGGCGCATCAGGGGCACCACCCGGAAGGGCGGCTTCCCCCCTCTGCGTACGATGCGGGCGGTCAGCTTTCGCACATATGGATGGAAAGGCTCCGCGCCACCATGTCCGGCCCCCAGAGCCACGAGTCCTCGCCTCCCCCTTCCTCCGCACCTGGCCCCTGGTGGCAGACGGGCGCGGCAGGCGTGGGAGCCATCGCCGCCGTCCCCCTGCTGGGGCTGGTGAGCGACCGGCTCGGCGGGGTGGCGCTCCTCGTCGCTCTGATCCTCTTGTGGTGGCGCAACCCCTGGCCCAGGTCGGGCAGGGTCGTCGCCTCGGTCGCGGCGATGGCCCTCTTCTGGGCGGTGCTCCCCGAGCAGCCCGCCGACACATCGGCCCGGGCGGCGAACACCGAGGCCGCGAAGCCGCCCACGCGCCCGAGTCGCTTCCCCACCGCCTCGCGGGCGACGCCCGAGGCCACGATGCCCACGGTGCCCGACTTCACGGGCGACTCGCTGGACGTGGCCTTCCCGAAGTCGCGGAGGAGGGGCTTCACGGTCATCTACCACGACGCCTCGGACCAGAAGCGGGAGGTGACGGCGCGTTCGCTGTGGAAGGTCTGCTTCCAGGTGACCGGCGGATCGTCCGAGGAGCCGATCGTGGACTTCGGTGTCGTGCGCCGCGGGGAACCGTGCCCCGAGGCCGAGGGCAAGACGGTGCCGTGGAAGAAGATGCCCGACCTCCTGGGGCTGACCTGGCGCGCCGCCGTCCCGAAGGTGACGGCCGCGGGCGTACCCGAGGACGATGTGCACGCCGAGGCCGCGTACCTCAACGACACGCTCCCCCGTGAGGGCGAGTACGACGACTGGCGCGTGTGCCGGCAGGACCCGGCGAGCGGCGGTCCCCTCACCGACGAGGTGTACGTCGTGAGCCTTGCGCTCTCCTCGCCCGACCACGGCTGCCCCGCCCCAGACCGGGGCAGGGACGCCTACCTGCCGGACCGCGACGACGACGGTGACCCGGACTACCTCGACCCGTACCCCCGCGACCGGAACCGCACGAGGCTGTACCCGAACGGAATCCCCGGCGGTACGGGCGGCTCCGGAGGTTCGGGCGGCTCCGGCGACGGCTGGCACATCTGCCGCCACACGCGCTGGTGCTGACGGTGCCTTGACGCGGCGGAACAGCCCGGCCTTCGCCGATTCCCGCCCTCTGACCTTCGCCTCCGCGATGGGTTCACCTGACGGGCGCAACGGGGAGGCGAAACTGCGGAGAGAATCCGATCGGACCGGGACGCCAACACGCCCCGGTTTCGCCGTCTCCGTTCATTGGATTGCGTGCGGGGGCGTAAACAACCGTTTCCGCCCCCCGCTCCGGAATGGACTGACGCCCCGGCCTGTCGCCGCCGCGATGCAGCCTGTCGATCACGATGCTGGCTCCATGAGCAATCGGAACTGTGGACGATCGAGCAACTCGACGGCGAAGTCTGGGAGCGGTGGCACCAGGCAAGCCAGCCGCCGACCGCGCCGCGGCGGGCGCGCACCTGGGGTCAGAAGGCATTCCCAAACCGGACGTAGTGTCAAGTCTTCCCAGGTCAGTGGCAGGTTGCTCGTCGTTTAGGCATGCTCGGGCCGTCGGTTCAGGCTGGGGTATGGAGGTGGCGGATGCCGTCGGTGATCGCGGTGTTGGAGGAGCGTGAACGGCTTGCGCTTGTGCGGGCCGAGGAACTGCGGGCGGAGCTGGAGCGGGTCCAGGTGGCGGTGGCGGCTGCGGAGGAGGCCGCGCGCCGTGTGGTGATCGCTCGTGAGGAGCTCGTTGACGCGTTGGCGGAGACGTGTCAATCCCCTGGAAACGTAGAGGCCTTCCTTACGCGGCTTGGTCCTGCTGATGGTGCTCGGCGCGTGCTTCGCTGATGGTGCGTTCGAACTCGATTGGCGGTAGGCCGGCGGCCCCGCTGTGGCGGCGGCGCGGGTTGTAGAAGTCCGTGATCCAGGTGGCGATCTTCAGCCGGGCCTCGGCGCGGGTGGCGAACTGGTTGCGGTGGA
>NZ_JBLVKW010000026.1:0-101957 GCF_048270745.1 Streptomyces sp. NPDC056231 | reverse complement strand
GATCCGCAACTCGACGCCCTCGGCGTCGGCGTAGGCGAACAGGTCTTCCAGCGTGCGCAACCGGATGCCGGGGCGGTCGGGGACGGCGAAGCCGCGGACTGCCAACAGCGGCCGGACCTCACGGACCGCGTTCGAGATGGCGGAGCGATCCACCACGTACAGCTCGGCGAGCGCCGCATGCGGCAAACCGAGCCGCAGGTGCACCAGCGTAACCAGCAGCCGGTCCACGAAGACCAGCCGCCGCTTCGGTCCGGCACCTGCCGCCCGACGCCGGTCCTGGCCACGCCGCTGGCGCAGCGCCGACTCACGGGCAGCCTCCCAACGCGGAGCAAGTTCTTCGAGCAACTCGCCGAAGTGTGCACGGGAGACCCCGGACAGGGCAGGATGGGAACAGGCCGCACGGGCCCAGGCAAGCGTCACAACTTGCCTAACCCGTGCGGCCCTTCTCGTGTCACGGGCAGACCGCGACCACAAGTCCTACGACTGTGCTGGCCATACCACCGCTTGGGCGACGATGACCCTCTCACCGTTGAAAGTGACCGCAGGGCCTTCGTGCAGTTCGTAGCCAAGAGCTATCGCTTCGCTCACACGATGGCAGAACGCGGCGTCGTCCGGGCCGGTCAAGACTCGGTAGATAGGCAATCCGTCTGGCGGTGTACTCATGAAGAGAAAGATCTCATGCGCGCCCGTCCACCGAGCCAGGCGACCAGCCTCCCCCAGGCCAATCGCTCCCAAGGTCGTAACTACCTTCGAGATAATTCGCTCCTTACGTTCACCTTCGCGCCTTTCCGGGCGGCGACCCGTCAGCCCGTTTAATCCGCTTCTCAGCACTGGATTCCGTTTGGTTCAAAAATGAGGCGGAAGAGTCCCGCCAATGCGGAGCTTCCAGGCATTTCAGGCCGTGCACATTGGTGATGAATAAGGCGAAGCTGGTCGAAATGCCCGTCTCAAATCGATATTAAATGCCCACTAAGAGCGATCGATGCCAGAGACCTTGTGCGAGCAGTTGATGTGTCCATAGCATCCTCTCAACTTTCACCGAGAGAGGGACAAAGATGAACTCCACTCAAGGAAAGTCGCACAGTCGCCGTCAATTCTTCCGTGGAGCAGCGGTCTCCGCCGCCGTTCTGGCCGCCGGATCGCAGGCCTGGCCGGCGCTGGCAGCCCCGGCCCCCGGAGGCGCGGGCAGACGGGTTCCGGCAGGCCGAATCGGTCTCCAGCTTTACTCGGTGCGCGACATGCTCGCCGTCGATCCCGAGGGCACACTCGAGATGATCGCCGACGCGGGCTACGCCGAGATCGAGCCTGCCTACACCTACGGCGGGCGCAGCGCCGAGCAGTTCCGCAGGATCGCCGATGCGAACGAACTGCGGGTGATCGGCAGTCACCACAACCCCGGCGACTTCCGGGGCGCCCGGGCACAGCAGACCTTCGACAACGCGGTGGCGCTCGGACAGGAGTATGTCGGCGTCTCCTACATGGACGGCGCCCAGACCGCCCAGGGCTACCGTGCGATGGCGCGGGAGATGAACCAGTGGGGCGAGGCCGCCCGGGCCCGAGGGCTGCGCTGGTATGCCCACCTGCACGACAACGAGTTCCACGCGGATCCGCAGTCCGGGCAGACTCTCTTCGACGTGTGGCTGGAGGAGACCGACCCGGATCTGGTCTGGTTCGAGATGGACCTCTACTGGATCCTGCGGGCAGGTGCGGACCCGGCCCCCTACCTCAGGTCGTACGAGAAGCGGTTCCCGATGCTCCACGTCAAGGACGGCGCACCGCGGAACAGCGTCGAGACCGACCTGGGAGAGGGCGAGATCGACTTCGCGGGGATCTTCGCCAACCTGCGGCAGCT
This sequence comes from Streptomyces sp. NPDC056231, assembly GCF_048270745.1. NCBI lineage: Bacteria > Bacillati > Actinomycetota > Actinomycetes > Kitasatosporales > Streptomycetaceae > Streptomyces > Streptomyces sp. NPDC056231. Next base: position 100,105 of record NZ_JBLVKW010000026.1, on the reverse strand, counting down.
GCCCCATCACCACTACATCATCGAGAGGGACCAGCAGCCCGATCCGGTCCGCACCGCCCACGTGTCCTACGACTACTTCCGCACGATCCGCGTGGGCCCCGCGGGCAATGGCCATGGCCCCGGCGGGGTCGCTCAGAGATCCTGACACAAAGGCCTCGTGGATGCCGGATTGCCGTACGCCGACGCCCGGTGCCTGGTCGCGTACGACGACCAGGGCAACGCGGCGGTGGCGGTGGCGGTGTGGTCGGCCGGTCCGGGTAGGCCCGGGTTGCTCGAACCGATGGGCGTGCGCCGGGAACATCGCCGTCATACGGCCGAGGATCGCATCATCCGCCTGTGAGCCTACGTCGACGGCAACGGCGTGGCGACGGTCGCCCTACAGGGCGGCCGAGAATCGCAACATTTCGTTGGCGCTGTGGACGCGCTAGGCGCCTGCCGTGGCGGCCGCCCTCCGGGCCGCCCGTTCCGCAGGCCAGACATCAAAGGTGCTGGGTCCACAAAACCCGGAACGTGGTCAACTCCCCGCCGAAATCGGCCCAGCCCGGCGCGAAGAAGGCGCTGCAGGAGATCTACAACGCCGAGGACCGCGATCACGCCGAGAAGGCGCTGAAGGACTTCGGGCGCGCCTACGGCGCGAAGTGGCCCAAGGCCGTCAAGAAGATCACCGACAACGTCGATGAACTCCTGTCGTTCTACGACTTCCCGGCCGAGCACTGGGTCCACCTGCGCACGACAAATCCGATCGAGTCAACCTTCAGCACGGTAAAGCTGCGGACCAAGGTCACCCGCGGCGCCGGCAGCCCGGCCGCGGCCCTGGCGATGGTGTTCAAGCTCGCCGAGTCCACCCAGGCCCGATGTCGCGCGATCACCGCACCCCACCTCGTCTCCCTCGTCCGCATCGGCGCCCGCTTCGAACGCGGAGTCCTGATCGAGCGTGAGCACAAGGCTGCGGCATGAGCCGGCGCAAGGAACGCCCGCTGCTGTTCCTGGACGTCGACGGACCTCTCCTGCCGTTCGGCGACGTCCCGCAGCGCAAACCGTCAAGCACCGCGACAGATTCGCACCTGACGCGGCTCGACCCGCGCCTCGGGCCTCGCCTCGCGGCATTGCCGTGCGAGCTGGTCTGGGCCACCACCTGGGAGGAGGAGGCGAACACTGACATAGCACCCCGACTCGGCCTGCCGCCCCTGCCGCTCGTGCACTGGCCGGAACACTCCGACGCGCATGAACGCGAGGACCAGTGGTACGGACTCCACTGGCAGACCCGAACCCTGGCGGCATGGGCGGACGGACGCCCGTTCGTCTGGGTCGACGACGAGATCACCGACGCCGATCGAGACTGGGTGTCCACCCACCACCCGACCCCGGCCCTCCTCCACCGCATCGCGTCGTCCCGCGACCTCACCAATGAAGACTTCGTAGTCCTCGATCAATGACTCCAGGCCACTTGAGGCTCCCCGCGGTGATCCACAGGAATTGACAATTGCTCCAAGATCAGCCCACAACGCCGCACGACTACAAGGAAGCGCCTTGGACGACGATCTCATCTTGCAAGGACCGCTCGGGGAGATGACCGCAGCCGAAGCTGCCCCGGCAGGGTTGAAGCCAGCAGACCTCTATGCGGGAACGATCAGCTGGTGGTCCGCAGCCGTCTCCCCCGCGGTCTCGATCGTCTCCTGGCCCAGTGCCCCGCTGACGGTCTGGATGTCACACGTACATGACGACGCGTCCGACGGGTCCCGCCTCGTCGATGCCCTTCGCCGTCACCTCGAAGGCTCGGCTCCGCTCGCGACCCACCACGATGTGACGAACGGAGCGGATGTATAGCGCAGCAGTGCATTCCACCCGCCGTGCGGAGAACGCCGGTACGGGCACCTCCGCGCTTCTCCTGACCCGTTCTCCGTTCACGGCTGGCCCCGGCAGTTCCTGGAGAAGTCCTCTCCTGGAAAGGCATACGCGCATGGCATGGGACGGTCGGCACATCATCCCCACGCGGGGTCTCAGTGGGCATTTGATTTAGGTAGATCGCCTCGTATGCCCTAGTAGGTACCTCGCCAGGTAGGTGTGGTCTCGTCCGTTATGCGCTTGGTGAGGTTGTCGATTGACGCGATGTGGATCACGGCTTCGGAGCTGGCGGGGAGGGTCTCGTAGTCGCGGGCCAGACGCCGGCGAAGCGTGATCCATCCCAGGCTTCGCTCGACGACCCAGCGCCTTTTGACGACGTGAAAGCCGCGGATTTCGGGGTTCCTTTTGACGACTTCGACGTCGATTCCGAGGTTGGCGCAGTGTTCGATCACGGCGTTCTTGAAGCCGGTGTCGACCCAGCTTTTGGTGTCTCGAGGACCGGCTGCAGGAACTGCTGACCGGCACCAGGCCGTTCGCCATGACCGGTTTCAAAGAAACCCTCCTCACCAGGGTTCTCTGCGTGATGCAGCCTGACCGGTTCCTGTCGATCCTCAAGTACACGACGGCGGCGGGCGGCAAGCACGAAATCGCCCGGATGGTCTACGGACTGGATCTGCCAGCACCGGAGTGGGTCAACTGGACACTCGTTCGGCTCATCCTCTGGAGCAACGACATCCTGCACGCCCTGGTCGGCGAAGGCTTCGCCAACCAGCAGCACGCCGCCGCGTTCTTATGGTGGGCCAAGGACCAACCCTGAAGGTTTCGGGCCAACCAGTTCGAACACCTGGAAGCAGACCGGCACCGTCCCCGGCGGTCGGCCGCAGGCCCTGACCGCCCTTGCCGCGGACCATGTCCTGGCCGCTGCCCAGGACGGCGTCCATGAAGCCCGCGACGACGGACAGACCTTCACCGAGCGCCTGCCGATATCGCCGGCGACGGGAGTGCCGGGAGGACGGCTTCCTACCGGCGCCCTGCGCCGCCTGCCGGGATCAGTCCCGGTAGGCCACCAGACCTCGGTGAGTTCCGCATGCGCCTCTCCGCCACACTCCACCTCAGAGCTCAGCTCCTCGCGACCTGACTCTGTCACGGACGACGAGTGGCTGGACATCGAAGTGGGCGAGTGGCGAGGACTTCGCCGCGTCCCAGGTACTCGCCCGACGGCGCCCTGAGGTCGGGCGCCGCCGGCGCAGGGCCTACACCCCTTCCTGGACGTCCTGGTCGACCGGGAACTCCTCGAACTGCGTGGTGGGTACGTCGCTCGCCACGACCCCGTCCGCCGCGAGGGTCACGGGGGGCAGGGACTCGGCCTCCGGCACGACAAGCTCGCTTTCCAGCCCCGCCTGGCCCTTCAGCCCGCGGAAGTTCTCCTCCACCACACCGCCGAGCGCGGCACACCAGGTGCTCAGGTCCACCCGCCCGGTGACCCGGAGCCCGTGCAGGGCCTGCAGCTTGGCGACCGCGACCCACGTCACCCGGTCGAAGGTGCCGGTCGCCTTCACGGCGTACAGCTTGGTCGCCAGAATCGACTGGACGCCGAGTACCGCAGACCCGGTGGCACCCATGCCGATCTCCGGGGCCAGCGCCTCCCAGGTCGGCCCGGTCATCGTGCCGTCCGAGGCGGTGGGGAAGCCGTGCGCCGTCTGGAAGGCGCGCACGGCTGCCAGCGTGGCCGGGCCGAAGGCCCCGTCCGCAACGAGGTTGAAGCCCTGGGTGTTCAGCAGGTGCTGCAGCGTACGGACCGTGGCGCCCGCGCAGGAGGTGAACGTGTCGGGCCAGGTGCGGGCCGGGATGCTGCTCGGGTCCTGGCCGAGGCGCTTGGCGACGTGCAGGCGCAGCAGCGGGAAGGTGGAGTAGAACTTCGCACCGGGGCACTGGGTGTTGTTCCAGTCCCAGTGGCCGGTGATGTTCTGGGCGCCGAAGCCATACTTGGTGCAGATGGAGGTGGAGAGCTGAACCAGCGACCACCACAGCTTGCCGGTGGGCAGCTCGTCGATGTAGGTGCCTTCGTTCTCGATACCGATCGACTGGGTGTTCTGGCCGACGGCGTGTGCGCTGACGATCTGGTATCCGCCGTCCTCGAGCGCGTCCAGGCTGCCATGCCGGCCTTCCAGCACATGGCCGCCGCGGCTGATGCTGAAGTGATTTCCGGTGTCCGACCAGCCGTTCTTGTCCATGTGTATGTACTGGACCCGCTCGGCGCAGGCGATGGCCGCCTCCATGGAGAAGTCCATGGTGTTCGGGAACGCCATGTGGTGCACCACGATCCGCCGGGTGGAGCCCGTACGGGTCGACAGCTCCCCGGCGGGCGGCCGGGCACCCCACTCGTCGCAGCTCATGATGTACGCGGTGTCCGACAGGTCGGCCGGAGCGGCGGCCGAGGCACCGCTCGCACCGGCCAACTGGCCGGCCCCGAGACCGGCGACGGCTGCTGCGCCGGCGCCGGCCCGCAGGGCATTGCGCCGGGATATGTACACGGGCTCGAAGGACATGAGGCGTTCCTCTCCAGGGCTGTCCGGGGTCTCTCGCCGCTACGCCACGCTGCTCCGTGTACGCCAGCAGGCAGCCTTCCTTCTAACCCGTTGACTGCCCCAATGTCCAGGGTTTTCAGGATCGTTGAATATCTACAACGGTCCTGACACCGCAGTTCGGTCTCGTCCAAGGAAGACGTACGGGACCGGGCTGCTCAGGTGCCCGCCACGAACCAGATTGGGGGCCCGGCGACGGCTTTCGCCATGGTCTACCAAAATCCGGGCCATTCCCGGACCAACTTCCCCATGTGCTCCGTCAACGGAGCCATACTCCCTGGTCAAGCAAGGCGCGGACGTGGTACCACCAGCAGACGAAGAATCTACTGGTGAGCTACTCGCCGAAGAAGCTGGGCTTCTTCTAAAGGCATGGAAAAGGGCGGGCTGGCCGGGTGCCTACGCCTTCCTCGGCTACGTGCCCGACGCGCCGGTCGAGCTGACGCCTCTCGTCCTGGAGCGCACCGAGCTCGTCGACGGCGACACGCTCAGCTTCTCCGCCACTCTCACCACCACCGCGCCCGTCCCGGTGCACGTGATGTTCGTGATCTCTTCGACGACGCGGACCGGCAAGCCGCGCGAGAAAGTGTACTTCCTTCTGCGCAGCACCGGCAAGCCGGGCGAGATACTGCCACTCGCCAAGGACCATGTGCTGCGCTCTACCGCCACTGTGGAGCTCACGCCGGGTGCGTATTCGATCGCCCTCCAGGTCAACGGACGCCGTTTCCCGGAGGTGACTTTCCGCGTCCGGAAGGCATGACGAACCGACCACCCTCCTGAACTGAACCGACCCACCTCGTAGGGCGTGGCGCCCCCTCGCGCCACGGCCCGGTCAGCCATGCGCAGAGCAGACCGAAGGCTCACGACCTCTGATCCCGTCCCCGGACCACGACCCTGCACATTGCGACCGACGGCGTTTCGGCCAACACCCACTCATGGAGCGCCTCTTGCGGCACAAGGGCCCATGCACCCCGCACCTTTCAACAGCCGCATGAAACCGGGATTCGGAACTCGGCCGAAAGACACGTGTTCGATAACTCGGTGGGGTCGTTGAACCCGACGATGCCGCCACGACCCTCAGGAAGGAGCGACGTTGACACGCACCGGCCCACGCCGCGATACCCCGCAGGACGCGAAGAGCACGCCGGCGAAGGACACGATCTCGAACGCGGAGCGCGAGCTGTACGGGGGCAGGCTGCGCTACGACCAGTCCTACGTACGTCACCAGGGCCCGCTGACCAGGCTCTCGTTCCGGCACATGGCGGCCGCGCTGCCGCGCATGGTCACCCTGGTGCTCCGTACCGGCTGGCAGACGGACCGGCGGGCGATGGCGGGCGTGGTGGCCGCGCAGCTCGGGCAAGGAGTGACCGCGGCATGGGGACTGGTTGCGGTCAACAGCGTGCTCACGAATCTTTTCGCGGAGGGCCCGACGGCGGACAAGCTGCGCGAAGCCCTGCCGTCCCTGACAGTGCTGGCAGCGACCGCGGTGATCGCTGCGTTGCTGATGGCGTGGTCGACGGCGATGTCCGGACGGCTGGAGCCACAGGTGGAGCGGGCGGTCTCCGCGCGCTACTACGCGGCCGTCACCCGCGTCGAGCTGGAGGCGACCGAGCGTCCCGAGGTGCAACGTGTGCTGGAGGCCGGCCGGTTCGGCACGGACTCGGCCCGCAGCATGCTGATGCTGTCGGTAGGGGTCGGCAACGTCCTCATCTCGATGGTGGCGGCCGCGGTCGTATTGGCGTCGCTGCACTGGATGCTGCTGCCGATGCTGCTCGTGATCGCCCTGCCCAAGGGATGGGGCGCGGTCAGCTCCGCACGCCGCGAGTACGTCTCGAAGCTGCACTGGATCGATCACCGGCGGGCCATCGCCTCACTCCTGGGATTTCTGACCCGCCCGCACGCACAAGGCGAGATTCGCGTGCACGGCGCCGGGACCAAGCTGCTGTCCAGCTACGAGGAGATGTCCCGCCAGACCGAGGCGGAGCAGCGGCGCCTGGCCCGCGCGCAGGCCTCCACGGACCTGGTGGCCGGCGGGTTTGCGGGCATCGCGTCGCTGGCATGCTATGGAGTTTTGTGGTGGTTGCTGGCCGAGGGCTCACTGCCGCTCGCCGTCGGCGGCACCGCGGTCCTCGCGATCCGCGCTTCGACAGCCCGGTTGGCCTCACTGGTCCAGCAGGTCAACCGGCTCTACGAGGAGTTGCTGTTCCTTACCGACACCGAAGACGCCATCGCACTGGCCACCGAGAACGCCATCCCCACCATCGGCACTCCGCTCCCGGCCCGCGTCCATCAGGTCCGCGTGGACAACGTGTCGTACACCTACCCCGGGGCCGACTCCCCCGCGTTGCGGAACGTCAGCTTGAGGGTGCGCCGCGGCGAGGTGACCGCGTTGGTCGGTGCGAACGGGTCCGGCAAGACAACCCTGACCAAGGTGCTGTCCGGACTGCTGCTGCCTCCCGACGGCAATGTGTGGTGGCAGGACGCCGACGGCAGCGACCAGGTCGAGCTCCGGGACGCAAGCCGGGCCGAGATCTTCGCCACGGTGGGGTTGCTCGCGCAGGACTTCCCTCGCTGGGAGATGACCGCGGCCGCGAACGTGGCGATCGGCGCCGGCGACCGCGTCCGCGACATGGACCAGGTCAAGGCCGCCGCGCTGTCCGCCGGAGTCCTCAAGCTGATCGAGAGCCTGCGCCACGGCTGGGACTCCATCGTCTACAAGGGCTACGAGCGCGGCGTCCAGCTCTCGGGCGGCCAGTGGCAGAAACTCGGCACGGCGCGAAGCCTGTACCGAGGGGCCCCTTTCCTCCTGGTCGACGAGCCGACCTCGGCGCTCGACCCGCACGCGGAGATCGCCGCGTTCGAAGGCCTGTGGTCTCTCGCGGAAGAAGGCCACGCGGTCGTACTCGTGACACACCGCCTCGCAGCCACGGCCAACGCCGACCGCATTTACGTCCTCGACCAGGGCCGGGTGGCCGAAGAAGGCACCCACGAGCAGCTCATGGCCCGGCCTGACGGTATCTACCGGTCGATGTTCACCGCCCAGGCCGCCCAATACGGGGCCACCGCGCCTGCCGTTCCCTCGCAGCACGGGCACGCCCCGGCACCGAACCCGGTGACGGGCGGCCCGCAGTGAACGCCGCTGCTCCCGCTGCCAGCCTGTGGCGGCACGCGGACTTCCGACGCTACTGGGGTGGGCAGGCCGTCACGGTTGCCGGTTTCGGAATCACCACCATCGGCATCTCGGTCATCGCCGTGGTGGACCTGCACGCCTCGACCATGCACGTGGCACTGATCGCCGTGGCAGGAAAGCTGCCCCCGCTGCTGCTTTCCCTCCACGCCGGCGTCCTCGCCGACCGCTACCGCAAGCGGCCGATCATCATCAGCTGCGATGTCCTGTGCGCCGTCACCCTGACCAGCATCCCCCTCGCCCAGTTGGTCGCCGAGATCACCCTGGGACAGCTGTACACGGTCGCGTTCCTCGTCTCCGCACTCCAGGTGATCGGCAGCAACGCCTCGATCAGCTACCTCCCGATCCTGCTGCGCGGGGAGCAGCTCAAGGAAGGGAACTCCAAGCTAGGCGCGACCAACTCGCTCGCAGACCTGGCCGGGAACAACCTGGGCGGCCTCCTGGTCACCGCGCTGGGCGCCGCCCGCGCGATCGCACTGGACGCGGTCTCCTACCTGATCTGCGCCTTCTGCCTGCTCCGCATCCGCCACCGTGAACCCGAACCGGCGCCCCGGCCCGCGGGCACCAGCCAGTGGACAGAGATCCGCGAAGGCCTCGACTACACCCTCAAAGCACCCCTCGTTCGGTCCATCGTCCTGTCCAACGCCACCACGTCCTTCGCCCTCGCCGCCAGCTCAGCACTCTGGTCTCTGTACCTCCTGCGTGAATTGGACTGGAGTCCCGCTGTGCTCGGGATCGTCATGGGGGTCGGCGGGGTCGGCGGGTTCCTCGGTGCCGTCCTGTGGAGGTCCCTGGAGCGGCGCTGGGGAGCCGGCCCCGTCATGCTCACCGCCCTGGCCCTCAACCCGGCAGCCCAGATCCCACTGATCGTCGTCGGCCCTGGCACCGCCGGACAGATCGCCATCGGCGCCGGCATGCTCATCCAGACCGGTGCCGCCGTTGCACACGGCGGACTGCAGCGCAGCGTCCGCCAAGAGCTCTGCCCCGACCATCTGCAGGGCCGCGCCCAGGCAACCGGTGCATGGCTCGCCTTCGGCCTCCGTCCCCTCGCCGCGCTCCTCGCCGGGGCATTTGGCACCCTCGTCGGACTGCGCCCCACCCTCGGCGCGATCACCTGCCTGCTCTGCGCACCGTTCGTAATCCTGTGGTGCTCACCGGTGCGGGCCCTGCACACCGCCGGCGCCCGCGCACCCGACGTCGTCCGAGGCGCCGCCTGATGCCCCGCCCTGCAGCAGAGCGCATCGCGATCGCCATTTCGCCCAGTGACCCCCACCGCTTGTCTCCCGCCGAGCCCGCCGGATCCTGCGTCCGCTACCTGAAAGGTGCCGCCATGCCGCCCGCCCGATCCGACATCCGCAACCTCCTCACGGAGTACTTGGGGCGCCACCCCGCAGAGCGGGAGCAACTCGAGCAGCTCCTCGCCGCGCTCGACGCACAGGCCGTGCCAACGAGCCGCGCGACGCTGCCCGGACAAGTCACGTGCAGCGCGGCCGTCATCGACCGTGATCGACGTGTGCTGCACATCGGCCACAAGGTCACCGGGAAGCTGCTCGCGCCGGGCGGACACGTCGAGGATGACCGGACCCTCCTGGCGGCGGCCCTGCGTGAAGTCTGCGAGGAAACCGGGATCCGACCCGGGGACCTGTGCCTGACCCCGCAGCTCCTCGGTGCGCCAATCGACATCGACGTCCACGACATCGACGCCAACCCCGTCAAGGGCGAACCCGCACACCAACACTTCGACTTCCGCTTCGCCTTCTACCTCACGGCCGAGCAGCCACCTCCGCTCGTGCTCCAGGACGAGGAAGTCTCCGGCGCCCAGTGGCTCCCGTTCGCCGACGTCAGGTCCCCGACCCTACGGGCCAAGCTCCTGGGCGCCGAGGCGGAGGGCCTCGACGGGCGGCCGAACCCCATCAACGTCAGCGCCTTGCTCCACGACGGTCACGGCCGCTACCTGCTCCATCTGCGAGATCAACGGGAGGGCATCTGGGCGCCGTGGACCCTTGCCCTGCTGGGCGGCGGCCGGGAGCCGGGCGACCCCTGCCTGGAGGCGACCCTGCGGCGGGAGCTTGCCGAAGAGGTACCGGGCCTGGAACCCGCCGACCTGACGCCGTATGCCGTGGAGGAAGCGACGAGCGTCGACGGCCTCGCGGTGCCCATCCAGGTCTACGCGGGCCGCTGGAACGGTGACCCGGACACTGTGGACCTCCGCGAAGGCGTCCTGCTGAGGTGGTTCACCGTCGACATGCTCGACCGGCTCTGCCTGAGCCCCGGACTCGGGGACCTGATCCGCCGCCACGCGGCCGAGCACCCCGCAACGGACGGACCGCCGCACGGTACCCGCCCGCTGTCCGGCGAGGCTCCGGCGGGGACCGAACTCCACATCGTTGGTGTCCACCTTCACCTCCAGGACGAGCACGGCCGGATCCTCCTCGGCCTGCGCCACCCCGACTCGAAGTTCGCGCCGAACACGTGGCATTTCCTGGCCGGGCACTGCGAGCGGGAAGCCGCGATCACCTGCCTGGTGCGGGAAGCGAACGAAGAGGCCGGCATCACCATCGCGCCCGACGACGTCGAGCTCGTACACACGGTCCACCTCGTCGACTCCCCCGGCGCGCGGCCCAGGGTCGGGCTCGTCTTCCGGGCCCGCTCCTGGGCCGGCACTCCAGAAGTCCTTGAGCCCGACCGGTGCGTGGAGTGGCGGTGGTGGAACCCAACGGATCTCCCGTCCAAGGTCGTTCCCTACACCCGCCAGGCGATCGACGGCATTCTCGGCGGGCGTCTGTACTCCGAAATGGGCTGGTAAGAACCTATGACGCGTCCACAGCCGAGTACCGTTTCCTGGCCCGAAGACTTCCTCGCCCACCGCGCGGGCTGCGGCTGCCCGATGTGCGGCAACGACTGGCGGTCCGATGACATCGGGTGGGGACTGCTGCTGCACCGCGGCGAGGTGTCCCAGTCCTGCCTCTGGCGCTCTGGCCAAATTCGGGGCTACGCCATCGTGATCTTCACCGCGCGGCACATCGCCGAGCCCACCGAGCTGTCGGACGGAGGAAGCGGCTACCTTCTGGCGCGACACTCTCAACCTGGGCCGAGCACTTGAGCAGCACTACCAGCCGGTGAAGATGAACTACTTGCTGCTCGGCAATGTCATCCCGCATGCGCACTGGCACCTGGTGCCACGCCGCGAGGCGACCCAGGACCCCGCGCCGGGCGGACCGGTGCCCTTCGCGCTCCTCGACCACGGCCGGGACGAGGCGTTGCTCCAGAGTGATGCCACAGCCCTGCGACGGATGCTGGAAGGAACGGCATGAGCGGTACACGCACGGCAGCAGCCGGCAGCCCGGACACGGCTGGTCTCCGCACTGAAGCGTGCTCGGCTCCACCCTCTGAAGCCGGACATACCGAGCGCCCGGCGGTGGATTCGGCTGCCGCGCGGGCGGCGATGGTCACCCGGCTGGAAGAGCAAGGAGTGCTGGGGCCGGGATTGGCCCGCGACGCCCTCCTGGCGCTGCCACGTGAGGCACTGATGCCACAGGCATATGTACGGCGCAGCGCCCCGGGCGAGACGCCGCCGCGGTGGGACCTGCTGGACTGGGCGGCGCCGCAGGACCGCCCCGAACTGCTCGGGCTGCTGTACGGCGGTGCCAGTGTGCTCGTCCAGCACGATGGAGAACGGCTCCTGGGCCGGGCGCGCCGGGCACGGTCAGGGGCGTCGATCACGTCGATGTCCACAGCGATGGGTCTGACCGCCTCGCTGCTGGAGGAACTCGATCTCCGGCCCGGTCAGCGGGTGCTGGACGTCGGTACGGGTGCGGGGGTGACCGCGGCGGTGGCCTGCCAGGTCTGCGGCGACCAGGGCGTGGTCACTCTCGACCGGGACCGGCACCTCACCGACGCGGCCGCGGTACGGCTGGAAGGCCTCGGCTTCCGGCCGCAGGTGGTGCGCGGTTCGGGAGATGAAGGCTGCCCGGCGCGTGCGCCGTTCGACCGGGTCTTCGTCTCGTACACGGTGGACCGTGTGCCGGCTGCCCTCGTCGAGCAGCTCGCCCCCGGGGGCCGGCTGCTGGCGCACGTCACCACAGCTTCCCCGTCGTGGCCCGCCCTCGCCGTCGTCGAGCGCACCGCCGACGGGGGCCTCGAGGCGGGGTTACGGGCCGTGGAGTTCGCCCACCGTGCAGGACACGGCATGGAGCGGATCTGGCTCGACGAGGAGTTCCGGCAGCGGATCGCCACCGAGCCGGGCACATGGACGCAGCGGAGCATGCTGGCGCCGCCCGCGGACACCGACCGCGGCTTCTGGCTGGCGGCCGACCATCTTCTCGGCGGATCCCTAGTGCGGGACTTCGGCGCCGAGCACCTGGTGATCGGCGCGCCGGGCTGCGGGTCGTGGCTGCGCGCGGAGCCGGTGGGCCACCGGCGCTGGAACGTCACCTCGCAGGGACCGCGCGACATCTGGAAGGAGATCCAGGACCTCGCCGACCGGTGGCGAGCCGCAGGCTCCCCCGACCGCTACCGCCTCTTCTTCGATCCGGACGGCGGGCAGCGGGCCGCCTCCGAGTGCGGCCGCCTGTCCTGGCGGCTTCCCGCCGTCCGCCCGCTCGATGAGGGAGCCGCATCGTGACCTATCCCGACGTGCCCTTCCCGGGCCTCCCGCCGGAGCAGGAGGCCCTGTTCGCGGCTGCGGCCGCGACCTACGCCCGGTACCGGCCCGGCGTTCCGGACGGCGCGGTGCACCTGCTGGCCGACATCCTGCGCGACAGGTCGACGCCGGTGCTGCTGGACCTGGGCACCGGAACCGGGCAGGTGCCGCTAGCCCTCCGGTCCGCCGTCCCCGCTCTCGCACACATCGAGGCGGTCGACGTCAGCCCGCAGATGCTGGACCAGGCCCGGGACGCGCTCGTTCCCGTGCTCGGCCGCTGCACCCTCACCTTGGTCCACGCCGTGGCCGACGCGTACGCGCCGCTGGCGCCGCTGCCCGGCGAAGAGGTGCGGGCGCCGGACTTGGTTACCTGCTGCCGGTCCTACCACTGGATGGATGGTCCGGGTGTGCTGGCGATGGCGGACCGGGTTGCCGCGCCGGACGCTGCGGTGGCGATCATGGGCGACGGGAGTCTGTGGACCCACGATGCCGACTGGACCCGTGCGCTGCGCGAGCTGATCCAGCACTATCTAGGCTCCAAGCGCCGGGCGGGGACCGACAACTCCTACACCGAGCCCCGCCGCTCGTACGAGGAGGACCTCACCGCGTCGGCGTGGAGCGACGTCACCGAGCACCGCATCCCCGTGGCCCGCACCTGGACGCCGGAGCGTGTGCTCGGCTACCTGGGCACCACCTCCTTCGCGAGCCCGGAGCTTTTTGGCGAGCGGCACGCGGCGTTCGAGGAAGCGGCTCGGGCACTGCTTCACTCGCTCGCATCCGACGGCTCCCTGGTGGAGCATTCCGTGTTCACGGTCCTGCTCGCCCAGCGCCCTGAGCGTGCATCGTGAGTGGCGGGGAGCGGCACACCGAGCCGTTGGACGTCCATCTGATCCTACGCAGGGAGACCAACGAGGCGCGGAGGTCATGCTGTCGCGGCGGGCCGGGCAGGTATACGCGGCCGGGCTGTGGCACGCCCCGTCTGGACATTTGGACGGTTCTCACGAGGACGCCGTGACGGCGCTCGTCCGCGAGGCCCGGGAGGAGACCGGCGTGGTCATTGACCCGGCCGAGGTCCGCTTCGCTGTCACGGTGCATCACCGTGCCCCCGGTAGCGGGGCCCGGGTTGGCATGTTCTTCGAGGTCCGCGCGTGGCAGGGCACACCCCGTGTTCTCGAGCCAGCGGTGTGCGACGCGTTGGACTGGTTCCCTCTCGATGCCCTGCCGGCGCCCATGGTTGCCTACTGCCGGGCCGGGCTCCACGCATACCGGAGCGGCGAGCCGATGGCCGTGCATTTCCAGAACTCCGGCGACCCGATCCCCTACCTCCCTGAAGCGGACCGGTACCGCCCTGTTCCGGCTGCCATCCCCGGACCGGTCGGCCCGGACACCAGGGAGCGTCAGTTCACACCAGGCCCACGAATGATCGTGGGGAGTGAAGTGACCCGGCTGGTCGTCGTTCGAGGGAACTCGGCGTCGGGCAAGTCCTCGGTGGCGGCGGGTATCCGCGACCGGTTCGGCCGCGGCCTGGCTCTGGTGGGGCAGGACAACCTGCGAAGGATCGTGTTGCGGGAGCGTGATGTGCCTGGCGGCGCGAGCATCGGCCTGATCGACGCAGTCGCCCGCTACGCGCTCGATGCAGGTTTTCACGTGGTGATCGAGGGCATCCTGCACGCCGACCGGTACGGCGACATGCTCGGGGGACTGCTCGGCGATCACCGCGGGGTATCCCGCTGCTACTACCTCGACATTCCTATCGAGGAGACGCTGACCAGACATACCTCAAAGGCCGACCGGGACTATCTGGCCCACGTCACCGAGCGGGAGCTGCGTGACTGGTACCGCGAGCGCGACCTCCTCCCGGATGGCGTCGAGACCGTAATCGGAGTCGACAGCAGCCTCACCGACACGGTCGGGCGCATCATGCGCGACACGGGCCTCGCAAGGCTGCCCGCGCACACCACCTGAGACCGCTGCTCATCGATTCAGACCAAAGGCGGCACATCGATATTTGTGCGCAATCAGCTCGGCACTGAAGTGCATGACGCGAATCCAGAACACTTCGACTCATGGAACAGGGAAAAGGCATGACGATCATCTTGATGTCCGATCCGTCCGTGGCCGCGATTCCGGTCGAGGACTGCGGCGAGCCCCTGGTCGACGTCCGCCAGGACGGTGAACTACTCACCGACACCCGCAGATCCGACCCGGTCGGCGCGTTCGCGCACCTGCGCCAAGGAGTCCGCGACCGGCTGCTGAACGCGCAGCGCCGGCTTCCTGACGGGCTGCGTCTCCTCATCGTCGAGGGCTACAGGCCGCCGGACCTGCAGCAGAAGTACTTCGAGCGGTACTCGGCGCAACTCCGCGCGACCAACCAGAACTGGACGCAGCAGGAAATCCGCGTGGCAGCCAGCCGCTATGTGTCGCCTCCGGAGATTGCACCGCACAGCGCTGGGTCCGCCGTTGACCTGACTCTCGTCGACCGGACGGGCGCGGAGCTCGATATGGGGACGGCGATGAACGCGAACCCCGAGGACAGCGAGAACGCCTGCTACACCGGCGCTCACAACATCTCAGCGCGGGCCAAAGCCAACCGGACCACGCTTTCCAACGCAATCTCGGAAGCCGGACTAGTGAACTATTTGACGGAATGGTGGCACTGGTCGTACGGCGACCGGTACTGGGCACTGCAGACCAAGCAGCCTGCCGCCCTCTACGGCCCCATCGAACTGCCGTAACGCCGCACCACCCCGCCATTCACGAACGAGGAGCGATCTGTGGGATACACCCGGGCCGACTGGTCCGAGCACTACAGCGAGGGCCGTGGCTTCCGACGACTCAGGGACGAAGAGAGGGGTTTGCTCGTCGAGCACGCGCCGGCGCCCGAGGGCGGTCGCGCGCTGGATGCCTGCTGCGGTACGGGCGAGATGGCGGCGTACCTTGCCTCGCTCGGGTACACCGTCGACGGCGTCGACTTCGCCGAGGGCGCCCTGGAACGGGCTCGGTTGGAGCATGCCGACGTGGAGGGGGTGCGCTGGCTGTGCCTGGACGTGGAACACGACGACCTGGCCGACCTGGCCGACGACGGCTACGACCTCATCACCCTCCGGCTGTCCATCGCCTTCGTCCGCGATCGTGCCAGGGTGCTGCGTCGTCTGGCCGCCCTGCTGCGTGAGGAAGGTGTGCTCGCCGTCATCACGCCGGTCGCGGAGAACACCCCGTCAGAGCGGCGCCACATCGCACTGGACGAGGATGAACTTGCGGCCCTCACCGACGGCTTCGAGAACGTCGAGCGGTTCGACGCGGAGGGCCTGGCTGTGCTGGTCCTGCGCGGCCCGGGCGGGTCGTTCAGCGCGGAGGAGAAGCAGCGGCCCGACCCGCAAGCGGTCCTCGGTGCCGCGGTCGTGGTCACCGACGCGTATGGGCGGGTCCTGCTGGGCCGCTCAACCTGGGGAATGTGGGAACTGCCCGGCGGCCGGATCGAGACAGGAGAAGCCGCACCGGCCGCTGCCGTGCGGGAGTTGACGGAAGAGACCGGGCTGACGGCGCGCCTGGAGGACGCACATGTCGTCACGGTCCTTCACGACGACCGGCTGGACGTGCGCCGTGTCACCGCCGTTGTCCGCCTCACCAGCTGGGGCGGTGAACTCGGTCTGCCCGAACCGCACCGCTTCGTGCGATGGGAGTGGCACGACCTGCCCACCCTGGCCACTCTGGGGAAGATCTTCGCGCCCAGCGCCCAGGCCCTGACCGCAGTGTGGCCCGGGGTGCTGCGGGGGCTGCCGCCCGTCCACTCCTACGCGTGCGCCACCACCGCCCCACCGGTGCCCGGTGAGCCGGCCGAGGCCGTCCGGCTGCGCGGCCGGATGGCGGACCTCGTGATCAGCAGGGGCTGGGCGTCCTCCACGCGAGTGCAGGACGCGCTGCGCGAGGTCCCCCGGCACCGGTTCGTTCCCGAGGCCCCGCTAGAGACGGCGTACCACGACGACCTCGCCGTGGTGACAGTCCGGGAGTCACCCGAGACCGCACTCAGTTCCGTCTCGGCGGCCTGGCTGCAGGCCGACATGATCGAACAACTCCGGCTGGAGCCGGGGATGACCGTACTGGAAGTCGGATCCGGCGGGTACAACGCGGAGCTCCTCGCACACGTTGTCGGGGAGTACGGCCGTGTGGTGACCGTGGACGTCGACCCGTACGTGGTGCACCGCACACAGCGGCTGTGCGCGGAAGCCGGCAGCGGTCGTGTGATTGCTGTTCTCGGCGACGGTGGTCTCGGCGCACCCGGCCACGTCCCCGCCCGGGGGTTCGACGGGGTGGTGATCACCCACAACTCGGCCGACATCGCCCCGGTGTGGCGGGAGCAACTCGCTGAGGGAGCGCGGCTGGTCGTGCCGCTGGAGATGGGCGGCTACACCCGCTCGCTCACTCTGGTCCGGCGCGGCGACGTGCTGCACACGGAGCACTGGACGTACTGCGGGTTCGTGCGGGACCGCGGCGCCGCTGCCCGCTCCGCCCCCGCCGTCCGTCTGGCCAGCGGCGAGGTCACCGTGCGGTGGGAAGACGGGGCGCCCGGCGACACCGCCGGGCTCGAGGAGGCGCTGCGCGGGTCGCGGCAGGAGCTCACTACCGGCCTCGTGGTCCGGGGTACCTTCAATTTCGAGACGTTGCAGGTCTACGCCGCGACCACGCTGCCGGGGTTCTGCCGTCTGGCCGCCCCGGCGGGGTCCACGCTGGTGGCGCAGCAGGACGCGACCGCGATGCTGGTGGACGGCTCCCTGGCCTACCTGACCCACCGAAAGGTCAAGGACGCCCCGGATCCGGCCGACCGCCTCACCGAGTTCTTCATCCACGCTTACGGCCTGGCCGCCGACGAGCTGGCGGAGCGCTTCGCCGACTGCGTGCGCACCTGGGACCAGAAGGTGCGCGAGAGCGGCTACCCGCCGATGACCGTCCACCCGGCCGGAACACCTGACGAGCAGCTGCCGGCCGGTGATGTGCTCGACAAGCCCTCCGCGAGGCTCGTCTTCCAGTGGCCGGGCCGCGTTCCCGACGGGACGCAGGACCTGCTCGCGGCGGGCGGACAGCGTGCCTGACTCCGACGAGCTGATCCCTGCGAAAGCCGGGCCGCCGGAGGCCGACGGGGGCGCGGCCGGCGGGCCGCCGACCTCGTTCTCGCTGCGCGCCCACCCTTCATTCACCGCGTACCTGACCGGGGAGGCAGCGAGCCTGCTGGGCACATCGGCGCACGCCGTGGCGCTGCCCGCCCTCGCGGTTCTCGTTCTGCACGCGAACCCCGGTCAGGTCGCCACGCTCGCCGTCCTCTCCCAGGCGCCCGCGTTCGTGCTGGCCCTTCCGGCCGGGGCGTACGTCGACCAGCACGCGAAGCGGCCGGTCCTGATCGGCACCGACCCCATCGCCGCGGTGGCCGTCGCCGCGATCCCCCTCACTGCGCTCGGCGGGCTGCTGTCCTTCCCGGTGCTCTACGCCGTCGCACTGACCGTGGGGTCGGCGACGGTGCTGCACCTGGCGGCCGCAATCGCCGTGGTGCCTGAGCTGGTTCCCGGGCCCCTGCTCCACGAGGCCAACTCGCGGGTCGGCAGTGCGTTTGGTCTCACGGACACCCTGGGCGCCTACGCCGACGCCGGGGTGGTGGCCGCGCTGGGGGCGGTCCGCGCGTTCTGGCTGGACGCGCTGTCGTACGCGCTCTCCGCCTCGTACGCGACCTGGATCCGCCTCGTCGAGCACCGCACCCGGCCCGCGCGGGAGCGGTAGCGGCTGGGAGCCAGTTCGGGTTCACCGGCAAGGGCGGTGTCAACCAGAGCGGACACCCGCAGGTCCGTCGGATGGCGCTGACAGAGTGCGGCACGCATGCCCTGGTCGATGCGGCCTTCGACTCCGTGGCCACCTTCAGCGAGCACAATCTCGCCCGTCGACTGCCGGCCTCCTTGCGGCCGGGCATGCTGCTGCTGGCCGACCGCAACTTCTCCGGGTACGAGCTGTGGGGCCTGGCCCGGGCCACCGGCACCCACCTGGCCTGGCGGATCAAGAGAAACCTGGTCTTTGTGCCGCTGCGCGTCCTGCCCGACGGCTCCTACCTTTCGGTCATGCCGACGCCAAAGGAGACCATCCGGCACGGACAGGCGAGGGCGGCTGGCCGCACCCTCGCCGCCCCGCCCAAGGGGCATCTGCTGCGCATCATCGAGTACACCGTGACCATCCGCCCGCAGGTCGGCCCGCCCCGCACCGAGACCTTCCGGCTGGTCACCAGCCTGCTGGACCACCAACTCGCCCCGGCCCACCAGCTGGCCATGACCTACCACCAGCGGTGGGAGATCGAAAACGGATTCACGGAGTTGAAGAACCGCCTGCGCGGCGCCGGATTCATCCTGCGCTCCAAGGCACCAGAACTGATCTACCAGGAGGTCTACGCCCTCCTCACCGTCTACCAGGCACTGTGCGCACTGCAGATGCGCGCGGCGGAACACGGCGGAATCGATCCGGACCGGATCTCCTTCACCGTCACCTTGCAGCTCGCCCGGCTGAAGGTCGCCGGCCAGGCCGCAGCAGATGCGATCACGCTGGACGCCACCCGCCGCGAGGTCGTGACGGAGATGCTGACCGCCCTCCTCCCGGCCCGGCGCAACCGGCAGTGCCAGCGCATCAAGAAACCAATCAAGAACACCTTCGAGGTCAGGAAACGAGACCAGCCCCGCACCCCGAGTAACGTCCACTACACACTCAGAGTCACCCGATACCCCCTCCGGCCTGCGGAAACGCGGTAAGTCACCGGCACTGCAGCTCAGAAGGCACTTTCGCGTTCCAGAACAGCAGTGGGCTTTGCCTCAACAACGCAGAGGTTAAACAGTCTCGCCTCCGGCGCGTCCTACGCCTGGGCGTGTTCAGCGACGGCAGACTGCTACATCCACCCTCGTGACGCGCTACGCCCGCGCTCGCCCCCACACGCTCGCCCCGCGAGGAGTACACCACCATGGGCATCGGTATCGGGCTACCAGCCGTGCATCCCGACCCGGACATGTCGATCGTGGACTGGGCCAGACGGGCCGAGGAGCGCGGCTTCGCCGCGCTTGGCACCACCGACCGCCTTGTCTACGACACCTACGAGCCGCTGACCGCCCTGGCCACCGCGGCCGGAGCGACTTCCCGCATCCGGCTGATTACCACCATCCTGCTGGCCCCGCTGCGCGCCAACCACGCGCTGTTCGCCAAGTCCACCGCCACATTCGACCGCCTGTCCGGTGGCCGGCTCGTGCTGGGCCTGGCACCCGGTACCCGGGAGGACGACTACAGCGCGAGCGGGGTTGACTTCCGGCGCCGTGGCAAGCTGTTCGACGCATTGCTCGAACAGGCCACCCAGCAGTGGCAAGGCCAAGGAGGTATCGGACCGCACCCGGCCACGGCCGGAGGACCCCCGCTGCTGTTCGGTGGGTTCACCAAGCCCGCGCTGCGGCGGATGACCACCTATGGTCGCGGCTGGATCGGTGGCGCCCAGGGCGTGGACAACTTCCGGGCCTTCCTCCCGCGGGTCCGACAGGCGTGGCAAGACGCGGGCAAAGCGGGGGCGCCCCGCCTGGTGGCGACCGCGCACTTCTCGCTGGGCCCGGACGCGGAGCAACGCCTGCACAGCCGCCTTGCGAACTACTACACCTCTGGCACCTACACCCGCGAAAGCATCGAAGCCGGTCTGTCCACGCCCGAAGAAGTGGCCCGCGAGGTCGCTGCCTACGCCGAGGCAGGCTGCGACGAACTCATCTTCTTCCCTCACGGTGGTGGCCTGGAACAGGTGGATCTGCTCGCCGACGCGGTCGGGTTGTGACCTCCCGAAAGGTCAGGCATAGAGAGACCGCCGCCTCCGCCGCCAGCAGTTCCACAGGCGGGTCGGATCATCCTGGAGCAGGGCGAGGATGCGGTGCCGACGGCGCTGGTCAGCGACGGTGTGCCGGTCGTCACGCGAGACCGTCGGCAACGGAGGCTGTACGGGTCTGGGTTCGAGGACGGTGACGGCGAGACGGGTGACGGTGTGGCTGTGGTCGGGGCGGCTGTCGTCGCTCGCTCGCTGTAGCGGGACATCGGCGACTTGGCTTTGCGGGTGCTGACCCGGTGACGGTGGGGCGGGAGGAGGCAAGCCTGGACTTGCCGGCCGATCAGCCCGACGGGGTCTGGCTCGTCAGGGACGATGCCGGCGGCCTGGACGACCTGGTTACGGGCGGTCTGGAGCGCGACGGTGAAGCAGCAGCGGTCCGGGGCGGTGCCGGGGACGGACTCGGCGGCCTCGACCAACACGGTCCGCAGGGCCTGATAGAGCGTGAGCAGGGCTCACATCGCCTGTTCAAGACCGGCCGGATCGCCCGAGCGGAAGTCGCGCGCCGCCGTCCTCGGCCGCGCTGGAGGAGCGCCTGCTTGACGTGAGCGACCTCGGTAGCGGCTACACCCGCAAGCCCGAGCGCCCCGCCCAGCACGACGACGTCACGGCAGCCGGAGTACCGCGCCCATTTCTTGTCAGCCGAGTTTGCGCCGCAGCTGCAAGGTGTAGAGGAGGAGCAGCGAAGGCGCGATCAGGGCGGCCGCGACACAGGAGACCGCGAGCAGCACCCACAAGGTGGGCGACGGTGCTGCCGCGTACTGGATGGTCAGGTGGGTGCCCAGAAGGTAGGGATACTGGGCGACCCCCCATCCTGCGACCACGGTGGCGATCGCGAGGGCGGCCAGGATGCGTACGACGGTCGGGCGGCCCCCGCGCAACAGGAGCAGCGCGGCGAGACCGCACAAGCCCGAGACGGCCAGCAGCGGCGCGCCCACCGTGCGCAACTGATGGAACAGGCGCGGGGAGTCCGAGTACAGGACGAACACGCCCACAAGGGCCACCAGTCCCGCAACGACACCCGCCCCGAAGGCCCGACGGCGACATGCCTTCTCCAGGGACGTGTCCATGTGCAGCTGCGCCTGCCCGGTGAGGAACACGGCGGCGAGGTAGGAACAGACGGTGACCGCGAGGACCCCTCCGAGAAGGGCGGTGGGATTGAGCCAACTGGACAGCGCGTCACCGTGCCCCGCCGAGGGCACACGGCCAGAGGCGATCCCGCCCGCGATGGTGCCGAAGAAGAACGGGGTGAGTACCGAGGAACAGGAGAAGGCGGCACCGCTGATCCGCTCTCCCTGACGTTCGCTCAGCGCATGGCGGAAGGCGAAGCCCGCTCCCCTGGTCACGATCCCCAGCGCCGCCAGTCCCAGGGGGATGTACAGGGTGGTGGTGATGGCGGTGAAGGCTTGGGGAAAGCCGGTCCAGATCGTGACGAGACAGAAGATCAGCCAGGTGTGGTTGGCCTCCCAGACAGGACTGAGTGAGAGGTTGATCAGCTCGCGGATGCGGTGTCCTCGCCTGGCGCCCCCGGCGGTCAGATCCCAGAAGCCGGCCCCGTAGTCGGCCCCGCCGAAGAGGGCGTAGGCGATGACGCCGACGAACAGGACCGCGGCGATCACCGTACTCATACGTCATCAGCTCCGCGTGCGCGCCCGTTCATCGCAGGCGCCGACTGCGGACCGTACGGGACCGCCACGGCGTCGGTTCCCTCTTCCGACCAGCGGCGGCGCATGGTTCGCAGCACGAACAAGGCACCGGCGCCGACGCAGAAGTAGATCGCGAGGACCGTGGCGAAGAGCGGCCACAGATTGCCTTGTGTGGCGACCGCGTCCCTCGTCAGCAAGAGTCCCACGACGGTCCAGGGTTGACGGCCGACCTCGGTCACCACCCAGCCGCTCTCCAGAGAGAGGACCGCGACCAGCCCGGCGACGGCCGAACCTCGCAGGAACCAGCGGTTCATCGGCACCTCGCGCCGCCGCCACCACAGCCAGCCGAACCACAGGGACAGCAAGAGCAGCAGTGTGGCGGTGCCGACCATGACGTCGAAGGCGAGATGTACGACGCTGACCACCGCGTCCGTGGGGCGTACGGCGGCCGGAATCCCGTCGAAGCCCTTGATCGTGGTGGAGGGGCGGAAACCGGCGAGGATCGAGGCGATGTCGGGAAGCGGGATGCCGTAGCGCACCTTGCCGTCGACATAGATGCCGCCGAGGATCTCCGGGATGTGATCACCGGTGGTGGGTACGAGTTCGATGGCGGCGAACTTGGCCGGTTCCCTGTCGTAGACCTGGCGGGCGATGGTGTCTCCGACGATGAACTGCAGCGGCATCGCGATCGCGGCGACCGTGAAGGGAACGAGGAACCCGAGTCGGTGGTAGTGGTCCCGACGTCCCTTGAGTAGATCCCATGCGTAGACCCCGGCGACCAGGAACCCCGCGACGATGTACGCCGCGAGGAGCATGTGCACCATCTCCCACCAGAACGCGCCGTTGAAGAAAACCTTGGACGGGATCACGTCCACCACACGCCCGTTCTTCACCACGATCCCCGCGGGCTGGTTCATCCAGCTGTTGGCCGCGATGACGGAGGCCGTTCCGCCGACGCCCGCCAGCGTGACCACCACACCGGTGAAGAAGTGCGGCCACGGCGGAAGCCTCTTCCAGCCGTAGATGTAGATGGCCATGAAGATGGCTTCGAGGAAGAAGAAGAGCCCTTCGATGGCGAACGGAAACCCGAACGCCGACCCGTATGTGCCCATGAGCCCCGGCCAGAGCAGCCCCAACTCGAAGGTCAGCACAGTGCCGGACACTGCCCCCACGGCGAACAGCACGGCGGCCACCTTGGACCACCGCTGCGCCAGGAGAAGCGCCTGCGGGTCGCCGCGGCGCAGCGCCCGGTACTGGCAGATCAGCATCATGAAGGTGAATGCGACACCGAAGGGCACCAGAATGATGTGGAAGCCCAAGGTGAACGCCATCTGCTCACGCGCGGGGAGGAGTTGTGGCGGATCAGCGGCTCCCAGCAGCACAGACAACACCACGAAGCCTCTTTCCGGTTCGGACGGCGGCGGACGATTCGTTTTCCAAGGGCCCTTTTCTTGTCCCGTGAATCGTCCATGTCCTTTACCTTGGCTTGTACCGGACTGAAGAGGAATACCCGTGAGCGGCCAGGTCGAGTAGTTGCAGGGGGCTTGCCTTTCGTGGTCGATGATAAACAGCGACGCGACGGCCTATCGCAGCGGCATGAACGAAATCACCATCGTGTACAAGATCAGCCCATTTGCCGCGCAATTCGCCTCCAGGCATCTCACCTGTCGGTTTCCGCAGTGCGGGACGGAGTCACCTCGACGACCAGGTGCTTGGTGGCCGACTGCCCGCCTTGCGTGCTGACGTCGGCGAGTCCACCGAAGACGTTCAGCTCCGGCATGTATCCGGCCGCGCAGCCCGACGGGATTTCGTAGCGGACGGCCCGGTAGCCATGGACGGTTCGCTCCGTGCCGTCCTTCGAGAAGCTCTTGACGTCGACGAGGTCGAATTCCGAGAGTCCGCGGTCGCGCATGTCGTCCTCGTTCATGAAGATCACCGTGCGCAGGCCCTTCAGACCGCGGTAGCGATCGTCGTTGGAGTAGATCGTCGTATTGAACTGGTCGTGCGAGCGGATCGTTGTAAGCGTCAGACGTCCGTCACCCGGATCGACGTCGTCGGGAAGGGCTGCGAGGGAGAATTCGGCCCGGCCCGAGGGCGTCTGGAAGACACGCTCGCGCGCCAACTGACGGATTCGGAAGCCGTGCGGATGGCGGGCCCGGCGGTTGAAGTCCTCGAACCCTTGCAGAACCCGGGATATGGCGTCGCGGATGTGGTCGTAGTCAGCCACGTGGTTCTGCCAGGGAGTCGTCACCCACACCCTCGCGAGGGACTGGATCCGCGACCGTCGAGCCGGAGGGCCTGGCCCACATCTCGCCGTACCTGACCGAGCACATCAACCGGTTCGGCGAGCACTCCACGCACGAACTCGGCATCCAGCCCGAGGCATACGACCCGAAGCCGGACATCGGCTTCACCCCGCCGCGCGAGCAGAACCTGGCCGCCGTCGGCTTCGGACAGGCTCCTGAACCGGTCCCACTCCGAACTGGGGCCAAAGCGACCTGACTGGGCATAAGGGGGGTTCTTCAGAGTTCGTGGTGATCGTGTGATGCCGTAGCGGGCGGACGCGGGCAGTGAGATGTCGCGAGGCCGGCCGGGGTGCGGTCAGCCTTTGGCGGACCTGGCCGAGCCCCAGAGCGCGCCCTGGTTGACCCGGGTCGGGTGCAGTTCCAGCATGCCCTGGTAGAGCTCGAGGGTGGTCGTGGTGCGCTCCGCGACCGTTTCGAAGTCGTGGATGTACTTCGCGGTCTCGGCGATGTTCTTCGGGTCGTCGGGGCTACCCAGGCGCTTGTGCCCTGCGATGACCGCCTGCGGGTCCAGTGCGGCGATGGTGTCGAGTGCCCGGAGCCAGGCTCGGCGGCCCTCGGCGGACGATTCGGCGAGGTAGAGGTGGACATCGTTGTAGACGGCGTCACCGGCCACAACCAAGCCGATGGACGGCACGTGCAGGCACGTGGTGTCGTCGGTGTCGGTGTGCCCGAGCCCCACGACGACGAGGCCGTTGCCTTCCAGCTCCAGCCGGTCGCCGACCAGCGGCTCGGCCGCGACGAGCCTGCCGGGGATCCGGCCGGGGAAGCGCGTGTTCCAAAGCGACGCGACGGACTCCGACGCCATCTGCTCCTTCATCTGTGCCACCACGGCCGGTGCGGCGACGGCGCGGGCTTTCGGGAAGCGCTCGAGAAGTGTTCCCAGCCCGAACCAGTGGTCACCGTGCCCATGGGTCACGAAGACCGTGGTGAGGTTCCTGCCGCTTGCGGCAACCCAGTCCGCCAGCCGACCGGCCTGCTCGGTGGTCATCAACGCGTCGACCAGCACCGCGTCGCGCTCGCCTGTGATGAGCGTCGCCGTGATCGGCGACCACATGCGCCGGGACAGGTCGGGCGGCAGGTCTGAAATCTCCGTGGGGATCGACGGTGCGGTGTGGACACTCCAGCTCAGCGATGCTCCGGGCATGATCAGCTCCTCGGAATAATCCTGGTGTTGTGACTGCCAGTAGGACCTCTGGGCGCGAGCAGGCACGGGATGCGGACGCGCTCGCCTGGTGGAACCCCGATTTCCGCCGAGGGAGTGGCCGGCGTCGCCCGGTTCTCGTGCTCAGTCTGCAGACCATGCTGTGCGCAGGGGCCAGTCGGCCGGGGCGCTCAGATCGGCAGTACAGGGCAGTAGTTCGGCTGCCACATGGCCGCGCGGACCTGGGTTTCGATGTCTTCGCCGATGGCGGCACGCGCCACGCCGTCGTGGGCGGCGCTGCGGGCGACTGCCGTGGCAACGGCGGCGGAGATCTCCCTCAGCTGCCGGGTGGGTGGTAGGAGCGGCGCACCCGGGGTGGTCGGGGCGCCCTGTGCGGCGACAGCGTGGGCCGCGGCGGTGAGCATGCTGTCGGTGATGCGGGCGGCTCGGGCCACGATGGCGCCCAGGCTGAGACCTGGGAAGATCAACGCGTTGTTGGCCTGTCCGATCTGGTGGGTGATGCCGTCGTGGGTCACTGGTGCGAAGGGACTACCGGTGGCCACCAGGGCCCGGCCGTCGGTCCAGGCGAGCAGGTCGGCGGGCGTTGCCTCGGTGAGCAGGATGGGGTTGGACATGGGCAGGATGATCGGGCGTCGTACGGATGCGGCCATCTCGCGGACGACGGGTTCGGTGAAGGCGCTGCCCTGGCCGGAGGTGCCGATGAGCACGGTCGGTTTGACCTGGTGCACGACCTCCGCCAAGGCGATGCCGCCGAGCTTCGGGTCGCGCGCCCAGTCGGCCACCTCGTCCGCGGTTCGTGCGTAGGGGACCTGGAAGTCCCGCATGCCGGTCATGTCGTCGGTGAGCAGGCCGTACCGGGCGAGGCACCAGATCCGACGGGTGGCCTCGCCCGGGGTCAGGCCGTCGGCGATGAGCGCGTCACGCAGTTGGTCGGCGACGCCGACACCCGCCGTGCCCGCGCCGAAGATCACCACCCGGTGCTCCCGTAGCGGCGTGCCGCTCGCCCGCACACCGGACAGCACCGCCGCCAGATTCACCGCTCCCGTGCCCTGGACATCGTCGTTGAAGGTGAGCACCTTGTCGCGGTAGCGCGCCAGGATGCGTCGCGCGTTGTCCGGCCCGAAGTCCTCCCAGTGCAGCAGGGCGTTGGGAAAGAGCCGGGTCGCGGTGTCCACGTAGGTCTGGACGAAGGCGTCGTAGGTCTCCCGGTCGACCCTGGAGTGGCGGTTGCCGAGGTAGAGCGGGTCGTCCAGCAGTTCCTTGCGGTTGGTGCCCACGTCGAGCACGACGGGAAGGGCGCGGGCCGGATCGATGCCGCCCGCGGCGGTGTACACGGCGAGCTTGCCCACCGAGATGTTGATGCCGCCCACCCCCCAGTCGCCGATGCCCAGGCTCGCTTCGCCGTCGGTGGCGACGATCAGGTCAACCTCGTCCGGTCCCAGCCCGGTGGCCCGCAGCGAGCGTTCGACGTCCTCCGGCGTGTCGACCGACAGGTAGACCCCGCGCGGTTTCCGGTACTGGGAGCTGTAACGCTCGATCGCGGTGCCGACGGTTGGGGTGTAGACGATCGGCAGCATCTCGTCCAGGTGCTCGCCGACCAGCCGATAGAAGAGCACCTCATTGCGGTCGTGCAAGGAGCTCAGGTTGACGTGTTTGGCCAAGTCGTCCTGCTGTGCGAGGTATTGCGCGTAGGCGCGGGAGGACTGCTGCTCGATCGTGAGCACCTGCGGCGGGAGGAGGCCGACGAGGTCGAGCGCCCGCCGTTCGTCCTCGGTGAAGGCGGTGCCCTTGTTCAGCCGGGGATCGGCCAGCACGGCCCGGCCCCTGGCCGCCGTGTCCCATCGCCGATCAGGGGCGTTCCATCGGGTCGGCATCGGATTCATGACGGTCTCCTCGGGGTGCTCGATGCCGTGTGGCATGGAGATGCGCGGTGGTGAGAGGTTCGAGCTTGCGCGACGACGTGTTCCTCACCGATGTCGACCGGCGGCCCCTCCAGACTCGCGATGCGCAGGCGGGTTGTGCTCATCCCGGTCCGGCAAGATGCTCACGGAACCAGTCGGTGGCGGCTCCACTCGTCGTTCCGAAGGCCGTGACGTAAGCGTCGAAGTGGTCACCGGCATACATCGCCAACCGCTTGGGCTGCAGGGCACGCTCGTACGCGGCGAGCCCGAGGTCGCTGAGCGTGATCGTGTCCGCCGTCGCCACGATCATCAGCAGCGGTGTCGGTGAAACGCGCGCGACCCATGCCCCAGGCTCGTACATCTGTGCCTTACGCGTGGACCGCAGTGTGATGTGCTCGGGTTTCTCGACGCCCGGCGGCAGCGGGAACCGGGCGTTGAACTCGTCCATGGCCTGGGAGTGGTAAGCGGCCTGCACCCTCGGGTCGGGGCTGTTGAGGAGCTGGTACTCGGTTTGGTAGCCCGTCAGTTGAGCGCGTTCGTCGTCGTCGAACCGGTCCTCCAGCGCGCGCTTGCGGTCAGGGGGCACGCGGCGAAGGCCCTGCTCGTAGCCGCTGATCGTCGGGACCTGCGCGACCACGGCCTTGATTCGCCGGTCCGTGGCCGCCAGTACGATCGCGTGTCCGCCGGCGTAGCTGGATCCCCAGAGCCCGATCCGATGGACGTCGACGTCGTCGAGGCTCTCCAGGAACGAGATCGCCCGTCGCCAGTCCGCAACCTGCTGCCAGGGGTCGATGTCGCCACGCGGCTCACCTCCACTGAGACCGAATCCACGGTGATCGTGGACAAGGACGACAAACCCCGCCTGGCTGAAGCGTTCCGCATAGCCTTGCAGGTTCTGGTACTTCACTCCGGCGAAGCCGTGCGCCATCGTGATCGCCGGGAAGGGACCGTCGTCCGTGGGCGGGCGGAACACCCAGGCGTGCAGCTGTATGTTGTCAGCGGCGGGCACGAGCACTTGCTCAAAGCCCATGAACCTTCACCCCTTCATGTGTTTGCGATGCTGTTCACGTAGTCAGTGAGGATGCGTGCCACGGCTGCGGGTTGTTCGACGTGGGGCCAGTGCCCGGCGCCAGGGACGTAAGCGGTCTCGCAGTGCTCGAATCGGCTCGCCACCTGCTCGCGGACAAGTGGACGTGAGGCAAACGTGTCGTCACTGGTGATGAGCAGCGTCGGCACGGTGACCGCGGAAGGCGCGTCGCCCAGCGGATGCCCGCCGGTCCAAAGGCCTCCGGATGAACACCAGGTCGCCGCTGATGACGTCGCCTGGACGTCGCGGCTGATCGACGTCAAGTCCCGCCTGCTGCGGCCTGTCAGCATGCGCCACCCGGGTCACGCTCCTATCCGCCCGCCTCCAGCTCAGTCCGTTGCCCGCCACGCCGCGTCCAAGGAATCCGCCGTTGTCGGCACGTCCTGGATTCCGACCACCCGCCACCCCGCAGCTTCCCGAGCCACTACGGCGCGAGACAAAAGCACGGGCTCTGGCGGGTCGGCTTCTCGGGCCCACCACCTGATGCGGTGGCCGAAGAGTTCCTCACGGGGGTCTGCCTTGGCCGGCGAGGCTGGTCATGACAGGAGTGCCAGCGCGCTGTACCAGACCGGGCTCACGTTGAGCCGATCCGGATAGAGCTGCAGCATCTGGTCGAAGAACTCACGCGGGCTCGGCCTCGCTGTCAACAGGCGCTGCGCGTCGAGCAGGTAGTCGCGGGTCTGTTCCAGGATCGACGGGTCATCGGGGAGCTCTCTGTTCTTGTGGCCCGCGACAACCGCGCGTGGGCGCAGCGCGGCGACGGCGTCGAGCGCGGTGAGCCACTTCTCGATTCCGCCGCCGGGGCTTTCCAGCAGGTACTGGTGAACTCCGTTGTACGCGACGTCACCGGCCACGACGAGGCCGATCGACGGCACGTGCAGGACGCTGGTGTCGTCGGTGTCGGTGTGGCCGGTCTCCACCGCCAGGAGGCGGTGCCCTTCCAGTTCGAACCCCGCTGCCGGAATCTCCTGGTACACCATGGGACTGTCGGGAATGAGTCCGGGAAAGTCCACGTCCCAGGTCTGTTCGCGCCCCTCGGTCGCCTGCTTGTGCATCAGCCGGATCGTTCCCTCGGTCGCGTACGGCACGGCGTCGGGGAATCGCTGCATCAGCAGATCGGTGCCGAACCAGTGGTCGCCGTGCCCATGGGTGGCGTAGATGTAGGCCAGTCGTCTGCCCCAGTGCTCGATCCAGTCGCCGAGGCCGTGCACCTGATCGCGGGTGAACGGCGGGTCGACCAGGACCGCGTCCGTCTCACCGAGGATCAAGGTGCAGGCCAGCGGCGAGGATACGATCGGACCTCCGTCGGGCAGACGCGTGGACCGTTCGCGGCGCACCCCGTCGAAGACCAACACGTCGTAGCGCAGCTCCGTCACGTGGAACCTCCTGGCTCTGCGACTGTTCGCCGAGCGCAGACGTCGGATGGGGATCAGACCCGGGATGACGCCTGGATCGACGGTGAAGGACTCCCGCAGGAGGCGGCCGAAAGCATCGGCGACGACGTGGCGTTCATACCGCGCTTCCAGCGCCGCGCTGCGGGTCACAAAACCGGTCCTCGCTACTTTCCGGGTACCAGGAACACCTTTCCCTGTCTGCCCTTCTGTTCTGCTTGAGCGACGGCTTCACCGATCTCGTCGAGGGAATACTTGCGCCCGGGAGAGGTTTCGATGACTCCCTCGCGCATAAGCGCCACAATGTCTTCCCCCAGCTGCCGTCGTTCTGCTGACGACGGAAATGTGCCGTACCTGCCGGCCACGCCATGGCGAATGGGCATTGTCAGGCCCAGCCCTATGCAGCGATCGTAGCCCGCACACGTCGGCAGCGCCCGCCGGAGACGCCGGCACCTCAGCCGGAGCAACGCCGGTGTCCTCTCCCACGGGTCCGGCCGCCAGACCTGCTCGCTGCCCGGGCCGCTGCTGGCCAAGCCGCGGTCGGCACCTTCGTGCCCCGTCGAAGGCTAGGTGACGACGCGGATCGGTTGTCCGGCTTGGAAGGCAGCGATGTCCTCGACCGCGTCGCGGTAGAAGACCTCGTAGAGCTCGCGGGTCACGTAGCCGATGTGCGGGGTGAGTACGGTGTTCGGCAGCGTACGGAAGGGATGCTCAGGGGGCAGCGGCTCGACGTCGTAGACATCGAGCGCCGCGCACCTGATGGCCTTGCGCCGCAGGGTGTCCAGCAGGGCGTCCTGATCGATGATCGGCCCCCGCGAGGTGTTCACCAGGATGGCGGACGGCTTCATCGCGGCGAGTTCCGCGCTGCCGACCAGTCCCCTGGTGCGGCCGCTGAGCACCAGATGCACTGAGAGCACGTCCGCGTGGGCGAACAGCTCTTGTCTGGTCACTGCCGTCACCCCGTGCTCGGCGGCACGTTCGGGCGTGAGGTTCTGGCTCCAGGCAATGGTGTCCATGCCGAACGCCTGGCCGATCCTGGCCACACTGCTGCCCAGGTTTCCCAGTCCGAGAAGGCCGAGGGTCTTTCCGTGCAGCCCAGTGCCGACCGTGTGCTGCCAGCCGCCGTCCCGCATCGCACGTTCCTCGACCGGGAGGTTGCGTGCGGCGGCAAGGATCAGCGCCCAGGTGAGTTCGGCGGTGGGTTCCCCGAAGTATCCGGTCCCGGAGACCACGATGCCCTGCCGGGCGGCGGCCGCCACGTCGATCGCCACGTTCCGCGGGCCGGTGCTGACCAGCAGCCGCAGATCGGGCAACCGGCGTAGAACCTCTGCGGTGAACCACGTGCGCTCGCGCATCGCGACGACCACCTCGAAGCCGGCCAGCCTGCGGACCAGCTCGTCCACATCCAGGATGTGGTCGGTGAACACCTCGACCTCGGCGTCCAGACGTCCCCAGTCGGCGCACTCGAGAGCGACCCCCTGGTAGTCGTCGAGAATCGCGACCTTCACAGCGGTCATGCTACGGCGCTCCTGATGGCGGGGCGAGTTGAGCGATGACAGAGTGCGGGACACGTGGTCGACCTCACTGCCGAGCCCTTACGCGTGCAACCAGCGCTTGGCCACCCGGCTCCGACAGTGCGAGGCCCGACTAGCGAGCCGTGCTCCCGCGCCCGCTCTGATGTGCGTTCGGAAATCACGTAACTCCTTGTTCAGAGGCGATCCGGCGGCGTCGACCGGGCGATGGCCCTGGCGGGCACACGAGGGGGCGGGCGACCCGCCGCGGGTGTAGACGACACGACGGCTCATGACGCTCCTCCTGTGTGCGCTGGGCGTGCGCGCCCCCGATGTGACCGAGGTCTGGGTCGTCAGCCGGCATCCTGAAGCAGGAAGTGCGGTGCTGAGCGGGCCGTCGAGCCGCATCAGCCGCCCGCCCTCTCGCAGACTACCGAGGTCCAATGCGGCGAACCCGAACTGGTTCAGCAAAGCGGCCACGGCCGCCTTCGCGTCGGCGTCGTCGCCCGCGTAGAAGACCACCTGGCGGCCTTCCTCGTGCTGGGGGTCCGCGGCGATGAACGCGGCAAACAGGGTGTTGAACGCCTTCACGATCCGCGCTCCGGGAAGGCGCACGGCCACCCATTCGCTGCCCGTGAGGTCACCGACGTCGTACCGGCCCCGCCAGGGGTTGGCCGCGACTTCCAGACCGAATACAGCATCCTGCCCCCGGAAGCCGCCTTGGGGCGACTGGACCCGGCGTCGGCATCACCCTCGGTCCGATCGCCATCGACTGCGCCATCCTGCAGCCCGGCAAGAACGCCCACCTGGCGTCCGGCCCGACCGAGGTCAGCGGGTTCGCCTTCGCCGGGGACGACCGAACCGTGGCGCGCGTGGATGTCTCCACCGACGGTGGCGGCACCTGGACCCACGCGGATCTCGACCCACCGGAGAACCCCTGGACGTGGCAGCACTGGCGCGCCACGCTCACCCTGCCCCCGGGCGAGGCCGAGATCATCGCACGCGCCTGGGACTCCACCGCGGCCGTGCAGGCCGAATCCCCGGCGATCGTCTGGAATCCCAGGGGGTACGCCAACAATGCCGCAGCTCACCTGCACATCACATACCATCCCTGACCAGATGCTTCGGCAGAACGACAGGGCCCCGTTGCCGCTCGGCCACAGGTCAGGGCGAGCCACCCCGATCACCGAGCAACGCGACAACAGGCCGCCGACCGGGTCCCGTTCGCCCCCCATAGAGAGCCGGCGAGCAGCTGCTCTGCAGAGCAGGATTGCCCGGGGGCGCCCCAACACCTTTTCGTGCACGGGCAGGTTGCACAGTCCCGTTGCGCAGTCCCGTTGCGCGGGCGGCCCGGATCCGGCCTTCGGCTCGGGTGACGCAGCTCGAGTCCCGCGATCGGTACCGGGACCGGTTGATCAGCCGCGGGCGCGGAGGCTGGCTACTTCGAGGTCGAGTTCCCGCTGGATCCGGCGTCCCAGAGCCCTGCCCCCGCACCGTGCGCGGCGGCGCATCCACATCCGGCTCCAGCGTGCGGGCCGACCACGGCATCCGCCATCACAACACCTCCGAATGGCGCCGACGGCGCTCACGGTGCCTGGGCTCAGGCGCTGGCCGGTACCCACCACCGGCGGCCCCGGTCGCCGGCTGATGAGTGGCCGGGCCAGGCGGGCGTGCCTACGTTCGTCTGATGAGCACCGAAGGCGCGACGGGGTCGCGGAACACGGCAGCAGTGGAGGACGTCGCGCACCTGTTGGTGCGTTGTCTGCGGGCCGAGGGCGTGGAGTACGTCTTCGGGATTCCCGGTGAGGAGAACATCCGCTTCGTCGACGCGTTGAACGGCTCCGGGATCCGTTACGTCTTGGTGCGCCACGAGCAGGCTGCCTCGTTCATGGCTGAGATCTACGGGCGGCTGACCGGCCAGGCCGGGGTGTGTTCGGCCACGCTGGGGCCCGGCGCGATCAATCTGCTGCTCGGTACCGCGGACGCCATGACCAACAGCGCGCCGATGGTGGCCCTGACCGCGCAGGGATCGCTGCGCCGTACCCACAAGGAGTCACACCAGGTCATCGACCTGGTCTCGATGTTCGCTCCCGTCACGCAGTGGGCGGCCCGCATCGAGTGTCCGGCCGCGGTGCCGGAGATGATGCGCAAGGCGTTCAAGACCGCGCAGAGCGAGCGCCCCGGCGCCGTGTTCCTGGCGGTGCCCGAGGACATCGAAGCAGAGCGTCCAGCCGAGCAGCTGGCACCCTTGCAGATCGACACGGTGCGCGCCGACGCGCCGTCTCCCTCCCAGATCGGACGGGCGGTCGAGGTGCTCACCGCTGCACGGCACCCCGTCGTGCTCGCGGGCCACGGTGCCGCCAGAGCCGGGGCCTCGGCCGCCCTGGTGCGGTTCGCCGAGCGGCTGAACATCCCGGTCGCGACCACGTTCCACGGCAAGGGCGTCTTCCCCGACGATCACCCGAACGCTCTCGGTGCGGTCGGCTTCATGCGTCACGACTATGGCAACTTCGGCTTCGACGCGGCCGACGTGCTGATCTGCGTGGGCTACGAGATCCAGGAGTTCGACCCGATCAAGATCAACCCGAACGGCGACAAGCGGATCCTTCACGTGCATCGGTTCCCCGCCGAGGTTGACGCCCACTACCCGGTCGCGGTGGGCGTCGAAGGGGACCCCTCACAGGCGCTGGACGCACTGGCGGCAGCGCTGCCCGACGGACTCACCTACGACTCGGCAAGCAGCGAGAAGATCCGTACGCTGCTCGACGAAGAACTCCGGTACGGACGCGAGAACGACGCGTTCCCCCTGGTGCCGCAACGCGTGGTCACCGATGTCCGCACCGCGCTGGACCGCCACGACATCGTGCTCGCCGACACCGGCGCCGGAAAGATGTGGATGGCCCGCCTCTACCCCACCTACGAACCGGACACCTGCCTGGTCTCCAACGGCCTGTCCACCATGGGCTTCTCACTACCGGGCTCCATCGCCGCCAAGCTCGCCCGGCCGGACCGACGAGTCCTGGCGATGATGGGCGACGGCTCGTTCCTGATGAACTCCCAGGAACTGGAGACTGCCGTCCGCGAACGAGTCCCGCTGGTCGTCCTCGTCCTGGTGGACGAAGAATACGGCCTGATCACCTGGAAGATGGAA
This sequence comes from Streptomyces sp. NPDC056231, assembly GCF_048270745.1. Taxonomy (NCBI): domain Bacteria; kingdom Bacillati; phylum Actinomycetota; class Actinomycetes; order Kitasatosporales; family Streptomycetaceae; genus Streptomyces; species Streptomyces sp. NPDC056231. The sequence continues at coordinate 65,818 of NZ_JBLVKW010000026.1, read as the reverse complement.
CTCGAACTCGGCCGCCACAGCCATACCCGATTCACCAACCCGGACCTGGTCGCCTATGCCGAAAGCTTCGGCGCACGCGGCTACGCGATCGCGGCCGCCGACCAGTTGCTGCCCGTGCTGCGCCACGCCCTCGACGACGACACGGTCTCCGTGATCGCCTGCCCCGTCGACTACTCCGAGAATCTGCGTCTGACCGACAGACTCGGCAGCCTCCACGGCCCGTTCTGACCTGCCGGCCCAGGTCTCGAAGTAGTGCGAGTCGGCAGGGCCACCCGGCGCGCACCGCCTGGCAGCAACGGGATCGCCGTGACCCGCCGCTTGCTGCCGGCCTCGCAGGACCCGGATTTGGTCCGCACCGGCCAGAGTCCCTTCGGCGATTGACAGAACCCATGGACGCTTGACCACGATCAGACCGACATCACACATTCAAATTCAGTAACACGTCCGGCCGGCGCCCGGCCTTCCATGTCTTCGCGGCTCTGGCGGAGTTCATCCGCGAACTCACCATCCAGGGCACCAACACGGGCTGTCCCAGGCAGCGGGTGACGGCATCAGGCGGTCGGCGTCGTCGGCACGGTGAGCGCGGAGAGTAGCGCCAGGTCGGCCCGTTCGAGGCTCTCCAGCAGGGTGATCCCGTCGGCCCTGGCGATCGGCACGATGGAGGGAACAGCCAGCATCGAGCAGCCGGCGGCGCGCGCGGAGGCGACCCCGGTCGGAGTGTGCGCGTCGCGGGGTGAGATCCCACCAGCATGCTGCGGGCGGTGGAGACGGCCCGTCCCGGAGGGCCTCGGTCAGTCACCCGGCCTCAGCCGAAGAGTGAGGATCTGGAACGGGCGGAGTGCCAGGAGCACCCTTCGGCCGTCCGCTTTTACGGCGTCCACGTTCTCGGGCGGGTCGAGTTCGCGCTCCAGCAGATCGGTGTCGGCCGCCGACGCCAGCGGGAAGCCGGCGGTCAGGACGGTCCGGGCGCGTCCGCCGTGGGCCTCGTAGAGGCGCGACGATGTCGCCGGAACGATCTTCGGCAAGTTTGACTGTCTCGATGACGACGGCCTCGTTATCCGCGGTGACGAGCGGTTGGACCAGAGGCTGCGCTCCGGCTGGTTGAACGCGTAGCCCTCGCGGACGGTGTCGGCGATGTCGGCGCCGATGACGAACCCGTAGTGCAGGCGGTGGTGGCCCTGGTCGGCATCCGGGTCGGGGAAGCGGGGAGCGCGTAGCAGGGAGAGCCGGACGGTGATGGTGATGCCGCCGCCGTCGGCGCGGACGTCTCGGATGATCTCGTGCCCGTAGGTCGAGTCGTTGACCACAACCGCGCCCCACCCCCGTGCGCCGAGGTGCATCGGCGCCAGCACCGGCGCGGCAGCCGCGTTGTGGGCAGCCGCCGAGCCACGAGCGCGGATCGCCGCGGTCGTCTCGCGGGGCGGCAGGCCCGACCTGGCGGGGCCACGACTGCCGGCGGTGACGGCGCCCACGCTGCTGATCGTCGGGGGCCATGACCAGCTGGTGCTCGACCTCAACCGCGAGGCACAACTCGATCTCTTCCTCCTTGGTGAGCAGGTCGAACAGCAGGGTGCCCAGCCCGGCCCGATTCAGTCCGGCGGCCACGAACCGGTTGCGCGGGCTGTGCCGACTGCTGCCACTGCCATGCGCGAACACCACGATTTCGCTCGCGCCCTCGGGCACCGTCAATTGCCCGCGCAGCACCACCGCACCAGCCTGCACGGCGCTGGGAGCGGCGGTCGCGCCAACCGACGCAAGATCCGGACCATACCCGGACCAAGGTCCGCCCATGCCCATCCGCATGGCACATTTGCGCTGGTCAGAGCCAAGCGGGCGGTGTATCACCAGCAGACGAAGAACCCGCTGGTGAGCTACTCGCCAAAGAAGCTGGGCTTCTTCTAGACACATGCGAAAAGGCGCCTGACCTGGATTTTCACCCGTCAGGCGCCTTTCGCTCAGCCCGCTCTCGACCGAGCCCGGCTTGCGCGCTGACTCCCATTTCCTCCCACGGCTGTACCCCTCCTGACCAGTGCTTCCGGACCAGTCACGGACCAAACCTCCAGTTGACCCCTCCGGGTGCTTCACCTTGGCTGACGCGCTGCCACTCGTTCATGGACTGCTCGATGAGGCGCTTCGCCTGCTCTCGAAGGCCGTCGAGGAACTTGGCGCAGTAGCGAAAGAGAACCTCGATGCTCTGACCGGCGCGGCGGGCGCATTCGGCCGGGTCCACTCCGGAGTAGAGCCAGAACGAGATCCCGGCGTACCGGAGATCGTAAGGTCGCTTGGCCAGGCGAGAAGTGCGCTCAGTACGAGTCAGGGCTTGTTTCCGGGCACGCCCCCAAGCAGGGTTTCGGCGTAGTCGGCGGGCGCCCGTTTTGTGATCATGCGAGGCCGAGGAGTGCGAGGGGTCGGCGGGCGTCGCGTGCGTTGCGACGGAGGCCGGCGGCGATGTTCTTGACGCCGCTCAGCCGGAGGGCGCCGACGGCGAGGTTGCGCCAGGTCGCCATCGCGCGGGGTGCGTTGCCGGTCCGCAGCTGGGAGGCGTCCTCGGCGAAGGTGGTGTCGCGGATGTGGTGCAGGACCTCGATCTTCCAGTGGTCGCGGATCAGTCTCGCGAGTTGGACGGGGGTCGCCTGCTCGGCGGTCAGGTTGGTGACCGCGCAAACGGTTGTGATGGTGGTCTTGCCGGTCTTGCGGTCGGTGCGGCGGCGCTTGATCTGGACGGCCTGGCGGGCGCCGGGGAAGAGCAAGTTGTTCACGGTGGCGACCTTGATCCGGCGGATCTCCGCGCGGCCGTGGCCGGTGCCCCAGGCGCGGCCCTGGAACGGGATGTCCTTCCAGGGAAGGGACTTCAGTTGCTTGCGCAGCTTCTTCTGGTTGCCCTTGACGATCGCGATGTAATGGGCCCCGCGGCCCAGGAGGTCGGCGGCGTGCTCGCGTTGCGTATGGAGCGCGTCGCTGGTGACCACGGTTGCGGCCAGGTCGGCGACGGTGTCGAGCAGCGGCTGGAAGCGGGTGACCTCACCGGTCTTCTCCGACGTCGAGCTGGGCCAGGACCAGCCCGGTGGTGTGCTCCACCGCAGCGAGTAGGTGGATCCTCCGCCCCTGGGCCTTCGCCGCACCGCGCAGGGACTTGCCGTGCACGGACAGTCCGCGCAGCCCGGTGCTCTCGGGCCGGCGGTCGGCAAGCCATCCGCCCACCGCCCGGTCCAGGGCATCACTGTCGATACGGGCGAGCAGCCGGCGGACCGTCGCCTCCGAGGGCACCAGCCTCCGGGGCAGTACTGGATCGGGGCGCACGCCGAGTCGCTCCAGCACGTGCGGCGGCGCGTCCGCGATCCACTCGCCGACCGCCATCAGCGAGGTCGCGCCGGTCAGCACCGCGCACGCGGTCAGCGTGAGCACGACGGCCAGGGCATGGCGCACGCCGCGCGGATCGCGCGGATCCGGCACCTGAGCCAGCCGCTCCAGCAGGCCGGGCACCTCCCCGGGCTCGACGTCGGACTGCTCGCGGAGCCGGTCAAGGGCAGCCGGAATCAGGGATGATGCGTCGGCAGGCACGGTCTTCCAGGCAGGTCACGGGGCGTAGAGCATGTCAAGCCCTGGGTTTGATGGAGAGTGGATTAGCTGGTTTTCAGTATGAGTTCTGGGGTGGTCGTTGGGGTGTGGCGGGCTTCGAACTCGGCGGGTGGGACGTGGCCGAGCTCGCCGTGGAGGCGTCTTCGGTTGAACCAGTCGATGTACTCGGCGACGGCGATCTCGACATCGTTGATGCCGGTCCAGGGGCCCTTGTTGCGGATTAGCTCGGCCTTGAAGAGGCTGTTGAACGCCTCGGCGAGGGCATTGTCGTAGGAGTCGCCCTTGGATCCGACCGAGGCGACTGCGGCGGCTTCGTCCAGGCGCTCGGTGTAGCGGATGGCACGGTATTGACCAGGTTCAACCAGTGGGCGACCGACGGCGTGCTGGTCGATGACGAGCCAGGTGCGGCGGCGGGCCTGGCGCACCTCGGTGCCCTCCCCAGCCAGCTCTGGCTCACGATGAGCCCGCCAGAGTGCACGGCCCCGGATGTGGCTGACCATTGTGTCCGTCGTCCTCGTCTTCGCCGTCGGGCTTCACAGGGCGCAGAGCGACCAGGCCCTGGTGTGGCCCGTGGTTCGCGCGACTCGACGCTCGGCCCCGGCTGCGCACCCGTCGGTGCGGCTGCACGCGCCTTTGCTGACCAGGACCCGGATCAGGTCATCGACCCCGTGGCGGCCCGCCTCGCGCGGCGGAGCGGGACCGGTCTGCACGTCCTCGTCCGCTGCCTCGTCCGTCGGGCGGGAACCGCACGTCGAGCTGGCGGCCGCCGCGGTCGCGTGCGTACAGGCGCGGCCGCCTCGCGACCGGCATGGCGATGACGTGCCAGCCGTCCCGGAGCAGCATCCATTCGGCGGCCGCAGCCAGGCCGTGGTCATCGAGCCCCGCGAATTCGGCTGGGGTGTAGTGCCCACCGCGCCGGCGGGCGGCCGCGCGGCGCCAGCGGACGAGGAGCACAGCGGCGGCCGCGAGCACGGCGATGCCCGGCACCAGGCCGACATTGAACGCTCCACGCAAGCAGCGCCACACGGTGAAGCGAATCTTCGACCGGTTGGTGGACGAGCACGGTGCGGACGAGATCTCGTACCAGATGGTCCGCGGCTACGTCGCCGAGCGCCGTGCTGAGATCCGGCTGCAGGCGGGCCGCGGGATGGTGGACGCGTTCGTCCCGCAGACCCACAATCCGGGTGCGGAGGCGGGCGGCCAGCACCGGGTTCGCGGCCCCCTCTGCGATCAAGGTCCTACTGTCCGGACTTCTTCAGCCGCTCAGCCGCCTTTGCTGCGGCCTCCTGGGCCTTTCCCGTCATTTGCTCGCCGCGGCCCTCTGCCTGCATCAGCTCGTCGCCCAAGGCACCGCCAGCGGTTTCCTTCAGCTTGCCCTTGACCTGCTTGGCTTTCGCCTTTCCCTTACCCATGACAATTCTGTCCTTCACTGTGAGGGGTCTTACGTCTCCACCTTGCGCCGGTCAATCTGAGGCCGCAATCGGTGAGGTGTCGCCGTAGGGCGGCGCGCTAGCCGGTCGGGCAGATCGGGGAACCGGGTGGAACCCGGGACCTGGCCCCAGGGGGCAGCTCCGCATCTGGCTGGCAGTCGGGTTCGCCCGGACCTGGTCCAGACGACAGCTGCGGGTCGTGGGGCGCCGGAAACGGGTCTCGGGGCCTTCCCTGGATGAACGTGGATGAACGCCGGGAAAAGCAGCCCCATCTGCCCGCTCAGCGCATGTGCTGAGGAACAGCACAGTGGCTTCCTGCTTCGGCTTCCCGCTGTGCGTTCGCCGCTGGGGCGCCGGGCGCGCATGAATGGGACGACGAGCCGGTCATCAAGAACGACTCCCACGGCTGGACGCTCATCACCTCTCGCAACCCAGATGATCTGGACCCCTTCCTGCGAGAGATCGACGCGGCGCTCGCCGTAAATACCCACTGAGCGGACCGCTCCTAATGTGCGCCTCCGGCTCACGGGAGGACTCATCCATGCCGGCGTGCAAACGGATCACAGGCCACCATGCGGCTCTGATCAGGCACCCCGGCAACAGCTCCAGGTCGGGTCGAAGGACCCCCATGGCGATTTCCGCACCGAGGGAGATCGCAGTCAGCCGCCTTCTGCCTGCCGCACCTGCCCTCCACGCCTCGATGTGGCCGCCCCCGCTCCCATGTCGGTGTCCTCTCGTAAGACTCCGCAGGTCAGTCGCTTGTCCCTCGCGGCCGACCCTAAGGATTCGGACACCATCGTGAGACTGACCGGCTGGACACGGCTGAGACACCGCAAGAAGCCACACGTCACAGCGTCGCCGTAGGACACGAGCGGCGAGCCCCTACTCTTGTGCCAGGCAGCACACCGGGGCGCCGGGGAAGGGTGCCAACCCCCGCGCAGGGAGTCGGGGCGCAACCGGGCCACCGCCCGTAAACCGATCCTCATGCGGAGCGGGTGTGATCGCATACGGAGACGCAGCGCACCACAGCAGGCCGAGCGCGGTATGCCGGACGACAGAGACGGCAGGCCAGTGCGCTGTCCTCGGCGGGCAGGCTCACTGCCTGCTCGCGCGACGGCCTTCGCCGATGCCCTGCTCGACCGTCCAGTCCAAGGGTGAGGACGGGGGCTGGCGTCCGGTATGCACGCTTGGCGCCCTTCCTCTTCGTTCCGCCAGCGGCGGGTCGCTGTCGTCAGGTATCGGACACGGTGAAAAGGGCGCCATCGGGATCGCGAATGACGAAGGCGTCGAATGAGGCATCGGCGAGTGAGGGAACTGGTGACGATTCGCCCCTGGCAGCAACGGCGGCCGCCGCGGCCTGCTTGCTGCTCTGGACACGGAAGTCCACAATCCACCGGGGGCTGGATTCTCGGGTCCGGGTCGGTTTCAATACCTCCGCCGCGCAGGGTGGCGACGGTGTGTCCCGCGGCCTGGATGAGGACGTGGTCCTGCGCGTAGTCGACCGTGCAACCGTCGGGCGGTTGGGCCCAGTCGAAGATCTCCGCGTAGAGGATGACGGCCTCGAACGCGTCGCGGGTCTGCAGGTCCAGCCGGGCTGGAGCACTTCCGGCGAACGGTTCACCATAGGCCAGAGTCACCGAAAAGTTGCCGCCCAGGATGCTCTCCCGGAACTTCCAGTCCATGACATCGGTATAGAAGGACTGTGCTGCGCGCAGATCCTGCGCCATCAGATTCACCCAGCAGGGCGCGCCGGTCACCGGCCTGATCTTTTCGAGGGTCGACATTCGATACTCCTCCGGCTGTGTGATGGAAGGCGAGACATGCTGGCGGCCTGGGGTTCAACCTGTGGTCTTGCGGCCGCTGAGCAAGTCGCGTACGCGGTCCACCAGCCCGACCCCGGGCACGAGCAGCTTGTTGGCGGGCGGGGTGTTCGGGAGCGAGGGGTGGGGGCGGGTGGGGGCCATCTCCTTGGCCTGGCGCACCAGTCGCCCCAGCTCGTCCAGCTTCTCGGGTGGGAGGGACGCTGCGAGTCTTGGGAAAAGTTCATGCTCCTCCTCGCGCATGTGGGAGGCGACCGCAAGCTTCAGCTTCGCGACGATGTCGTTGAACTGCGGATCAACGGCGTGCAGGTCTTCGAGGTCCTTGAGCATCTGCTCGACCTTGGCATGATCGGCGAGTTCCTTGACCACCAGTGCCGCACCGTCCGATACGTGATTGCGTACCGCCGGATACAGGTGCAACTCCTCGGCAACCGAGTGCCGTACCAGTTCCGCAGTCAGCCGGTCGGCCAGCTCGCGCCGCTGGGGATGGTCGACTGGCTGCACTTCGATCTGCGTAAACAGTGCCTCCAGCTCACGATGATCGGCCGTGAGCTCCGCGATCACATTGCCGCCGTGTCTCATGACAGTCCCTTCCACTTCCTCGGGTTCATCGCCCCTCAGAAGGAGGGTGCAGACACCCAGACAACAGGCCATGGATGCAAAACCTGCGCCCTGCGCGCGGAGACAGACCCGGCACTCACCTCCCCAGCGCAGCCACGTCAGGGCCCACACTGCTGCCCCTGGTTTCCTGGGGCCGGCCTGGATCACGGCTACTCGTAACGGTGGGCGTCGGCTCCGTGCGGCTTTTCCTGCTGGCGGTGACGCCGGGACTGCGCAGACTGCTACCCATGCGGCATCCCACCGGAATCCCCAGAACAGGGGAGGTCCGCGCCGGGCTCGACCACCACGCAGCCGCCCTGATTCTGCGCGACCGAGCCGTACAGGTGTCCGGTGTGCAATCAGCACGGGTCGATGTCGGCCGCCGGAAGGTCAAAGCCCGGGCACAGGTACATTTCCGCGATCTCAACGAGGCCCACACGGATCTGGACGCCGCGCTGAGCGAAGCCGCAACGAACTTGGGGCTCGCCCAGCAGCCCACGCTGGACGTGCGCGTCCGGCGCCCGAAGAAGGGGGTGAAGTGTGTCCCATGCTCAAGGCGGTGAACCGGGTGCTGCTGGGGCTACTCGGCCTTGGACTTTTCGCCCTGGGTGGCGGCGTGCTGCTGGGTGGGCTGGATCTGCAGCGCCACCGGGGGTTCGACGTGCCGGGCTGGTGGCCCTTCCGAGGCCCGAACGATGTCGTGCTGGGCACCGAGGGACGCACCCGGTGACGGGAAGAGTACTGGTGGTGGCTGGCCGTCATTGCAGTGCTCGCCGTGCTTCTCGGGCTGCTGCTGTGGTGGCTTCTGGCGCAACTGCGCAGACACCGGCTGGGCCAGGTCCTCATCGAGAGCGCAGACGACTCGACGGCCCGGTTCAACGGCCGCGCGCTGGAGGACGCAATGGAGGAAGAGGCGCAGGTCCTGGACGGGATCTCGCGGGCTCAGGTGCGGCTGACGGGTCGGCGTAATGCCCCGGTGGCACGACTACGGCTGTTGCTAAAGCCTCAAGCGGAACCGGCGCAAACTCTGGAGCAACTGAGCCGGGAAACGCTCGCACACGCACGGGACTCGGCAGGCCTGGACCGCCTCCCGTCGGAGGTCCGACTCCGGGAAGTCCACCACCGCGCCCGCCGCATCGCCTAGGTGCTCTGTCCACGAAGGTCGGTGACAGTTATCGCCGATGTGGTGATCTTGAACAGGTGAGGGCCTTCTGAGTTCGGTGTGGAATTCGGCATCTCCACCGACCAGCGGGAGGCCTTCATGCGGCTCTGCCAAACGACCGGGCAGCTCACGTTGTTGAGGTTTCTGGCGGACTGCTGAGAGACGGCCGTCGAAGGTGATGTCCAAAACATCAATCACCAAAGCAGTCGCCCACCCCGGCTGGTGCGCCCGACAGCTCCTCAAGGTGCGAGGCGCCCGATACCGATCAGACTTGGATGCATGGCAGAAGAACGTCGGCCGCGCGGCGGGAAAACTTCGACGACAGCCGCGTGGCGCAAACGACGACTTCCGAAGCACGGCGGAGCGATTCGGAAGCGCAGACCGCGAACACGTCGAGCTGCGTCTTGCGGGCCCGCTGCCCTGTTGCAACTTCGTCGCCGCTGCAGGCACTCCCGTGCAGGCCGCCAAAGTTTGACATGGGACTGATCACGGGACTGATCACGCTCCCCAACGCACCCGTCCGCGGAGTGATCTGGGTGGCGGAGAAGCTCAACGATGCTGCCGAGCACGAGCTGCACGACCCAGGGGTGCTTCGTGCCCAGCTGGCTGTACTAAACCGGGAGCTTGAAGACGGAGATATCAGCACGGAGGAGTTCGAACCGGGAAGAGGAAAGGCTGCTCGACCGGCTGCATGCTGCACAGGTCGGCCCCGCACCGAACGATCGAAGGTGACGCACTCATGGATGACACGGCCAAGGTGGCCCTCGCAGCCGCAGTAGTGGGCGGCTATGTGCTGGGCCGGACGAAGAAGGGCCGGCTGGCGCTGACAATTGCGACGTATCTGGCGGGGAGACGATTCGGCCTTGAACCCCGCCAGCTTGCCGCCGAAGGAATGCGCAGACTCGGAGAGATTCCCCAGTTCGCCGAGCTGCAGGAGCAGCTGACGGGGGAAGTCTTCGACGCAGGCCGTAAGGCAGTGGCTGCCGCCGCCGACCGGGGCATGAGTTCGCTGGCTGACGCCATCAGCGACCGCACGGCGCGGCTCGGTGAGAAGCAGGATGAGAGGGAGGAAGAGGAGTACGAGGAGGAGTACGAGCCGGAGGAGGGAGGCGCGGAGTACGAGGAAGAGGAGGAGGAAGAGGAAGAGCCGGAGGCCGAGTACGAAGAGGGCCAGGCTGAGGAAGAAGAGGAAGAGGAGGAACAGCCGGAAGAGGGGGAACAGCCGGAAGAGGGGGAACAGCCGGAAGAGGGGGAACAGCCGGAACAGGAATACGAGGAAGAGGAGGAGGAAGAGCCGGAAGAGAGGCAGCCGAAGCGGCGCCGCAGTCGTCAACCAGCCCAGCCCAGAGGGGGCGCGGCACGCAAGAAGGCCACTCCCGCCCACGGAGAGAAGCCTCGGACGGCCAAGAAGTCTGCCGCCCGAAAGACGACACCGCCAAAGAAGACAGCTGCGGAAAAAACTACTCCGGCCAAGAAGTCCGCCGCCCGAAAGACGGCCCCGCCAAAGAAGACAGCTGCGAAAAAAACTACTCCGGCCAAGAAGTCCGCCGCGCGAAAGACGACCCCGCCAAAGAAGACAGCTGCGAAAAAAACTACTCCGGCCAAGAAGTCCGCCGCGCGAAAGACGACGTCGTCGAAACGAGCAGCGTCCAAGCGCGCCGATCGTCGGAGGTAGCCAGTCATGACCAGGACGGAAACAGACCAGCCCACGGGACAAATGTCGGGTGCAGAGCGGCTTCGCGAAGAGGCGTCAAACTTCCTCAGTGCACAGATGGAGAGGCTCGCCGAGAAGGCGGGCGACAAACTGACCGACGTCACTGGGCAGCTCACTGATATGGCCGAGAGCGGATCGCTTCCCGCGATCGGATCTCGTATTCTCCAGGGCGACTCCCCGCTGAAGGCATTCGTCGGGGAGAAAGCCAAGGGCGTCAAGGACAAAGTCGTGGGGAAGGTCAAGGAAGCGTTCGGCGGCGGAAAGGGGAAACGCAAGTCGAGCGGCGGCAAGGTCATGAACATCATCGAGGTGCTCGATGTGGGAGTGCCCCTGCGTGTCGCATACGACCACTGGACGCAGTACGACCATTTCAGCAGCTTCGCGAAGGGCGTTCGCGACGTCTCGAAGACCGATGAGATGTCCAGCAACTGGAAGGTCAAAGTCGGCCCTTCCTCGCGCAGCTTCAAAGCGACTGTCCAAGAACAGATTCCCGACGACCGCATCGTTTGGACGTCCGAGGGAGCCAAGGGAACTACCCGTGGTGCGGTCAGCTTCCATGAGCTGGCACCCAGCCTGACTCGAATCGTCCTGGTCGTGGAGTACTACCCGTCCGGGTTCTTCGAGAAGACGGGCAACCTGTGGCGCGCCCAAGGGCGCCGCATGCGACTCGACTTCAAGCACTTTCAGCGATACGTCTCCCTCGCCCAGGAAGAGCCCGAGGGCTGGCGCGGTGAAATCCGAGACGGTGAAGTTGTCGTGTCCCACGAAGACGCCATGGAAGAAGAAGAGGCTGGCGAGCAGGAGGACGCACAAGGCGAGGAGTCCGAGGCCGAGGTATACGAGGAGGAGGAGCCCGAGGACGACGAGCCCGGGCCCGAGGACGAAGACTACGAGGACGAGGCTGAGGACGAGCCTGAGGACGAGGCTGAGGACGAGCCTGAGGACGAAGAAGAAGGCGAATACGAGGAAGAAGAAGAGGAAGAAGGAGAGGAAGAGGACGTAACCCCCTCCAGGAAGCAACGGCGACAGAGGTGACGCCGTGACTGACGTCGACTTCAGGCAGGGGTCTACCCCGTTTCGGGGCCGCAGACCACCAATGTCGGCACGCAGTCTGTCCAGATGGGTCGTGATCCACCGCAGGACTCTTTGCGCGGCTTGCGCATCGTCCGGTGCGGCGGGGCGGATCGCCTCGAAAACGCTGGTCGCGGACTTCACGGAAGATCTGGCAGGCCGGCGTTGTGACAGCCTCAGCGAACCGCTTGTAGATGTACGGCTTCAAGTCGTCCACCAGCGTCCGGCGGGAGGTGACCTTGACCAGCAGATCGTCGACATCTGGAGTGCTGGCATGGCGTCGGACCGGGTGGTAGTCGAGCTGCAAATCCCGGCTGACTCCACGCAACGGGGCATCCCTGAGAGAGGAGTTCGTGCGCGACCGGGTGCCGTTCGCGGATACCGGCGACGATGCGGCGCGGACGTCCGTGGTTCCGTCCGGGGCCAAAGAATGGTCCGCTTCGGAAGAGGCGTGCCCGTATCGGCGAACGCGGACCGAACGCATGTGCATTTGTCCTGGCACAGTCTTCTCCACAGCTACCTCGGCGTAGGTGGAACCGCGGTCCTGGCAGATGACCTCCACCTCAGGATGGTCGGCGAGCCACCGGGCGCTGGCGCGGCTTCCCTGCTGGGCAGCACATCGATCGGTCGCCGGGTCGAGGTCCACAAGCAACGTCGCGTACGTATGTCCCCGCAGCAGTGCGAATCGATACGACGGGGTGGCCGCCGCCACCTCCGCCCTGGCCTGCTCAGCCGCCCCCAGGGCCTGGCGGGCGGCGGGCAGGAACGCCTCTCCGGCAGTGGTCGGTAGCCGCACCCGGCGGCCGGTCCGCTCGAACAGCCGGGCACTCAGCTCCTTCTCCAGCCGGGCCACTTGGTGGCTGAGCGCGGACTGGACGACGTGGCACCACTCGGCGGCGCGGGTGAAGCTCGCGGTCTCCGCTACCGCGAGGCCGTAGCGCATCTGCTGGAGATCTCCATTGATCCAATGTGAAACACGATGGATCGGATGACAAACATGCGTTGGACCAATGGATGCCTGCTCGGCAATGCTGAAGTCAAGGGCAGGCCAAGACAGTCAGCGAACAGCCACCGCCCCGGGCCGGCGAGGCCCGGAGCCGCCGGCCCCGTCGTACCACCACCGGCGCCCCGGCCGACCCGACCCTGCAGAGACGCCCATGCGCGTGATTGCCTTCGACCACCTCGTCCTGAACGTCGCCGACATCGAGCGCTCGCTCGCCTTCTACACCGGCCCGCTGGGACTGCAACCGGTGCGGGTGGAGAAGTGGCGGGCCGGCAAGGTCTCCTTCCCGTCCGTGCGGGTGAGCCCCACCGCCATCATCGACCTCGTCGAGGCGTCCGACGAGCGGCCAGAGGGCTCCAACGTCGACCACATCTGCCTGGTGGTCGAGCCGCTCGACTGGCAGCAGGTCATCGATTCCGACGTCTTCACGGTGCTGGACGGTCCTGGCGAGCGCTTCGGCACCCAGGGCACCGCGGCCTCCCTCTATGTGCAGGACCCGGACGGCAACACCGTGGAACTGCGCTGGTACCCGCAGGACGCCTGAGGATCCACACGGCGACCCATCGGACAGCCGCTGGCTAGTCCTTGGCGCCCGGAACCTCATGTGGCTCCAGCGGCCGGGTCGCGGGGCCGTGCAGGACCGAACCGTCCGTGGCGAAGCGGGAGCCGTAGCAGGGGCACTCCCAGACTTGCTCGGCGTCATTGAACTGCACCAGACAACCGAGGTGTGTGCAGCGCGCAGAGAGCGCGCTGGCGTACCCCACCTCGTCGCGGTACACCGCCCACCGTTTTCCCGGCAGTTGCACGACGGTTCCGCTACTGGGCGAGATGTCGTTCACCGAGTCGACGTGGCTGGTGCGCAAGCGGTCGCGACGAAGTGTTTGGCGACCGCGGCCTGGATTGTAGCCATGGCTCCTCGGCTTCCGCATTGACCGGGACATGTGAGTGCCCCGTTGTGCACGTCGTGACGGAGGAGCGTCCGGTCATGAATCAGTCTGCAGCTATCACGAAACTGAGGCAGGATGCTGGTGCTGTAGAGGTCGAAGAACCCCTGCTGATCCGGTCCGATCTGGTTGACGTAACACCTCGTCGAAGTCTGCCTCCACATAAGCGCGGACCGCCCGCACATGCTCATCCACATCGTCGCCGCAGACGACGTTGTCACGGACTATGCCTTCGGTGACCAGTTCGGAGACCTGCCGAAGTGTTTCGGGGTCGGCGGTACCTGAAAACTGTGGCGGCCTCCAACCAGGGGCCAGAGAAAACCTCCACAAGTCGCTGAGTGGCGAGACTCTGCCGGGCTACCAGTAGTGCCTTCGACCAGCGACCGCGTGCCCCAGCGACCCCAAGATCCACAAGACAACCCCGATAACCGCGAGAACAATCCCGATTGTCCAGAGTATGGCGATCCCGGTCACGAACCCGACGACAAGCAAAATAATTCCGAGAATGATCACGATGTGCTCCGATCTCACACATGCCCTCTCCTTTTTTACTGTGATCCCTGCGTACCGCAAGGGCAACTGCTCAGGGAATGGGCATGCGCCTGCCATGACCTGTTCTCCGACAGTGGGCCGTCGGAGAGGTCAAAAGAGTGAACACCGACGTTCCACCACTGGTGAAACGCGCATGATACTGATCGCCGTTTGCGTTCGTCATCAGCGCCCAGGGCTTCAGTGGGAGCGACTCCCTCCTTGGGGGACAGCGCGCCCACCACCGCACCACTCAAAGCGTTTCTTATGCGGCAGCGATGGCGCTATGCAGCCAGTGGGGAGGTTACGGCACGCGGTTAGCAGGCTGCGCCCGGCGCTGAAGCAACGGGGCGAGCTCCGAGATGCGGTCAGCCGAGGCCGTATATCATGGAACGGCGTCCTGTGAAGGTGACGCGGGCATCATGACGTCTCCGATTCCGGAGCGGGAACATGGCCGTAGGCGAAGAGGACGAGACAGGACGCGATCGGCGTCAGTCCAGCAAGAAGCCCGTCAAGAAGGCCACCAGAAAAACCAGCACGGGACGGGCCAGCAGCCGCACGAGCGAAACGAAGCGTGCGGCCCGTCGGGTTTCGGCCCCGCGGGCCATGCGGTATGCGGCTGAGCAGCTCCAGGAGCTTTTGGGGCGAGCACCCGAGTCCGTCTCGGCGGTGAAGCCGACGGAGGGCGGCTGGCAGGCGGACGTGGAAGTTTTGGAGCTGGAGCGTATCCCCAGCACTACCAGTGTGATGGCGAGTTACCGGGTGACGCTGGACGAGGAAGGCGAACTTCTGGCGTACGAGCGCACCCGCCGCTACACCCGAGCCCAGATCGACCCGCGTGGCTAGGGCCGGAACACCATTGCTGCACCGCTCGCCGGTCGAACGGAAACGGCCTCGTTCGGAGCCACGGGTGAGCTGCTGAAGGGAGGCACCATGACTATGGTGCCGCAAGGCGGAGGAACCATTTCCAGGGCCGGCGGAGGAGGGTCGGGGAACCTTTACGACATCCTCGAGCTGATTCTGGACCGCGGCCTGGTGATCGATGTCTTTGTACGTGTGTCCTTGGTGGGCATCGAGATCCTCAAGATCGATGCCCGCATCGTCGTGGCGAGCGTGGATACCTACCTGCGCTTCGCGGAGGCCTGCAACCGCCTCGACTTGGAGGAGGGCCGCAAGGCTCCGTCTCAGCTGACCGACCTGGTCGGCGAGGTGACCGAGGGCGGTGCCCATGGGAAAGTCAAGGGTGCTCTGAGTGGGGCCGCTGAGGTGCTGACCGATGCCCTGAAGGGAGGGCATGACGACGAGGAGGCCGATCAGTCAGAAAAGAGGCGCAAGGAGCCCGAGGAGAGGCGAGAGCGGCCGCGGCGTCGGACTGCCGCCCGGCGCCGCGAGGAGTGAACCATGGCTGTATACGTGTATTCCATTGTCAGGGCCACCCATCCGCAGCGCTTGGACGGCCTCCACGGGGTGGGGGACCCGCCTGCAACGCTACGCACGGTGCGCACCGAAATGCTGTCCGCGGTCGTCAGCGACGCGCCCGAGGAGCTGCGTCCCAAACGCCGAGACCTCAGCGCACACCAGTCCGTCCAGGAACAGCTGATGACCGACGGCACCGTTTTGCCGCTGCAGTTCGGCTTCACCACCGTGGACGACGACGCTGTACGAGCGGTCCTGGAGGACCGCACGGATAATTTCAGCGAACGCTTGCGGGCGCTGGAGGGCTGCGTGGAATACCACCTGAAGGCCGCCCAGGACGAGGATGCGCTGCTGCGCCAGATCCTTCAGGAGTCCGACGAGGCACGCGAGCTCAACGACGAGATCAGAAGCGGCCGCAGCAGCCCGGAACTGCCGCTCGCCCTCGGGGAGCTGGTCTCCCAAGAAGTGCAGGCGCGGCAGGATCGGCTCGCCGTCGCAGTCCTCGATGCGCTGCGCGGACTCGCGCGGGAAGAACGCTCGTCGCAGCCGACCGGGAACGACTTCTTGAATGTGTCCTTCCTTGTGGAGCGGGACAACGAGAAGACCTTCCTCGGCGCGGAACAGGACATCGCCAAGGAACTGGGCGAGGACTTCGACCTGCGATTGGTCGGCCCGCTGCCCGCCTACAGCTTCGTCTAAGGAGTCCTCATGGGACTGCTGACTCAACTCGCGACTCTTCCGCTGGCGCCGGTGCGCGGCGTGGCCTGGGTCATGGAGCGCGTCGTCGAGGCCGCGGAGAACGAGTACTACGACCCGGCACCCGTCGAACGGGAACTCGCCGCACTTGAGCGAGCGCTCGTAGCGGGAGACATCGACGAGGAAACCTTCGACCGGCGCGAGGACGAGTTGCTGGACCGGCTGGACGAGATCAGGGCCCATGTCCAGGGCGTCGATACCTGAGAGCGGCAGCCGGTGGAACGGGCGCATTGCCACGGGCTCCCGTCAAAGCTCCGGGATACCAGGGAATTGAGGTGCAGCGGTCGTGACCGAACCCGTCGCCAGGAGGCTGGGCGACCTCCCGTCCAGGTCCGCCCCGTATGGCCAGGGCTCCTCGGCCAATCTCGCCGACATCCTGGAGCGCGTCCTGGACAAGGGCATCGTCATCGCAGGCGATATCCAGATCAACCTCCTCGACATCGAACTACTTACCATCAAGCTGCGCCTGCTGATCGCTTCTGTGGACAAAGCGAAGGAAATGGGCATTGACTGGTGGGAGCACGACCCCTCACTGTCGTCACGCGCCAACGACGGATACCACTCACTCGCCGAGGAGAACAAACGGCTGCAGGCTGAAATCACGGCGCTGCGCGAGGACCGTGAGCTGCCACGGGTCAGGGACGAGGAGAGCCGCGCTGCGGCTCCCCGGCGCACCTCACGCACCAAACGAGCAGAGCCCAGCCCCCGCAGCGAGAGGCGGGACGAGCCATGACTGCCACGATCTCCTATGCGTACGCCGTAGCACGGGACGCCGACGGATCGCTGGAGAAGGCTCTGTCCGGGCTCCCTGGAGTGGCGGAGGCGCCGGTGCATCTCGTGCGTGTCGAACACAGCGACGATGTGGTGGTCGCCGTGAGCCCGGTACCCGAGCGAGACTTCCAAGAAGCCGCGCTGCGAGCGCATCTTGAGGACTTGGACTGGCTGGAGTCAGTCGCCCGCGCCCATAACCGGGTGATTGAGGCCTTGGCCGCCCGCACCGCCGTCCTGCCACTGCGTCTGGCGACGGTATACCTCGACGACGAGCGGGTGCGACTCATGCTCCGGACCCGCCACGAGGCGTTTGCCGGCAGACTGACCGACCTGGCAGCGCAGGTGGAATGGGGCGTCAAGATCTATGTCGAAGCGGCCGCTGGGACCGAGAGGCCAGTAGGCCCACCCACAGATGCAGGTCTGAGCCCCGGGCGGGCCTACCTCAGCCAGCGAAGAGCACAGCGACACGCCCGCGAAGACGCCTGTCGAGACGCCGAACAGGCAGCCGAGCGGGTCGAGGTCGCCGCCCGCGCTTATGCGGTTGATCGCGTCCAGCACCGGCCGCAGCAAGGCGAACTCGCCCGCGGGCCGGGAGAGAACGTCATCAACGACGCCTACCTTGTGCCGCTGCAACAGGCCGAAGACTTCCGCGCCGATGTCATGCAGGCCGCAGAAGGACTACCCGGGGTACGCGTCGAAGTCACCGGGCCGTGGGCCCCGTACTCCTTCGCCACCCTCGCCGAAGCCGAACCGCTGAAGGGGGCCACGCCGTGAGGGCGGCGAGCAGGTCGGAGGCCACGCCGGAGGAGCCGCTGCCGCAACGGCAGATCGCACTGATCGACCTGCTGGACCGGTTGCTCAGCGGAGGCGTGGTCCTCACCGGTGATGTCGTGCTCTCCATCGCCGATATCGACCTCGTACGCATATCGCTGCGCGCGCTGATCGTCTCCATCAGCGAACAGAATCCTTCCCCGTGGCATGCCATCTCAGCACCCATAAGAGACGACCATGACAGGTGAAGTCCATCCGCCCGGAAGCCGCCTGGACGAGGTCGCCGATGCCGCCGCCCGCGCCTTCCGCATGCTGCCCGCAGTGCCGCAGGACATCCTGCCCCGGGGCGGTGCGGAGGTGCGAAGGCCGGCCCAGCGGATCACTACCGATCCGGACACAGTGGAACGGGACCTGATCAAACTCGTACTCACACTCGTCGAGCTGCTACGACAGCTCATGGAACGCCAGGCCCTTCAGCGGGTCGACGCAGGAGACCTCACTGAGGAACAGGAGGAGCGCCTCGGAGCAACTTTGATGATTCTGCACAGTCGTATGATTGAACTCTGTTCTCGATACGACCTTTCCATGCAAGATCTCAACTTGGATCTCGGGCCTCTCGGAACGCTGCTGCCACCACCCGAATGAGCCCAGGGAGAGCGACATGGGTATCGGAAAGAAGTCCAAGAACATTGGCAAAATCGCGGAGGGGAAAACAAAGGAAACGGTCGGGCGGGCCGTGGGTAACGAACGGCTGGAGGGAAAGGGGAGGGCCCAAAAGATGAAGGGCAAACTGCAGCAGGCAGTGGAGAAGGGCAAGGACACCTTCAGGCACTGAAAGAAAGACATGTAGCACTGGCCCGCTGCCGCACCCCCTCGCGGCCGAGGCCGCCTCCACTGTACGACGACGGGGGTTCCTGTTGATGGCGGGCCTTGAGGGCGATAAGTTCTGCATCATCCCTGAGGGCGCCTTCGAGCTCGACGACGAGGACCGCGCGAACTACCTCGGGGCCTCTGACCCAGCCCCATAGGTTCGCCGACTGGTCTTTCGTCGATCGGGCACCCGGGGCGCCGAGTGCGCGGCCGGGCCGCACGGGGCGCGGCAGTGCTTACCTGTCGGCTCCGGCTTGGGCGTGCGGCCAGCGGGCTGGGGTCCGTGCCAGTCCAGGCACACGATGGTGGCGTCGTCTGCCGGGTGTCCGTGGCAGGCATCGGTGACAGCTTGGGTCAGGGTCCGGACGACCTCGTGGGGGTGGTCGCCAGCGGTGTTGTGGATCATGTCGGGCAGGTCGACGGATTCCGCTTGGCGTTTTTGCATGCCGTCGGTGTAGAGCACCAGGCGGTCGCCTGGGTCAAGGTCGAGGTCCTGGACCCGGTAGCGGCCGGGTGCGTGCACGCCGAAGGGCAGGTCGGTGTCCAGGCGTACTTCGTCGACTGTGCCATCGCGCAGGCGCAGTGGCCAGGGGTGGCCGGCGTTGACGAGCTGTGCGCCGGACCCGTCCAGGGCGATGCGCAGGAGCTGGCCGGTGGCGAAGGCGCCCCCGCCCTGGTCGAGGAGGGCCTGATTGGTCTGGCGGGCTTGTTCGGCAAGGTCCTCCTCGGCGCGGCGGGCGCCGCGGGAGGCGTTGACCAGGAGGGAGGCGATGAGGGAGGCGTCAACGTCGTGGCCCATGGCGTCGGTGACGGCCAGATGCAGGGTGGCGTGGTCGAGGCTGTAGTCGTAGGTGCCCCCTGCGACGACAGCGCAATTCACCATGGGGCAGCTTGATCATTCGGGGTGCCTGACCGCGAGCGCGTAGGCGGTAGAAGGCCGACGCACTCATCCGGATTTCCGCTAGGACCTCGGCGAGCTTGAGCGCAGGTGGACGAGCCATTGATGTTTCCTCGAGCATTCCGGATTTGTCGGCCGCCCAAGCGGCAGCGCGCGACTCGCACCCACCGTTGTGTCCGCCGCGCAATGATCGGCGGTCGTCGGCTGGCGACGGCAGGAAGGTAGAACCCTCTTTCTCCTTTCTCCGGGTAGCAGAAAGCCCGTTCGAGACCGGTCGAGCGACGACTGTTACAGAATTCCGCGCCGGTCTCGCAGGGGTGAGCCGTGGTGCGCGCGGGTTGGCGTGGCGCGCGCTGTGCCGAGTGTGCCCGTATCGAGCGGGTGGATGCAGTGGTCAGTGATTGACGGGCACCCGGGTAGTTGAATGCGTGCCAATTGCATGCGTGTGTGACGTAAATGTCTGCATTTCGTAACACGCATCGAGGTGTCTGCCGCAAATCAGGCGATCGGGCCAAAGTGTGCGCTCTCGGCGTCACGCCGGGACCGATCAGCGCTCGGGCCGCACGGTCCGGGCCTAGCCGGGATGTCACGTGGCCGGCGTAGGCCTCCCGAAGGGAGGGACAGTGCGGGGGGCGTGGGCCTCCCGGGAGGAGGAGCAGTGTCGGGCGAACACGTCGAGCCACTGGGGACCTGGGGGGTTCTGTGCGGCAAGGGGGACTAGTCAGCCCGCTTTCGTCGGCGCGCGAGCGTCTGGCGAACGACGCGATCAGACAGCCCGCTATCGAATGGGAGCAGCGGTACCGCCATGCCGTGATCACCAGCGATACCGTGGCCACCGCCTTCGTGGTGGCGGCCATCGGCAACTTCTTCGGGGTCCGGGACGCGGCCAACTGGCATGAGAAGTGGGGCATTCTCGCATTCGGCACCGAGCTGCTGGTGCTGGGGGCGCTTGCGGTGAGCCGGTCGTGGGCTCCGGCCGTACTCGGCCAGGGCGCCGAGGAATTCCGCCGGCTCGGACGCTCACTGTTCGCGGCGACCGTCGTACTGGCGCTCGGCGGGATCGCCCTCGCCTCGCGCAACATCAAGCTCTGGATCTTCGTCGCGATCCCCGCGATCGCGCTCATCACCATGACGGAGCGGTATCTGCTGCGCCTCTGGCTGCACAAACAGCGGAAGGAAGGACGGTGCCTGCGACCGGTGCTCGCTGCCGGGAGCCTGGCCACTGTCAGCGACCTGGTCACCCGAACCCGCAAGTTCCCGCACCTCGGCTGGCGGGTGGATGCGGTGTGCACGACGGACGGTCTCGGGCTCGACGGTGACCAACTGGACGGAGTGCCGGTCGTCGGCCGACTGGCGGATGTCGCGGGCCACGTCCACCGCGACGGCTACCGTGTCGTCGCGGTCGCACCGGACCCGCACTGGTCACCGGACCGGCTGCAGCGGCTTGCTTGGAACCTCGAAGGCAGCGACGCCGAGATGGTCGTGGCCCCCGTGCTGATGGAGGTGGCCGGCCCGCGGCTGCGCATCGACGCGGTGCTCGGGATCCCGCTGCTGCGGGTCAGCATGCCGACCTTCACCGGGGGCCGCCGGGCAGTCAAAGGGGTCGTCGACCGGATGGGCGCGGCAATCCTGCTGATCCTTTTCGCGCCGCTGATGGTGTTCGTCGGGCTGCTCGTGCTGGTGGACAGTCGGGGTGGGGTGTTCTACCGCCAGCGCAGGGTCGGCAAGGACGGCCGCGAGTTCACCATTCTCAAGTTCCGCACCATGGTCGCCGGGGCTCACAGGGCACGTGCCGAACTGGCCGACCGCAACGAGGGCGCCGGCCTGCTGTTCAAGCTCCGCCGGGATCCGCGGGTGACCCGGGTGGGAGCAGTGCTGCGCCGGTACTCGATCGACGAGCTCCCGCAGCTTTTCAACGTGCTCACCGGATCGATGTCGCTCGTCGGTCCGCGGCCTCCGTTGCCGGGAGAGTCCGCTGCGTACGGCCCGGACATCCGGCGGCGGCTGCTGGTCAAGCCCGGGCTCACCGGCCTGTGGCAGATCAGCGGACGCAGCGACCTGGCGTGGGAGGAGGCGGTCAGGCTGGATCTGCGCTACGTGGAGGACTGGTCGCTCGCCCTGGACACAGTGATCTTGTGGAAGACGCTGCGTGCGGTGCTCTACGGGCAGGGGGCCTACTGATGCGCGGGGGTCGCCGTCCGGCCGGCGCCCGGACCGCAGGCCGGGAGGGCCTGCCTGGGGAGAGGAACGGGTCATGAGAGTCAGCGTTTTCGGGCTTGGCTACGTGGGCTGCGTGTCGGCCGCGTGCCTGGCCAGCATGGGTCACGAGGTCATCGGAGTGGACGTGAACCAGGTGAAGGTCGACCTGGTCAACGACGGCAAGGCCCCGGTGGTCGAGGAGCGTATCGGCGAGCTCATCGCCGAGGTCGTGCGGACCGGAGCGTTGCGCGCTACCGGCGACGTCCGCGAGGCGATCATGGGCAGCGAGATTTCGCTGGTCTGCGTGGGCACGCCGTCGGAGCCCAACGGCAGCCTGTGCACCACGTACTTGGAGCGGGTCACCGAGCAGATCGGCGCCGCGCTGGCCGAGCGGGGTGGCTGGCACACCGTGGTGTTCCGCAGCACCATGATCCCGGGCACCTGCCTGAACCTGCTGGTACAGATCCTGGAGAAGTACGTCGGCGGCACGGCCGGGATGGACATCGGGGTCGCGGTCAACCCGGAGTTCCTGCGCGAGGGCACGAGCGTGCGGGACTTCTTCGACCCGCCCAAGACCGTCATCGGTGAGCTCGACCCGGCAAGCGGCGATGCGGTGCTGGCGCTGTACGACGGCCTGCCCGGCGAGGTGTTCCGGGTACCGATCCCGACGGCCGAGGCGATCAAATACGCGGACAACGCGTTCCACGGCCTCAAGATCGGCTTCGCGAACGAGCTGGGCGCGGTGTACCAGGCGCTCGGGGTGGACTCGCACCAGGTGATGGACGTGTTCCTGGCCGACCGCAAGCTGAACATCAGCCCCGCCTACCTACGGCCCGGCTTCGCCTTCGGCGGCTCCTGCCTGCCCAAGGACCTGCGCAGCCTGGTCCACACGGCGCAGCGGGCCAATGTCTCGGTGCCCATCCTCTCCCACGTGCTGCCCTCCAACTCCGACCATCTGCAGCGCGCGGTGGAGCTGGTCGAGCGCACCGGCAAGCGCCGGGCGGGCCTGTTCGGGTTGTCCTTCAAACCCGGCACCGACGACCTCCGCGAGAGCCCGCTCGTCGAGCTGGCGGAGAGGCTCTTCGGCAAGGGTTACGACCTGCGGATCTACGACGCCAACGTGAGCCTCTCCCGGCTGCTCGGCGCGAACCGCGAGTACATCGAGACCCGGCTGCCACACCTCGCGCAGCTGCTCGCGGATTCCGTCGACGAGGTGCTTGAGCACGCCGAGGTGTGCCTCGTCGGGACCAGGGATCCGGCCGTGCTGTCGGCGCTGCCCCATGGCGCCGACGGCCCGGTGATTGTCGACCTCATCCACCTTCCCGACGCCGAGACGCGCCGGGCCGAACCGGGGTACATGGGCCTTGCTTGGTAACACGACCAGCGGCGACCGGGCGGACCGGCGCGCGCTGATCCTGGTGGAGAACCTGTCGGTGCCGTTCGACCGGCGGGTGTGGCAGGAGTGCACGACACTGCGCGACGCAGGCTGGAAGGTGCACGTCATTTGTCCCCAGGGGAGTAAGCGGGACACGGAGCCGGAGGCGGAGATCGACGGGGTGCGGATCCACCGCTACCCGTTGCGCGCGGCCACCGGAGGGCCGGCCGGCTACCTGCGGGAGTACGGAACGGCGTTGTGGCACACGGTCCGGCTGGCCCGCAAGGTCGGCCCGGTCGACGTGGTGCACGCCTGCAACCCGCCGGACCTGCTGTTCCTACCCGCGCTGTGGATGAAGCGGCGCGGGGCGCGGTTCGTCTTCGACCAGCACGACCTGGTACCCGAGCTGTACCTCTCCCGGTTCGACCGCGGCGAGGATCTGCTCTATCGCGCCGTGTGCGCGCTGGAACGGCTGACCTACCGGGCCGCGGACGTCGTGCTCGCCACGAACGAGAGCTACCGGGACGTCGCGGTGCGCCGTGGCGGTCGGCGGCCATCGGACGTTTTCGTGGTGCGCAGCGCGCCCCAGACCGACCGATTCCAACCGGTGCCGCCCGAGCCGGAGTTGAAGCGCGACAAGCCTCATCTGCTGTGCTACCTCGGCGTCATGGGCCCTCAGGACGGCGTCGACTACGCCTTGCGGGCGCTTGCGAAGCTCCGCGACGAGTTCGGGAGGACCGACTGGCATGCGGTGTTCGTCGGCTCCGGCGACGCCTTCGACGCGATGGTGGAGCTGTCCCGGCGGCTCGAGCTCGGTGAGCAGGTGCAGTTCACCGGGCGCATTCCGGACGCTGACCTGGTGCGCTACCTGTCCACCGCGGACGTGTGCCTTTCCCCCGACCCGCGCAATCCACTCAACGACGTGTCGACCATGAACAAGGTCCTGGAGTACATGGCAATGGGCCGGCCCATCGTCTCGTTCGACCTGAAGGAGGCGCGCGTCTCCGCCGGTGACGCCGCCGTCTACGCGCCCGCCAACGACGAGGCCGAATTTGCCAAGCTCATCGCGCTGCTCCTTGACGATCCGGAGCAGCGGGCCCGGATGGGCAAGATCGGCCAGGAGCGGGTCAGCGGGCAGCTTTCCTGGCGGAACTCGCAAGCGTCGCTGCTCGCTGCCTACGCCGCCGCCTGCCGTGACCACACCCCGGTGTCGACGGGCGACCCGGTCCGAACGGGGAAGAGGCAGCGCAGTTGAGCGATGACACGATCCGTCTGGTCACGATCGGGCGGATTCTCCGTCGACGGTGGCGGCTTCTCGCGGTCCTCGCCGTGGTGGGCGCGCTCGTCGGCTACGGCGCCTCGGTGGTGTTCCCGCCGCGGTACACGGCGTCGGCATCGGTACTGCTGCCGGGGCAGTGGGAAGAGCGCGAGCTGCTGACTCAGGTGGACATCGCGACCAGTTCGTCGGTGGTCGACCGCGCGGCCGCCAAGCTCGGCTGGAAGGGCGTCAGCGGCGGCGAACTGCGGGATCGAGTGAGTGCCAAGGCCGCCGACGGGAACATCATCAAGATCTCGGGTACAGCCGACACCCCGAAGCGCGCGCAGCAGCTCTCCGACCAAATGGCCCAGCAATTCATCAAATTCGCCGCGCGGATCGCAGGCGGCAGCACCGACCTCGACGCGGCTACGGGGACCGAGGTGCTGCGGCAGAAGGCGGTGGAGACCAACCGCCGCATCACTGACCTGGCCAATGCGGCCGATCCGGGGCAGACCGTGGAGAGCGTGCAGACCCGCACCGAGCTCGAGAAGCTGCGCACCTCACTGCAGGAGGCCATCACCAAGCTGGACCAGGCCGACCCGGCGACCGGCAAGGCCAACATGGTCGTCATGGGGCCGGCGGCCCGGCCGACCGGCGAGGCGCCGCCGACGAGGATGCAGCTCATCGTCGCCGGGGCGCTGCTGTTCTTCCTGCTCGCGGTCATCGGCCATCTCACCGCCGCCCGGATGAACCGCCGACTGCGCACCCAACCGGAGATCGCCGCGGCACTGGGCTCGGCGCTGCTCGGCACCGTCGACGTACCTGATGAACGGCCCGCGCACCGGCCGGAAGACCGTGGCCAACGGGCCCGGATCCGCCGACTCCTCGGTGTCGACACCCGGTGGGACCTACCGACCCCGCAGACGTCCGGCGACGAGGCCGGCAGACAGATCCGCTACCGGCGGGTGTGCGCCCGCCTCCGGGACCAACTGCCCGCCCCCCGGCGGCTGCTGGTTGTCGTCCCGGACGGCGACACGATCGCCCGCCGGGCCGCCGGACAGCTCGCCGCCGAGGCCGAGAGGGATCCTTCCCCAAGCTCTTCGAGCAGGGGATACCCCGTGCTGCGGGTGGTGGAGGTTTCGGTGTCCCAGCCGATGGTGCCGGACCGCGACAACGAGTCCGGTGCCCTGGTCGTCCTCAGCGCGGGCAGCTGGACCGCAGGGGACCTCGCCGGCATCGCCGAGGCATGTGCGGACGCCAAGCACGAGGTCGTCGGCATCGTCCTCGCCGGCACGGTCCGGGTCCGTTCGACGCAATCCGTCGGCCGTCCTCGAAATGCCGCCATGCCGGCGCTCGTGGTGGGCGGCGACGCAACGGGAGGTTCAAGGTGACGACGAGCACATCTTCGGAGTCGTCGGCCGCCGCTCCGCTGCTGGACCTGCAGGCGCTGGTAGTGGCGGTGCGGAGGCGGCGCCGCCTCTGGTGCTCCATGGCGCTGCTGGGGCTGCTCGTCGGCGCGGCGGTGGCGGTCCTGCTGCCATCGCCGCCGACCGCGGTGACCAAGGTGCTGGTCGCGCATCAGGAGGACCAGCCGAACGACCCCGGAACGCTGATCCGCACCGACATCGCGCTGCTGCAAACCACGCGGATCGCCGACAAGGCCCTGAAGTCCCTCGACTCCCCGGAAAAACCAGAGGACTTCATGCGGAACTACCAGGCCATCGGCTTGACCAACAACCTGCTGCAGATCAATGTGACGGCTGACAGCGATGCGGAAGCGGTGGCCCGCGCCAAGGCGCTGGCCGATGCGTTCGTCGCGGACCATCTGAGGCGGATGCAGGAAGCCGCGAACGCCGAGTCCAAGGCCCTGCTCGACCAGCGTGACCGAATGCGGGACGATCTCGCCAAGGTCAACAAGGCGATCAGAAACGGATCGCCGAAGAGTGGGCCGACGGCGTCGGCGGACCTGGAGTCCCTCTTCGCCCGCCGGACCGAACTCACCGAGCGGATCAGCGATTTCGGCCAGCGCGCCGCGGAGGCACGCATCGGCACGCCCAAGGTCATCGCCCGTACACAGATCGTGGACACCCCGCGCGCGGTGCGGCACTCAATGCCCAGGGCTGCTGTCACCAATGCCGCGATCGGGCTCGTCCTCGGGCTCATCCTCGGGCTCGCGGTGGCCGCGGTAGGCGCGGTGGTGGCGGACCGCCCCGTGCTGCGCCGGGAGATCGCGGCGAACCTGGGCGCCTCGGTCATCGCGGAGCTGCCCCGCCGGTCGGGCAGGCTGTGGCAGCGCCGACGGATCCGGGCGGCACGCGAACGGCTCACCGCGTCACTGGCCCGCACCGTGCGCAGCTCCGCGGAACCGGTGTCGCTGCTGGAACTTGGGTGTGCGCGCAGCACGAGCGTGATCGCCCTGGACCTCGCCAGGGCACTGGCGCCGGAGGGGCAAGTGGTCATCATCGATGGTCTGCCCCGCCCGCAGCTCGCAGGCCGCCGCCAGAAACCAGGAGACCCGACCGTGGTCAGCGGCGAGCGTGCCGCGCCCGTGTCGCACCAGGACCGCAGGGTCGGGGTCGGCTCGGTGGCGCCCGGCACGGCGTGGACCGACCTCCAGTACCTCGGCACGCAGACCGTGCTCGTGGTGCGGGCCGGGCACGGCAGCGCGGCATGGCTGCACACCGTGGCGCGGCAGCTCGCGGACCAGCGTATTCCGGTGATCGGTGTGGTGCTCATCGACCCCGATCCGCGTGACCGGACCGACGGCACGCTGTGGGACGGGCTGCACACCGCGCTGCGCGGCCAGAACGAGCTGCTGGCCCGACAGAAGGGGACGGGCCGACGGCGGGCTGAACGGCTGCCGATGTGGGCGGCACGGGTCCCGGACAGCGACCAGGAGGCGCGGTAGACATGTGTGGCATCGCAGGCACTTACCGATGGCCGGACGGGAAGGTCGTGGCCGACCGGCTCACCAAGACCCTCGCCCACCGCGGTCCGGACGGAGCGGGCCGGTACAGCCATCCCGTCGGTGACGGCGAAGTGCACCTCGGGCACCGCCGGCTGGCCATCATCGACCTGTCAGACACCGGCGCCCAGCCGATGGTCTCGGGCGGCCTCGTCCTGACGTACAACGGCGAGCTGTACAACGCGCCCGAGCTGCGTGCCGAGCTGGCAGCCGCTGGGGTGCGTTTCCGCGGTACCTCCGACACCGAGGTGCTGCTGGAGGCCTGGCGGCGCTGGGGCACGGACTGCCTGCCCCGGCTGCGCGGCATGTTCGCGTTCGGGATCTTCGACGAGCGCACCGGTGAACTGGTGCTCGCCCGCGACCAGCTCGGCATCAAGCCGCTGTTCCTGCTCCGGCGCGGCGAGGGGCTGGTGTTCGCCTCCGAGCTCAAGGCACTCGCCGCCGTGACCGGTAGGTCGCTGCAGGTGGACCATGCGGCGCTGGTGGCCTCACTGCTGTACTACTGGGTGCCGGACTCCCGGTGTGCGTTCCGCGAAGCGGAGAAGCTGCCGCCAGGGAGCTGGCTCCGGTGCCGGCCCGACGGCCGGGTGGAGCTCGGCCAGTACTGGCATCTGAGGGACGTCGCCGCCCAGGGCCAGGAGCGGGCCCGGAGCGGCGAACGGCCGGACCTGGCTGCCATCGTCGAGGAGTCGACTCGGCGCCACCTGCTCTCCGACGTACCGGTGGCGACCTTCCTCTCCGGCGGTCTTGACTCCAGCTACCTGACCGCGCTGGCGGCCCGCGACCGCCCCGGGATCTCCGCTTACACGATCGGGTTCCGCGCCGAGGACGCCAAGTTCGAGGCGATGCCGGACGACCTGCGCTATGCCCGGCAGGTGGCCGAGCGGTTCGGCGTCGACCTGCATGAGATCGAGATCGCTCCGAATGTGCTCGACCTGCTGCCGCAGATGACGTACGACCTGGACGAGCCGATCGGCGACCCCGCCGCGATCAACACGTTCCTGATCTGCTCGGCCGCACGAGAGGCCGGGGTCAAGGTGATGCTCTCGGGGATGGGTGCCGACGAGCTGTTCGCCGGTTACCGCAAGCACCTGGCCAACCTGCTTGCGCTGCGCTACCAGCGCATCCCGCGACCCCTGCGGCGCGGCTTGTCCGCGACTGTGGACCGGCTGCCGGTCGCCACGGCCCGCCGGGGGTACCGGTCGGTGCGCTTCGCGAAGCGGTTCCTCTCCTTCGCCGAGCTGCCGGAGGAGACCGCGTTCCGGCGCAGCTACACCATGTACGACCAGGAGGAGCTGCTCGCCCTGGTCAATCCGGACTTGGCCGGGACGGTCGAGGACGTGCTGACCGAGCATGCGGACATCTACCAGGACAACGACCTCGACGACTTCGTCAACCGCATGTGCCTGGGCGACGCCCGGATGTTCCTGCCGGGCCTGAACCTCACGTACACCGACCGGTCGAGCATGGCCGCGTCGACCGAGGTGCGGGTGCCGTACGTGGACGTCGAGGTGGTCAAGGCGGCGTTCGCCGTGCCCGGCGATCGCAAGATCGTCGGACGACAGGGCAAGGCCGTCCTCAAGGAGGCGGCCACCTCGATTCTGCCCCGGGAGATCGTGTACCGGCCGAAGGGCCTGTTCAGCGCCCCGCTGCGCGCCTGGATGAGCCGGGATCTGGCACCGCTGGTGCGCGAGGTGGTGCACGACGGCATGCTCGTCAGTTCCGGGTTCCTGCGCCGCGACGCGCTGGCGCGCATGGTCGCCGAGGACGCCGCCGGGCAGCGGGACTTCTCCAAGCATCTGTGGCATGTGCTGACGCTCGAGTACTGGTATCGCGACGCGACCTCTGGCTCCGGCCAGAGCCAAGCGGCTTGACGACGTTGAAACAAGAGGAGCTCGGGTGAAACAGGTTGTGCAGAACTACAAGAGCGGCGAGCTGGCGGTGCTCGACGTGCCGGTGCCGGGGTGCAAGCCGGGCGGTGTGCTGGTCCGCAGCACCTACTCGCTGATCTCCACCGGGACCGAGCTCATGAAGGTGTCCGAGGCCGGCATGTCGATGCTGGGCAAGGCCCGCTCCCGGCCGGACCAGGTCGCCAAGGTCATGCAGAGCGTGGCCACCAACGGGGTGCCCGCCACTTACCGCAAAGTGATGGGCAAGCTGGACTCCTACACGCCGCTGGGCTACTCGCTGTGCGGGGTGGTCGAGCAGGTCGGCACCGGGATTGACGACGTTGCGGTCGGCGACCTCGTGGCCTGCGCCGGCAATGAGCACGCGTTGCATGCCGAGCTGAACTGGGTGCCGAAGAACCTCTACGCCCGGGTGCCGGACGGCCTCGCGCCGCGGCACGCGGCCTTCGGCACCGTCGGGTCGATCGCGATGCAGGGCGTCCGCCGCGGCGAGCCTCAACTCGGCGATGTGGCGCTGGTCATCGGCCTCGGGCTGATCGGGCAGCTGGTGGTGCAGCTCCTTGCGGCCTCAGGGGTCCGCGTCGTCGGAGTCGACCCCGACCCGGTGCGCTGCGAGCTCGCCGAGCGCCTGGGTGCTGCGGCCTGCGGCGATCCCGCGTCCGCGGCCGTGGAAGCCGTCGTCGCCGAACTCACCGGCGGTCACGGCGTGGACCAGGTGTACCTGGCCGCCGGCGGCGGCAGCAACCAGCCCGTCGACTTGGCCGCCCGGCTCTGCCGGGACCGCGGCCGGGTCGTCGACATCGGCAAGTGCCGCCTGGACCTGCCGTGGAACGCGTACTACGAGAAGGAGCTCGACGTCCGGTTCTCCCGCAGTTACGGCCCCGGGCGCTACGACCCGGAGTACGAGCTCGAGGGGCGGGACTACCCGATCGGCTACGTGCGCTGGACCGAGCGCCGCAACCTGGCGTGTTTCCTCGATCTCCTCGCCCGGGGCAGCGTCGACGTGGAGCCCCTGGTCTCCCACATCGCCGACTTCGATGACGCCGTCGAGACGTACCAGCGCCTGAAGGACGGCGACCTCAAGGCCGTGGCTGTGCTGTTCCGGTACCCCGAACACGCGGGGGAACCGGAGGCCCCGGCGGTGGCCGTGCCCGCGGTGCGACGCAGCGGCGGAACGCCCACCCCAGCCCGGTCCGCCAAGACGCCGGTGCGCCTCGCGTTCGTCGGCGCGGGAAACTACGCGACGTCGATGCTGCTGCCGCACCTGGCACAACGCGACGGTGTCGAGTTGTCCACGGTCGTCACCACGACGGCGCTGTCCGCGGCCAACGCAAAGCGGAAGTTCGGCTTCGCCGAGGCGACCACCGATCTCGACGCCGTGCTCGGCGACAAGTCCATCGACGCGGTGTTCGTCGTCACCCGGCACAGCTCGCACGCCGAACTGACCCGAAGGGCGCTGCTGGCCGGCAAGACGGTGTTCGTGGAGAAGCCGTTGGCGCTCACCGAGGACGAGCTGGCCGGTGTGCTCGCGGCGGTGGAGGAGTCCGGCAACGACCGGCTGCAGGTGGGCTTCAACCGTCGGTTCGCGCCGCTGTTGCAGGAGGCCAGGAAGCGGTTCGGCGCCCGGACCGGTCCGGCGAGCCTCCGCTACCTGGTCAACGCGGGCCGGCTGCAGCACGGCAGCTGGTACCTCCAACAGGGCACCGAGGGCTCGCGCTTCGCCGGTGAGGGTGGACACTTCATCGACACGGCGAGCTGGCTGCTCGATGCCGACCCGGTCTCGGTGTACGCGGTCGCCACGTCCGGCAACGAGGACCTGCAGGTCGTGTTGCACTACCCGGACGGGTCCACCGCCACCATCAGCTACGTCACCACCGGCGCGCCCAGCTTCCCCAAGGAGACGCTGGACCTCGTCGCGTACAACAAAGTGCTGCGGCTCGACGACTTCGTCCGTGCCTCGGTGTACGGCCGCAAGCGGTGGGTCAGTTCGCGGCTGCCCAAGGCCCGGGACAAGGGCCAGTCCGCCGAGCTGGCCGCGTTCATCAAGGCTGTGCGGACCGGCGGGCCGATGCCGGTGCCGCTGGAGTCGCTGGCCGCCACCACAGCGGCCACCCTCGCCGTACAGGCCGGCCTGGCCTGCGGCGCGCCGGTGACGTTGGAGAGGCCGCGATGACCATGAGCGCGGGCTGGTACCTGCGGCGCCTTTCCCGGATGGGGCCGCAGGAGGTCGGCGGCCGGGTGGGCGACGCAGTGCGCAGACGGCGGTGGCGGTCGGCGCGGCCGGACTGCCCGAGCGTGACGGGCGCCCGGTTCACCGCGGTCCTGCCTGCCGGGACGATCGCCGCAGTACCTCCGGACGCGGCGAAACGGCTCATCGCCGAGGCGGACCGGCTGATGTACGGGCACGCCGAATATTTCGGGGTGGTCCGCGACGACCTGGCCGACCCGGACTGGTGGTGCGACCCGAAGACCGGGCGCCGGGCTCCGTCGGGCTACGCCTTCGACGTGCCGTACCGGAACGAGGACGCGGTCGGGGACATCAAGCAGATCTGGGAGCTGTCCCGGCATCAGTACCTCACCGTGCTCGCCGCCGCCTACGCGATCACCGGGGACGAGCGGTACGCCGAGCGAGTGGCCGCGCACCTGCGGTCGTGGTGGGCGGCCAATCGACCGCTGCGCGGGGTGCACTGGATCAGCGGCATCGAGCTGGGCATCCGGCTGCTGTCCTGGGTGTGGATTCGCCGGCTGCTCGACGGCTGGCCGGGCGCGGCCGGGCTGTTCGAGGGCAACCCGGTGGCGGTGAAGCAGATCTGGCACCACCAGCGCTGGCTGGCCGCCTTCCCCAGCCGGGGGTCTTCGGCGAACAACCACGTCATCGCCGAGGCCGCCGGGCAGTTCGCCGCAGCCTGCGCGTTCGGGTGGTTCCCCTCCTCGGCGCGTTGGCGAGCCGACGCGCTGCGGTCGCTGGAGCGGCATCTGCGCGGCAACACCTTCGACTCGGGCCTCAACCGCGAGCTGGCCACCGAGTATCACGGACTGGTGCTGGAGCTCGGCCTGGCCGCGGTGGCCGAGGCGGATGCCGCAGGCAGGCCGGTCCCCGCGTCGATCCGGCTGGTGCTGCTGCGGATGACCGACGCGCTCGCGGCCATCGTGGACAGCCGGCTACGGCCGCCGCGCCAGGGGGACGCGGACGACGGGCACGGGCTGGTCGTGGACGGCGCGGGCACCGACCGCTGGGCCTCGCTGCTGGCTACCGGGAACGCGGTGTTCGGTCGGCTCGACTGGTGGCCGGCGGTGACCGGCACCGATGTGCGCACCCCGCTGCTGGCCGCGCTCATCCGGCCCACCGCACCGGCCGTGTCCCGCCCGGCAAGCCGACCGGCCCATTTCGCCGACGCGGGCATGACCATCCTGCGTGGCCCGGCGGAGATCTGGTGCCGCTGCGACGGTGGTCCGCACGGATTCCTGTCCATCGCCGCGCATGCGCACGCGGACGCGCTGTCCGTGGAGGTCCGGCACGACGGGGTCGACGTGCTCGCCGACCCGGGGACGTTCTGCTACCACGGGCAGCCCGAGTGGCGGCAGTACTTCCGGTCGACCCTCGGCCACAACACCCTGCAACTGGATGGCGGTGACCAGTCCGTCTCCGGCGGCCCGTTCCTGTGGACCCGGCATGCCCGCAGCAACGTCCTGGTCGCGGACACATCCGGCGCCTCCGACGGGGGGACGGTCCGATGGTGCGCCGAGCACGACGGTTACCAGCGCTCCGTGCACCGCCGCCAGGTGGATCTGACGGCCGCGAGCCAGGAGCTGAGGGTGGTTGACGAGGTGCGCGGCCCGCGCCGGGCCGTGCACCTGGCGTTCCACCTCGGCCCGGCGATCGCCGCGGACCTGGTGGGGAACCGGGCAGTGCTCACCTGGACCCGGGACGGCGAGGACCGCTCCGCGGCGCTCGACCTGCCCGGGCAGCTGTGCTGGCGGGCGCATCGCGGCGAGAGTGACCCGCCGCTGGGCTGGTACTCCGCCGGCTTCGGGCGCAAGGAACCCACCACCACGCTGGTCGGCACCGGCTTCGCCGACGGCGCGGAGGGGTTCACCACCGTACTCAGGTTCCGCGGCTAGGGGTGCGCATGGGGATCAAGAGGAAGCACTGGGCGTTGGCGGCGGTACCGCCGGCGCTGGCCCTGCTGGCGGCGCCCGGCTGTGAGAGCACGCCGGGCGCCGGGGCAAAGCCGGCCGCTGCGCCATCCACGCCCGTGGTCCGGGTGTGCGCCAAGCCCGCGGCCGGGCCGGCGAGGGCGCCGGCGGGCGCGGTGACCGTCGACCCCGCGGTGGTCGGTGACCTGGCAGCGAAGACCAAGAGCAGCCCCCCGAACACCACGTTCTGGCTTCGACCGGGCAAACACAGGCTCGACCCGGACCGCTACGCCCAGGTCATCCCCAAGGAGGGGAACCGCTACCTCGGTGCGCCGGGCGCGGTGCTCGACGGCCGGAAGAAGAACCAGTACGCGTTCGGCGGTACAGCCCGCAGCGTCACCATCCGCTACCTGACCGTGCAACGTTTCGTGGCGCCGCCCGACGAGGGCGTGGTCAACCATGACTCGGCCGACGAGTGGGTGATCGAGCACGCGACGATCCAGCACAACTCCGGCGCCGGGCTGATGGCCGGTGCCCGCCAGCGGGTCCGCGCCAGCTGCCTGCGCGACAACGGTCAGTACGGCATGAACGCGTACAAGGCCACCGGCCGTATCAGCGGCCTGGTGGTCGAAGGCAACGAGATCGTGGGCAACAACACCGACGACTGGGAGCAGCGGCGGAAGGGCTGCGGCTGCACCGGAGGCATCAAGTTCTGGGCCGTCAACGGCGCCGACGTACGCGGCAACTGGGTGCACGACAACCGCGGAACCGGGTTGTGGGCGGACACCAACAACAACGACTTCCGCATCGAGGACAACGTGCTCGAGGAAAACGACGGTGCCGCGCTGATCTACGAGACCAGCTACAACGCGGTCATCCGGAAGAACACGATCCGGCGGAATAACTGGGTCGAGGGCCGCAAGTACGCCGAGCATGGCGACAACTTCCCGTTCGCAACCATCTACGTGTCCGAGTCCGGCGGCGAACCACGGATCCCAGCCCGCACGGACAAGATCGAGATCTATCGGAACGTGCTGGAGAACAACTGGTCCGGGATTACTCTGTGGGAAAACGCCGACCGGTTCTGCAACAGCCCGGCCAATACCTCGTCCGGTGACTGCACGTTGCTGGTGAAGAACACCGACCGCTGCGCAGAGCCGGCGATCGCCACCGCACCGCTCTACGCCGACTGCCGGTGGAAGACCCAGCGGGTGGACATCCACGGCAACCGCTTCGTGCTGGACAAATCCGACGTCGACTGCACGGTGAAGTGCGACCGAATGGCAGTGCTGGCCAACTACGGCACCTATCCGGACTGGTCGCCGTACCAGGGCGAGCGAGTGGCCGAGGCGATCACCAGCAAGCAGCACAACCGCTGGCACGACAACGTCTACCTCGGACCATGGAAATTCGTCGCCCACGACCCGAGCCGGATCCTCAACTCCGGGCAGTGGCAGGGCGCGCCGTACCAGCAGGACGCGGGCAGCACCTTCCGCGCAGGGGACGGTGATTGAGATGAGCACGGACCACACACCGAAGATCGTCGGTACAGTCTGGGGGCTGCTGATCCTCAACACGCTCGGCTCCGCCGGGGCGAAGACCATCATTCCACTGCCCCGCTCCCTCATCCAGATGGTCACCATGGGCTCGCTGGTCGCCGCGTTCTCGCTGGTGCTCGCAGTCAATCTCCGGCTGCGCATCCGAGCCAGCGCCTTCGTGTTCCTGCTCACCCTGCTGCTGGTGCTGAGCGTGATCTCCAGCGCGAACCTGGAGTCCGGGTTCGGCGCGCTGTTCCGCTGCGCCCGGCTGGCTCTCTTCGTCGGCACGCTGTGGCTGCTCAGCCGCTGGTGGGACGGCGGCCTGACGTTCGTCCGGCACCACATCCGGATGTACTTCGCGGTGCTCGGGTCGGTGGCCGCCGGCCTGGTCATCTCACCGGGCGCGGCCATGCCCGAGACTTACGGCGGGCGGCTGGTCGGCGCGTTGTGGCCGCTCACCCCGCCGCAGATCGGACAGTACGCCGCGGTGATCATCGGGCTTACCGTGCTGCTCGTTCTGGGCCGCCGGACCGACAAGGCCAGCGCGGCGGTGGTCATCGTGCCGTCACTCGTCCTGCTCGCGCTGACCCATACCCGGACGGCCACGGTCGGCCTGCTCATCGGGCTGGTGCTGGCGATCGGCTCGCTCGTCCTGACCAGCGCCGCCGCCCGCCGGTTCTTCGCCTGGGCGGTGCTGGTGTCCGCGGTGGCGGCGGTGGGGTTCGCCTCCGCGCTGCAGGCATGGTTCCTGCGCGGACAGAGCCAGGAGTACTTCACCAGCCTCACCGGTCGGGCAAAGGTCTGGCACGCCCTGCTGACAGCACCCCGGACGACCTCGGAGTACCTGTTCGGCGCGGGCCTGGGCGACAAGTCGTTCGGCGGGCTGCCGATCGACAACAGCTGGCTGGCCGTTTACAACGAGCAGGGTATGACCGGCGTGGCCTTGGTGGCGGCGATCATCATCGTGTTGGGCGGCGTCGCGTTGCTGCGGCCACCGTCGCTGTCGAGAGCCTGCGCGATCTTCCTGATCAGCTACTGCGCGATCGCGTCGTACACCGAGGCCGGGCTGGGCGACGCCTCGCCGTATCTGCTGCATCTGGCGGTGGCCGCTTCACTGCTGGCGGCACCTGCCGCGGCCACTCCCCTCTCGACGCCCGAAATCCCTCGACGACGCGTCCCGCGATCGGCCCAGAGATCGGAGGTGACCTGAGCATGCACGTCCTCGTGGTGCACAACCGCTACGCCTCGGCGCAGCCGAGCGGGGAGAACAAGGTCGTCGACCAGGAGGTGGCACTGCTGCGCGGGGCCGGCCACCGGGTCGAAGTGTTCGAGCGGCGCAGCGACGACATCGCTGCCCGATCCCTGCTGAGCAAGGTCGCGGTACCGCTGCTGGTGCCGTGGAACCCGGCGGTCCGCGCGGAGCTCTCCGCCCGGCTTCGCACCGAGCGGCCGGACGTGGTGCACGTCCACAACGTCTTCCCGCTTCTGTCGCCGGCGGTGCTGGCCGCCTGCGCTGACGCCGGCGTGCCCGCCGTCGCCACGCTGCACAACTACACCCAGGTCTGCCCGCCCGGCACGCTGCAGCGGGACGGCCGGCCGTGCACCGAGTGCGTCGGGTCCGCTCCGCTGCCCGCCGTCCGGCACGGCTGCTACCGGAACTCCCGGCTGGCTACGGTGCCGCTCGCGGTCAGCATGTCGGTCAACCGACGGCGGTGGTGGTCCGGCGTGGAGCGGTTCTTCTGCATCTCCGCGGCGCAGCGCGACGTCCTGGTGCGGGCCGGCATGCCGGCCGAGCGACTGGCGTTGAAGCACAACTTCGTGCCCGACCCGGGCGCCTTGCGTTCGGGCGCGGGCGAGCATCTGCTCTATCTCGGCCGGCTCGCGGAGGCCAAGGGCGTGCGGCTGCTCATGGCCGCCTGGGACGAACTCGCCGCCGACGGCGGGGTGGGCGTCCCCCTCGTGATCGCCGGTACGGGGCCGCTGGAGCCGGAGGTGACCGCCTGGGCCGCGGACCGGGACGACGTCCGCTACGTCGGCCTGTACGACCAGGCGGAGTGCCGGCAGGCGATCGCGCGGTCGATCGCCGTGGTGGCTCCCTCGACGTGGCTGGAGGCGTTCGGCCTGGTGGTCGTGGAGGCGATGGCGGCGGGGGTCCCGGCCGTCGCCGCCGGTCACGGCGCCTTCGTCGAACTCGTCGAGGACGGGGCGACCGGGCTGCTGCACCGGCCGGGCGAGCCCGCCTCGCTCGCGTCCTGCCTGCGCCGGATCACGGCCGAACAGGACCGCAACCGGGAGATGGGCCAGGCGGCCCGTCGCCGTTACGAGCAGCACTTCAGCCCGGCCGTCGGGCTGGAGCGCCTGGTGGAGGAATACCGCACCGCGATCGCGGGTCGGTCCGGCGGCGGGGACAGCCCGCCGCCGGTAGGGAACGGAAACGCTGGCTCGCGGCGGGGCACCCGCGCGAGCAGAGATGGGAGCAGTAAATGACACGATGCCGACTCTGCGGCTCGGCGGCGATGGGGAGCGTCGTCGATCTGGGGGCGACCCCGCCGTGTGAGAGCTTTCTCGCCGCGGACCAACTGGACCAGCCGGAACCGGCGTACCCGCTGCACCTGCGGGTCTGCACGGACTGCTGGCTCGCGCAGATCCCTCCGCTGATCAAGCCGGAGGAGACGTTCACGGAGTACGCGTACTTCTCCTCCTTCTCGACCTCCTGGGTGGAGCACGCGCGCACGTTCGTCGACGACGCCGTACAGCGGCTGGGTCTCGGCCCCGACGCCTTCGTGGTCGAGGTCGCGAGCAACGACGGGTACCTGTTGAGGCATGTGGTGGACCGCGGGATCCGCTGCCTCGGCATCGAGCCCTCGGTGAACGTCGGCGCCGCGGCGCGGGACGCGGGTGTGCCCACGCTCACGGAGTTCCTGTCCCCGGACACCGGCTCGGCCGTCCGCGCCGAGCACGGCCCGGCGGACCTGGTCGTGGCCAACAACGTGTACGCGCACATCCCCGACGTGGTCGGGTTCACCCAGGGGCTGCGCGCCCTGGTCGCCGACGACGGCTGGGTCTCCATCGAGGTGCAGCACCTGCTGACCCTGATCGAGGAGAACCAGTACGACACGATCTACCACGAGCACTTCCAGTACTACACGGTCGCGTCCGCGATCCGGGCGCTGGCGAGCGGCGGACTCGCGCTCGTGGACGTCGAGTTGCTGCCCACGCACGGCGGATCCATCCGGCTGTGGGCCCGGCCGGCCGAGGTGGCCGGCGAGCCGACCGATGGGGTATCCCCTGCTCGAGCGGAGTCGAGAGCTTGGGGAAGGGTGGCCGACGTGCTGGACCGGGAGAAGGCCGCCGGGCTGCAGGAGCTGTCCGGGTACACCGAGTTCTCCGCTCGGGTGGCCAAGGTGCGCCGGGACCTCCTGCGGTTCCTCATCGAGGCGGCCGAGCGCGGCGAGACGGTCGTCGGCTACGGCGCCCCGGGCAAGGGCAACACCCTGCTCAACCACTGCGGCATCCGGCCCGACCTGCTCCCGTACACGGTCGACCGCAACCCCTACAAGCACGGCCGGTTCACGCCGGGCACCCGCATCCCGATCCTGGCACCCGAGCGGATCGCCGCCGACAAGCCGGACTACGTCCTGGTCCTTCCGTGGAACCTGCGGGCCGAGCTGACCGAGCAGTTGTCCTTCGTACACGAATGGGGCGGCCGACTCGTGTTTCCCATTCCGGAACTGAGCATTGTCGAGGTCAAGCGATGAAGGTCGTCCTGTTCTGCGGCGGTTACGGGATGCGTATGCGCAACGGAGCCTCCGACGACGTGCCGAAGCCGATGGCGATGGTCGGCCCGCGGCCGCTGATCTGGCACGTCATGCGCTACTACGCACACTTCGGACACACGGAGTTCATCCTGTGCCTCGGGTACGGGGCTCACCACATCAAGGACTTCTTCCTCAACTACGAGGAGACGACGTCCAACGACTTCGTGCTGCGGGGCGGGCGGGCCGAGCTGCTGTCCACCGACATCGCCGACTGGACGATCACGTTCGCGCAGACCGGCATCGAGTCACCGATCGGGGAGCGGCTGCGACGGGTGCGGCACCACCTGGACGGCGACGAGATGTTCCTCGCCAACTACGCCGACGTGCTCACCGACGCCCCGCTGCCGGAGATGATCGACCGGTTCGCCCGGCGCGACGCCGGTGCGTCGATGATGGTGGTGCCGCCGCAGTCCTCGTTCCACTGCGTGGAACTGGGCGAGGACGG
This sequence comes from Streptomyces sp. NPDC056231, assembly GCF_048270745.1. NCBI lineage: Bacteria > Bacillati > Actinomycetota > Actinomycetes > Kitasatosporales > Streptomycetaceae > Streptomyces > Streptomyces sp. NPDC056231. The sequence continues at coordinate 26,843 of NZ_JBLVKW010000026.1, read as the reverse complement.
CCTGGTGGGAGGCATCACCGCGGTGAGTGACATGCCGCTGTGGGAGAACGGCGGCTACTTCGTGCTCCGCCAGGAGGTCTTCGACCACATCCCGGAGAACGGGGACCTGGTCGCTGACGGTTGCGCCCAACTGGCCAAGCGCGGACGGCTGGTGGCGCACCAGCACCGCGGCTTCTGGAAGCCGACCGACACCGTGAAGGAGCGGGCCGCGCTCGACGACGCCTTCGCGCGGGGCGACCGCCCGTGGGCCGTGTGGGAGCACGGCGACACAGGGGCGGGCGTGCCCAAGAGCCGGGCCGGCGCCGGGGCGGGCACCGCGTGATCCGGCTCGGGGCCGGGCGCCTGAACAGAATCGTCGCGGTGGGCGCGCACTGCGACGACATCGCCATCGGCGCCGGCGGCACGCTGCTGACGCTGTGCCGCGCGCATCCGGGCCTCCGAGTCGACGCGCTGGTGCTCAGCGGCGGCGGCAGCGAGCGGGAACAGGAGGAGCGGGCCGCGCTCGCCGCCTTCTGCCCGGGCGCCGACCTCGGGCTGACCGTGCACAAGCTGCCGGACGGCCGGCTGCCCGCGCACTGGGACGAGGCCAAGGGCACGGTCGAGGAGCTGCGCGCGACCACGGAGCCGGATCTCGTCCTCGCCCCGCGCACCGACGACGCGCACCAGGACCACCGCGGTCTGGCCAAGCTCATGACCACCGCGTTCCGCGACCACCTCGTGCTCGGCTACGAGATCGTCAAGTGGGACGGCGATCTCGGCCGTCCGGCGGCGTACCAGCCGCTGGCACCGGAGATCGCCGAGGAGAAGGGGCGGCTGCTGCAGGAGCACTACCCCTCGCAGCAGCACCGGCCCTGGTACGACCGGGAGGCCTTCCTCGGGCTGGCCCGGATCCGCGGTATCGAAAGCAACGCGCGCTACGCCGAGGCGTTCGCCGTCACCAAACTCACTCTCGACCTGGGGGAATGAACCTTGCGCGTACTACTGACCGGGCACCAGGGCTACCTGGGCACCGTCATGGCCCCGGTCCTCGCGGCCGCCGGGCACGAGGTCGTCGGTCTTGACGCCGGCCTGTTCGCCGACTGCGTGCTGGGCCCGACGCCCGCGGACCCGCCGACGCGGCGGGTGGACCTGCGCGACGTGACGGCCGAACACGTGGCCGGGGTGGACGCCGTGATCCACCTGGCCGCGCTGTCCAACGACCCGCTGGGATCGCTGGCGCCGGAGCTCACCTACGACATCAACCACCACGCGTCCGTGCGGCTGGCCCGGCTGGCCCGCGACGCCGGAGTGCGGCGCTTCCTGTACGCATCGACCTGCTCGGTCTACGGCGCCGCCGGGGGCGACGAGCTGGTGGCCGAGGACGCCCCGCTGCGGCCGGTGACGCCGTACGCGGAGTCCAAGGTGCGGGTGGAGGACGACCTGCACGAGCTCTGCGACGGCGACTTCAGTCCGGTGTTCATGCGCAACGCCACCGCCTTCGGCTACTCGCCCCGGCTGCGCGCCGACATCGTGCTGAACAGCCTGGTGGGGCACGCCCTTCTGTCCGGCGAAGTCCTTGTGCTCTCCGACGGCACCCCTTGGCGCCCGCTGGTGCACGCCGCCGACATCGCGCGGGCCTTCGCGGCCGCGCTGGTCGCGCCGCGCGAGGCGGTGCACGACCGGGCGTTCAACATCGGCAGCGAGATCAACAACGCCACGGTCGCCGAGATCGCCGAGCAGGTCGCCGAGGCGGTGTCCGGCGCCAAGGTGGTGATCACCGGGGAGAACGGCGCCGACCCGCGGTCGTACCGGGTGGACTTCTCCCGGTTCCGCGCCGCGGTGCCCGGCTTCGACTGCGAGTGGACGGTCAAGCAGGGCGCGCTCGAACTCGCCGACGCCTACCGCAAGCACGGGCTGAACCGGGAGGACTTCGAGCGACGCTTCACCCGGCTGGCCGTGCTGCGCGCGGCGTCCGACGCCGGCGCCGTCGACGACACCCTGCGGTGGCGCCGATGACCGCGGCCGGCGAAGAGATGCACGCGCTGGTGGAGCGGTTGTACCCGCTGTGCCGGAGCATCACCGGCGACGGTGTGCGCGCCACCCTGGAGATCGTCGGCGAGTACATCCCTCTGCAGGTGAACGAGGTGCCGACCGGGACTCAAGTGCTCGACTGGACGGTGCCGCAGGAGTGGAACATCCGGGACGCGTACATCGCCGACCCCGCCGGCAACCGGGTCGTCGACTTCGCCGCGTCCAGCCTGCACGTGCTCGGCTACAGCGTGCCGGTGTCGGCGACCATGCCGCTGTCCGAGCTGCGCGCGCACCTGCACACCCTGCCGGACCACCCGGCCTGGGTGCCGTACCGCACCAGCTACTACACGCCGGAATGGGGGTTCTGCCTGGCCCAGAAGACCTTGGACGCGCTACCGGACGGCGAGTACGAGGTGCGCATCGACTCCACGCTCACGGACGGCCACCTCACCTACGCCGAGCACGTGGTCCCCGGGCAGGTCACCGACGAGGTGATCGTCTCCTGCCACGTCTGCCACCCGTCGCTGGCCAACGACAACCTGGCCGGCATCGCGGTGGCCACATTCCTGGCCCGAGCGCTGGCGCAGGAAACGCCGTACTACACCTACCGGTTCATCTACGCGCCCGGCACCATCGGGGCGATCACCTGGCTAGCCCGCAACGCGGAGCGGGTGAATGGGGTATCCCCTGCTCGATCGGAGCCGAGAGCTGGGGGAAGGGTCAAGCACGGCCTTGTGCTGGCCTGCGCCGGCGACCCGGGCCAACTGACGTACAAACAGAGCAGACGCGGCAACGCGGAGATCGACCGGGTGATGCGGCATGTGCTGGAAGCCTCCGAACGCCCGCACCACGTCGCCGAGTTCACTCCGTACGGCTACGACGAGCGGCAGTTCTGCTCGCCCGGGTTCGATCTCGGTGTGGGCTCGCTCAGCCGGACCCCGTACGCCGGCTACCCCGAGTACCACACCTCGGCGGACAACCTGGACTTCGTCTCCCCGGAGGCGATGGCCGACACGCTCGCCCTCTGCCGCGAGGCATTCGCCCTCCTTGACCGCAACCGGCGGTACGTCAACCTCAGCCCCTACGGCGAGCCGCAGCTGGGCCGGCGCGGGTTGTACGACGCTCTCGGCGGCCGCAGCGACACCAAGCAGGCCCAGATGGCCATGCTGTGGGTGCTCAACCTCTCCGACGGCGAGCACAGTCTGCTGGACGTCGCCGAGCGGTCCGGGCTGCCGTTCGACACCGTCGCCGCCGCGGCCGGTGCCCTGCGCGACGCCGACCTGATCAAGACGTGACGCCGATGACCATCGAGGGGGAGAAGACGAGGGCACCGGCCGGGTCCGCCAAGCGGGCCCTCGTCGGCCGGCTGTCCTGGGGACTGGCCGACCAGGCCGCCTCCAGCGTGAGCAACTTCGCGGTGGGCATCTACGTGGCCCGCTCGCTGGGGGTGACCGCGTTCGGCGTGTTCAGCCTCGCCTGGGTGACGTACGGCGTGGTGCTCAACGTCTCCCGCGGGCTGGCCACCGATCCGCTCACGGTGCGCTTCAGCGGCCCGCCCGGCGCGGCTTGGCGCGGGGCGGTGGGCCGCTCGACGGGCACCGCGCTCGGCGTCGGCGGCGTCCTCGGCGCGGTGTGTCTGGTGGCCGGGCTCGGCCTCGGCGGCCGGATCGGGCCCGCGTTCGCCGCCCTCGGTGTCATGCTGCCGGGGCTGCTGCTCCAGGACGCCTGGCGGTACTCGTTCTTCGCCGCGGGCACCGGGCGGAAGGCGTTCCTCAACGACGTCGTGTGGGGTGTCGCGCTCGTCCCGGCCATGGTGGTGGCCGCCCGCGTCGGCACCGTGGCCGCCTTCGTGCTCGCCTGGGGCGCGTCCGCCACGGTGGCCGCGGGGTACGGCTGCGTCCAGTCCGGCATCCGGCCCCGGATGGCCGAGGCGCGCGGGTGGCTGCGCGAGCAGCGCGATCTCGGCTACCGGTACCTGGTCGAGAACGTCAGCCTCAGTGGCGCGAGCCAGTTGCGGGCGTACGGGCTCGGCGTGATCGTCGGGGTCGGCGCGGTGGGTGCGGTGCGGGGCGCCGAGCTCCTGCTCGGCCCGTTCCTGGCCGTGCTCATGGGGCTTTCACTGGTCACCGTCCCGGAGGCGGCACGGGTACTGCGGCAGGCCCCGCACCAACTGGGCAGGTTCTGCCTGCTCCTCGGCGGGGGGCAGGCTGTCGGCGCGCTGCTCTGGGGCTCGGCGCTTCTGCTGGTGCCCGGCCGGCTCGGCGAGATGGTGCTCGGCGACGTCTGGCACTCCGCCTCCCAGCTCATCGTGCCGATCAGCCTCGGCGTCGCCGGCGCGGGCCTCGGCACCGGCGCGGCGGCCGGGCTGCGCGCGCTCGGCGCGGCCCGGCGCAGCCTGCGCTGCCAGTTGTTCGCCTCCGCCTGCTACGTCGGCGGCGGGCTCGGCGGCGCGGCCGCCGGCGGCGCGGTCGGCTCGGCCTGGGGGGCCGCCGCCGCGACCGTCAGCGGCTCGGCCGTGTGGTGGCTGCAACTGCGGTCCGCCCTGCGCGAGCACGCTCAAGCACCGATCCGCGAAGTGAGGACGTCATGACCGCGCAACCCAGGCTGAGCATCGGCCTGCCCGTGTACAACGGCGAGGAGTACTTGGCCGAGTCGCTCGACGCCCTGCTCGGCCAGACCTGCGAGGACTTCGAGCTGGTCATCTCCGACAACGCCTCGACCGACGGGACCCAGGACATCTGCCGCCGGTACGCCGCGAAGGACTCGCGCATCCGGTACCTCCGGCTGCCCCGGAACATCGGCGCCGCGCCGAACCACAATTACGTGTTCACCGAGTGCCGCGGCGAACTGTTCAAATGGGCCTCGCACGACGACCTGTACGCCCGGGACCTGCTGCGGCGCTGCGTTCAGGCGCTGGACGAGCGGCCGGACGTGATCCTCGCGCACAGCGGCCAGGCGGTCATCGACGGCGAGGGCCAGGTGAAGGTCCCGTACGAGTACGGGCTCGCCACCGACTCGCCCAACGCGCCGGAGCGTTTCCGCAGTCTGCTGTTCGAGCCCGGTGGCGACGACTTCTACGGGGTGATGCGGGCCGACGTGCTGCGCCGGGTGAAGCCGCACGACAGCTACCACCACGCGGACCGCACGTTCGTCGCCGAGATCACCCTGCACGGGCCCTTCCACCAAGTGCCCGAGCTGCTGTACTTCCGGCGCGACCATCCCACCCGCGCCGAGCGGGCGAACCCGTCCAAGCGCTCCCGGTGCGTCAATCTGGACCCGCGCCGGGCCGGTCTGCTGCACCCGACGCCCCGGCTGCTTGCCGAGTACGTGTGGGGCTTCGTCGCGGCGATCCGGCGGGCGCCGTTGTCCCCGGCCGACCGGCGCGCCTGTTACAAGCACCTGGCCGCGTGGATGACCAGCCGGGTCCGGCCGGGCGCCGGCGAGCGGGTCGAGGACCGCGCCCCGGTCGACCCGGACCGGCTCACCGTCTCCGTCGACGCCCTGGTCGCCGGCCGTGAGGGGAGGCGGGCATGACGGCCGCGGACGGAACTCCGGTGCGCATCGGGGTGTTCGGTCTGCTCGGCTCCGGCAACCTCGGCAACGACGGGTCGCTGGAGGCCGTGCTCGGGTACCTGAGGCGGCGGCACCCGGAGGCGGCCGTGGACGCGCTGTGCGGCGGGCCCGAGGCTGTGACGGCCCGGTTCGGGATCCCCGCGACGCGGCTGCACTGGTACCGCGGGGAGTACCGGACCGCGTCACGTGCGAGCGCGATCGTGGGCAAGGGGCTGGGCAAACTCGTCGACGTCTTCCGCACCGCTGCCTGGGTGCGCCGGCACGACGTGGTGATCGTCCCGGGCATGGGCGTCCTGGAGGCCACGCTGCCGCTGCGGCCGTGGGGCTTCCCGTACTCGCTGTTCCTGCTCTGCGCGACCGGCCGGCTGTTCGGCACCGGAGTCGCGCTGGTCGGCGTCGGGGCCGCCGCGATCGGCAACCGGCCGACCCGAACCCTCGTGCGCTGGTCGGCGCGGCTGGCCGGCTACCGGTCGTACCGGGACGCCCTGTCCCGCGACGCGATGCGGGCGATGGGCGTGGACACCACGCGAGACGAGGTCTACCCGGACCTCGCCTTCGCCCTGCCGACGCCGCGGGCGAGCGCGCCTTCGGACCCGCCGGGCCCGGTCGCCGTCGGTGTCATGGCCTTCCACGGCGGCAACGACGACCGCGCCCGGGCCGAGGAGATCCACCGGCGCTACCTCGACGGGACGATCCGGTTCGTCCGCGCGCTGGTCGAGGACGGCAGGCCGGTCCGGCTGCTCACCGGCGACACGTGCGACGCGCCGGTGGTCGCCGCGATCCTCGACGCGGTGGACTCGCCGCTGGTCACCGCTGCCGAGGCGGCCTCGCTGGCCGACCTGATGAACGAGACGGCGGCTGCCGACACCGTGGTGGCGACCCGGTACCACAACCTGATCTGCGCGCTGAAGGTCGGCACGCCGACGCTCGCACTCAGCTACGCGGCGAAGAGCGACGCGCTCATGGCTCATATGGGGCTTGAGGCGTACTGCCACCCCGCGCGCGAGGTCGACGCCGACCGGCTGCTCGAGCAGTTCCGGGAGCTGGAGAAGAGGTCGGCCGAGCTGCGGCAGACCCTCACCGAGCGGAACCTGGCCGCCGTCCAGCGACTCGAGCACCAGTTCAACTCCTTGACCGCGGCCCTGTTCCCTGCGGCCGACCACGCCCACGCCCAGCGGGAGACGTCATGAAAGCGACCGAAGTACCGGAGATCACCGGCGCGTACCTGTTCGAGCCGACGCCCTACGCCGACGAACGCGGCTTCTTCTGCCGCACCTTCGACGCCGACGTGGTCCGCTCGGTGGGCCTCGACCCGGACTCCTTCATCCAGGACAGCCTGTCCCGCTCGGTCCGGGGCGTGCTGCGCGGCCTGCACCTGCGCTCCGGCGCCGGCGAGGCCAAGCTGGTGCGGTGCTCGTACGGAAAGATCTTCGACGTCGTCGTGGACCTGCGGCCCGACTCGCCGACCTACCGCAACCTGGCCTCCTTCGAGCTGTCCGACGAGACGCAGAAGACCCTGTACATCCCGGCAGGTTGCGCGCACGGCTTCCAGGCCCTGACCGAGACCACCGACACCTCCTACCGGATCGACCGCCCGCACGATCCCGCCGAGGACGTGACGATCGCCTTCGACGACCCGGAACTCGCCATCCCCTGGCCGCTACCGGTCACATCGATGTCCCAGCGGGACCGGGAGGCACCAAGCCTCGCCAAGGTCCTCAAACACCAAGAAAGTTGAGGCCGACGTGCCAACCGAAGACACCCAAGAACTCCTCCTGCCCCGCTCGCGGGCCGCCAACGAACGGCTGCACGCCATGATCCCCGGAGGCGCACACACCTACGCCAAGGGCGACGACCAGTACCCCGAGAACCTGGCCCCGGTCATCAGCCACGGCCGCGGTGCCCACGTGTGGGACATCGACGGCAACCGCTACGTCGAGTACGGCTCCGGCCTGCGGTCGGTCAGCCTCGGCCACGCCCACCCACGCGTGATCGAGGCGGTGCGGCGGGAACTCGACCGCGGCAGCAACTTCGTACGGCCGTCCATCGTGGAGGTCGAGGCCGCGGAACGCTTCCTGGCCACGGTGCCGACCGCCGAGATGGTGAAGTTCGCGAAGAACGGCTCCGACGTCACCACCGCCGCAGTGCGACTCGCCCGCGCCGTCACCGGGCGCCCGCGGGTGGCCATCTGCGGCAACCATCCGTTCTTCTCCGTCGATGACTGGTTCATCGGCACCACGCCGATGTCCGCCGGTATTCCGGCGGCGACCACCGATCTCACCGTGGCGTTCCCTTACGGGGACCTGGCCGCCACGGAGGAGCTGCTAACCCGGTACCAGGACGAGGTCGCCTGTCTGATCCTCGAACCTGCCGGTCACACCGAGCCTTCCCCAAGCTCTCAACTTCGTTCGAGCAGGGAAGACCCCACTCCCGGGTACCTCGCCGGCCTGCGCAAGCTGGCCGACCGGCACGGCTGCCTACTGATCTTCGATGAGATGATCACCGGCCTGCGCTGGTCCGAGGCGGGCGCCCAGGGCCTGTACGGCGTCGTCCCCGACCTCTCCACGTTCGGCAAGGCACTGGGCAACGGGTTCGCCATCTCCGCGCTGGCCGGGCGCCGCGATCTGATGGAGCGGGGCGGGCTGCGTCACTCCGGCGACCGGGTGTTCCTGCTGTCCACCACGCACGGTGCGGAAACGCACTCGCTGGCCGCCGCGATGGCCGTGCTCACCACCTACGTCGAAGAGGGCGTCACCGCGCGGCTCCACACCCTCGGCGAGCGGTTGGCCGCCGGTGTCCGCGACGCCGCGGCGGGCATGGGCGTCGGCGACCACATCGTCGTCAAAGGCCGGGCCAGCAACCTGGTCTTCGCCACCCTCGACGAGAACCGGCAGCCGTCGCAGCAGTACCGCACCCTGTTCCTGCGCAGGCTCCTCGCGGGCGGGGTGCTGGCCCCGTCGTTCGTGGTGAGCAGCGCGCTCAGCGACGCCGACATCGATCACACCGTCGCCGTGGTGGCCCAGGCGTGTGCGGTGTACCGGAAGGCACTGGACGCCGCAGATCCCACCCCCTGGCTGGCCGGACGACCGGTGAAGCCCGTATTCCGCCGCCTGGCGTGACGTGACGTCAGCGACGCTCCCGCCGACCGGCGTCGGCCATCCCATCGACCAGCCGGTCAGCCATCCGGTCGACCAGCCACGCGGTCGCCGGAATCACCGCCAGCGCGGTGCACCAGCCGCCGAGGACGTCGGTCGGGTAGTGCGCGCCCAGGGCGACCTGCGCCCAGCCCATGGCGGCGCCGGCAACCAGCGCCGCGGCGAGGACGAGTAACGTGCCGGCCGTCCTGCCGAGGCCGAGCAGGCCGGTCGCGAGCAGCGCCACCACGAGGGCGAGCCCGGTGAGGAAGGCGGTGTGCCCGCTCGGGTAGGACAGGTTGTCGCCGTGGATGGTGCGGCCCACCAGGTGCTTCAGTAGAGTCGCCGCCCCCACGGCCATGGCGACGCCGGCAACGATGAGCACCGCTGCGCGAGGAAGCCGAAGCAGCAGGCAGCCCGTCACGGTGGCCACGACCAGCGTCGCCGCTCCCATGGGCTCCCCCAAGAAGTTCATGGCCAGGGCGATGTTCCGCCACGGCGACCGCACACCGTCCGCCGCCGACTGGATCCACACGTCCACGCTGCCGGGCTCGCTGTGGCCGGCGTACAGGACCCCGAGCACGACGACCACCAGCGCGGCGAGGGCCGCGATCAGCCCGAGCCACGCGCGCAGCGATGGGGGCAGCACCGCGGGCGCCGGCCGGCCGGTCACATTCCCACCGCGTCCGGTCGACCTGCGATGGTTTGCCGTGACCGGTGGATGGTGTTCCGGGTCTTGACTTCTTGAGGCAGGGTGAAGGTGCGGCCCTTCATCGGACCGGTGGGCAGCCATGAATCAGCGCCTTCCTGTTTCCGACCGCGCCCCACGACGGCGGGGCGTTGTTCCCGGACGACTCCGGTGACCGTAAGTCCGGGCACGCCACGGCCTATGTGTCCCGTCAGTACCCCGGCTCCCGCGGGCAGATCCGAAACGGCATGGTCGCGACCACCACCGCGCGGGCCGATGAGCGCGTGCACTACCCGCCGCACACCGTGGCAGACCATCCCGACAGATGCGATGCACCTCCCCGCGTCGGGACCTACGCCATGTCGCCCCCGCCGCTACCGCGATGCCGCGCCCACGAGAACTGACAATACAATGCGGTCGCGGCAAACCGCCGTTGGATAGTCCGCGGGTCAAAGCTCCGCGAATTTTGGTTCCGGATCACCTCGTCGGCCACTGCCTCACATCCCCACCCGTGAACTGGCCTTGCTCACCAACGGCCACGAATGTCCCGTCGGAAAGCGACGGAACTCAGTGGGCGGGAACCGGCTCGGACGACGGCTGCCACTCCCGCCTGATCAGCCCGTAGACCCACGAGTCAGAGACCTCGCCGTTGACGACACAGTCTTCCCGCAGCGTCCCTTCACGCACGAAGCCGAGCTTCTCCAGCACGCGGGCAGAAGCCACGTTGCGCGTATCGGTCTCAGCTTGGACGCGATTGAGGTCCAGCGTGTCGAATGCCCACCGCAGCAGAACGCGCGCGGCCTCGGTCGCGTAGCCGTGGCCCCACGCTGCATCATCGAAGCAGTAGCCAAGCGACGCGCTGCGGTATTCCGGATTCCACCTGTTCAGGCTGCACCAGCCGATGAACGCCCCGTCGGAGACACGATCTACGGCCAGCCGCGCCCCGGTGCCCTCCTGTGCCATCTGCCGGCAAGCCGTGATGAACTTCTCCGCTCGCACGCGTTCGCTCCACGGTGGCGCGTCCCAGTAGCGCAGCACGTAGGCGCTGCTGTGCAACGCGAAGAGGTCGTTCGCATCCGCGTCCTCGAAGGCGCGCAGTCGAAGGCGCGCGGTGTGCAACGAGGGGGTGAGCAGCGACGTCCTCATGTTCCCTCCCCTGATCGGTGGCCGATCAATCAGACATCCGATGTGGGTCACTCGCAACGGGTTTTCTCGGCGGGCTGGCAGACGTGTCCGCTCATCGGCGCGACCGAGCGCCCCAGAGGGCGTAGCCGGACGCCCGTGGACGGTCGACAACCTGTGCCAGGCGGGACCGTGAGCTCGGAGCAGGCGACTGCGGCCATTCGCACCCGGATGAAACCGCCGGCGCCCTGATATGCCTTGTCGGCCCAGCACTTGCGGCCGGCCAAGGTGAGTACCTCGACGATGCCGTGGGTGCGGGCGACGGTCAGGTCGTGGGTGGAGCCAGGCAATGCGGGTGAGGCCCACAGCAGCCGCCCGAAGGGATCGGTGAGGCGGCGCGACCCGACGAGAAGGCAAACGCTGTGGGGCACGTGCCGAGGAGGATGGCTGTACCTGACACGGTGTGGCTATGAAGCCTTGGGCCAGGGGAGCCTCCCCGCCCAGTGGGCCCAGGCCACCAGCACCATCAGGACAGCTGCCAATCCGCCCAGCACCATGACTGTCGAGGGCGAGGAGTGGTCGAGGACGGCCCCTCCGACCAGGGCTCCGATGGAGATGGTGGCCTGGAAGGAGGCGGTGAAGAGGACAGAGGACGCCTCGGGGAAGTCGGGCGAAGCCTTGGCGAACCAGGTCTGCGAGCAGACCGGCACGGCTCCGTACGCGACGCCCCAGACGATCAGCAGTGCTACCGCTCCCACGTCCGACCGGCCGAGGACCGGGAGGAGCAGGGTCGCACCGGCGATCAACGCGGCGGCCGCGGCGAAAGTCGCTCGCGGATAGCGCCCCACAGTTGATCCGCCGAGGAAGTTGCCGGCGATTCCGGCTGTTCCGTAGACGAGCAGATAGACCGTGATGAGAGCCGAACTCACACGGGTCACCTGCTCCAGGAAGGGAGTGACGTACGTGTACGTGCCGAAGTGAGCGAGCACGACGAGGAAGGTCATCACCAGGGCGAAGCGGGTGTTGACGCTCCGGAGCATGCCGCCGAGGACGTCGAGGCGCGTCGCCTGGTCGGAGGGGAGCGGCGGAACGACCAGGAACAGCAGGGCGAGGACGACCAGCGTGAAGCCGCCCATGACCAGGAACGCCGTCCGCCAGCCCGCGATGTCACCGATGAACGTGCCCAGCGGTACCCCGAGTACGGAGCCGAGCGGTACCGCAGAGAAGATCACCGAGGTCGCGCGGCCCACGGATTCGGCAGGCACCAACTGGCCGGCGAGCCCGGCTCCGATGGACCAGAAGCCGCCGATGGTGACCCCCACCATGACGCGGGAGACCAGGACCAGCCAATAGTTCGGTGCGATGGCGGCCAGGAAATTGGCCAGCGCCAGCAAGAGGATGAACACACCCAGCATGACCCGCCGGTCGATACGCCCCGTGGCCACCGTGACCAAGGGGGCTGAAACTGCGGCCAGGAATCCTGGCATGGTCATCATGAGACCAGCCATTCCGTCCGAGATGGTGAAACTCGATCCGATCGAGGTCAGCAGGCCGATCGGCAGAATTTCAGTGGTGACGATCGAAAAGATCCCCAGCATCACCGAAATCACAGCCAGCCAGGAAACCGAAGCCGAGCGATCCGGCGGTGCAGGAGCTTGGACAGAAGCGGTGGTTGCTGTGGACATGAATCCCGTCCTGAGTTGGACATCACATTCAGCGTGTGACCACTAGTCCAGCAGGAACGGGCACCATCCTCTGGCAGATTCCCGACACCAACAATCAGCCCCCAACCAGTGAGGGGTGGCCGCAGTCCGCTCAATGCGTCATCGGAAAGGTGTCGGCCCGATCAGCAGCGGCTGCTACGAGCGGATCAGCGTCCCGGACCATGGGGCAGGACCGGGACTCCCGGTCCGTACAAGTTCAGGTGAGGGGCACGGTCGCCCCTCACCTGGACAGGCTCAGCTCCAACCGTCCCAGCGGCCCTCAGCGGGTGGTGGTGGCGAGCGCTGCGGCGTACTGCTCGTCGGTCACGGGTTCCAGCCAGGTGGTGCCGTCGCGGTCGGCATCGCCGACGACCATGGCGATGTGCGCCATGAGGGTGGTGTCGGTGCCGCCGTGCCAGTGCTCCTCACCGGGCGGGCACTTGACGGTCTGGCCGGCGCTGACGCGTACGACGTCGCCGTCACGGGTGCCGACGAGGCCGACACCGTCGGTGTCCTTGCTGTGCGGCTGCGGGGAAGTGGCGTGCGGGTGTCAGGCGTCGCGCTCATCGGTGAGTTTCTTGAGCTTGTTGATCCCGGTCATGGCGTTGGGCCAGCCGGCGTAGAAGGCCAGGTGGGTGATGGCCTCGGAGAGCTCCTCGACGCTCAGGCCGTTCTCCATCGCCACGCCCAGGTGATAGGGCAGCTGTTCGCTGCGGTAGAGCGCGGCAAGGACGCTGACGGTCACCAGGCTGCGGTCGCGCGGTGAGAGCCCGGGGCGCTCCCATACGTCACCGAACAGCACCTCGTTGGTGACCTCGACGAGCTTGGGCGCGATCGCCTCCAGCTCCTTGGGCGCGGACTGCTTGGGCATGCTGTCACTCCTTGATGCGTAGCGGGTCGGCCCCGCCGGGGGAAGCCGCTCGTCGGCTCGGTGGTCACTGGGCGACGTAGCCGCCGTCGACAGGCCGCCCGGGGAGAAGCAGTTCACGATCGCTCCGCTGCCCTGGGCGCGCATGTGACGCAGCTCGTGCTTCGTGCTCAGCGGCGGGCGGGGCCAGCCCCAGGCCGGGACCGGCACCGACGAGAGCGAACGTGGTCATGCTGGTAGTCCTCCTCGAGCGGGGCGAGGGGGCGTTCGGCACCGGAAGCGGAATGGTGCGGGGTCAGGGCTTGAGGAGTGCCTTGATGGCTCGGCGCTCGTCCATGGCCTTGTAGCCCTCGGCGACCTGGTCGAGGGGCAGGGCGAGGTCGAAGACCTTGCCCGGGTCGATCCGGCCGGTCACGACGCGTTCGATGAGGTCGGGCAGGTAGCGGCGCACGGGGGCGGGGCCTCCGCGCAGGCCGACGTGGGAGAAGAACAGCTCTTGCCCGTCGATGGCGACGTCGTGCGGGACGCCGACGAAGCCGACGTTGCCGCCGGGGCGGGCGGAGTGCAGCGCCTGCTGCATGGCCTGCGCGGTGCCCACGCACTCCAGCACGCTGTCGGCGCCGATGCCGTCGGTGAGGGACTTGATCCGGGCGATGCCCTCGTCGCCGCGCTCGGTGACGATGTCGGTGGCGCCGAACTCGCGGGCCAGCTTCTGCCGGGACTCGTGGCGGCTCATGGCGATGATCCGCTCGGCGCCCATCTCCTTGGCGGCGATCACCGCGCACAGGCCGACCGCCCCGTCGCCCACGACCACGACGGTGGATCCGGGCTTCACCTCGGCGGCGTCGGCGGCCCACCAGCCGGTGCCCATGACGTCGGAGACGGCCAGCAGACCGGGCCACAGCTCCTCACCCGGCACCTCGTCCGTGGCGACCAGGGTGCCCTGGGCGTTGGGGATACGGACGTAGTCGGCCTGGCAAGTGCTCATGAACTCGCGGTGCAGGCAGTTCGACGGGAAGCCGTTACGGCAATTGGCGCAGGTGTTGTCCGAGGTCGCGAACGAGCCGACGACGAACTGGCCCGGCTTCACGGCCGTGACCTCGGAGCCGACCTCCTCGACAAAGCCGACGTACTCGTGTCCCATCGGATGGGCGTCGCCGATCGGCTCCAGGCCACGCCATGGCCACAGGTCGGAGCCGCACACACAGGTGACGGCCGTGCGGATGACCGCGTCGGTGGGGTGGAGGATCTTCGGTTCGTCCAGCGTCTCGAAGCGGACGTCACCGGGGGCATGGATCACTGCGCCGCGCATGAGGGTTCCTTTGCTCACGTGAAGTAGGACCGCTGTAAGCGGTCCGCGTACGACCGTCCCCGGGTCGCGAGGCGACCGCGCCGAGGTCGGGCGGCCCCCTCCCCGCCGACGGACGGCCGGGGAAAGCGCCACGTCCTCCAGGTAACCGCCCCTGGTGGCGGCCAGCCAGTCACCGTCGATGGGTGTACCGGCAGTACATCCCTCATGCGGCCCGCTGCGCGTACGGTCGAAGGGTGGACAACCAACAGGAGGTCCGCGAGTTCCTCACCTCGCGGCGAGCCAAGATCACCCCCGAGCAGGCCGGAATGCCCTCCGGGACCCGGCGCCGCGTCCCCGGGCTGCGCCGCAGCGAGGTCGCGGCCCTCGCCGACATGAGCGTGGAGTACTACGCCAAGCTCGAACGCGGCAACCTCGCCGGTGCTTCCCCCGCCGTCCTCGAGTCCGTCGCCCACGCCCTCCAGCTCGACGACGCCGAACGTGCCCACCTCCTCCATCTGGCCCAGGCCGCCGACGGCTCCGACACCCTCACCCGCCCCCGACGCCGACGCCCCGCCCGGCAGTGGACCCCGCACCGGAGCCTGCAGTGGACTCTCGACGCGATCACCGCAGGCCCCGCCTTCGTCCGCAACGGCCGCATGGACATCCTCGGCACCAACGCCCTCGCCCGCGCCTTCTACAGCGACGTCTACGCGAGCCCCCACAACCAGGCGAACCTCGCCCGCTTCACCTTCCTTGACTCCGCTGCCCGCCGCTTCTACCCCGACTGGGGCCTGGCCGCCGACGTCACCGTCGCAATCCTGCGCACCGAGGCCGGCCGCAACCCCCACGACAAGGAGCTGCACGACCTCGTCGGTGAACTCTCCACCCGCAGCGACGACTTCCGCACCCGCTGGGGCGCCCACAACGTCCGCCACCACGGCACCGGCACCAAAAACTTCCACCACGAGGCCGTCGGAGATATCACCCTCGCCTACGAGGGCCTGGAGATGGCGGCCGAACCCGGCCTCACCGTCACCATCTACACGGCCGAACCCGGCTCACCCTCCGAAGAGGGCCTGCGCCTGCTCGCCTCCTGGGCCGCGACACAGGAAGCTCTCGCCGGGCGGCCGCGCGAGAACTGACCTCCTTCTCCCCGCGGCGCGCCCGCAGTCCCGGAAGAGTGGCGACGCCTCTTCCAGGGAGCCAGAGCCGGCAAGGAGACCCGGGCCATCCCGGAGGCGATCCGGCCCCGGGCCTTGGGCCGGATGATGTCAGCGTCGCCGCTGGTCAGCCCGCAGCGCGAAGTCGCCGTAGCTGTTGTCGACCGGGTTGACCGTGACCCCAGGGGCGACGATCTCGTCGATGGCGTCGAGCACGTCGGAAAACAGCGTGACGGCGACGGCGGGCAGGAACGCCACCAGCTGCTCCATGGTGCGCGGGCCGATGATCGCCGAGGTGACGCCCGGGTGGTTGATGACGAAGGCGACAGCCAGCTCGATCAGAGTGAGGCCCGACTTCTCCGCCAGGGCGGCGAGCCGTTCGACGGCGTCGAGCTCGCGCTGGTTGGCGGGGGTGCTCATGTCGAAGCGGGCTTGGGGGCGCGCCGCGGAGGCGCGGCCCTCGGAGGCGTTCTTGCGGTAGCGGCCCGAGAGCCAGCCGCCGGAGAGCGGACTGTAGGTGAGCGTGCCCATGCCGTGACGGCGCACGGTGGGGAGCACGTCCTCCCTCCGCCTGCGATGCACCGCATCCGACGCCGCGCGCTGATCGACCAGGGATTACAGGACAGCCCTTGAGCGAGCCGTCGAAATTGGGGCTCCGTGTCACTGGCCGGTCGGATGCGGGCGACGTGGTCGGGCCTCGCCTTCGTTCACAAGGACTCGCACAGTCTCGACGAGGGCGACCATGAGCAGTACCGGGTCGAGCACATGTCTGATCGCGACGGCCCAGGCCGGCGGCAGCTTCTAGGATCTGCGGCATGGCAACAAGACTCGTGCAGATCAATATGAAGGCCCGGGACGACTCTGCGCTCGGCCGGTTCTGGGCGGAGGCACTCGGTTGGGGTGTCGACAGCGAGGGACCCGGCGTGACCAACCTCGAACCCGTGGGCTTCGTCTACCCCGACCCCGTGGCCGTCTGCATCGACATCGTCGCCCGCCCGGAACCCAAAACAGTGAAGAACCGGGTGCACCTTGATCTGGCCACCACCTCGACCGCCCATCAGGCGGAGTTGGTCGCGCGTCTGAAGGATCTCGGCGCGACGCTCGCCGACGTGGGTCAGGGCGACGTCCCCTGGACAGTCATGGCCGACCCTGAGGGCAACGAGTTCTGCGTCCTGGAGCCCCGTCAGATCTACCGGGACACCGGGCCGATCGCCGCGGTGGTGGTCGACTGCACCGACCCACGAGGGATGGCCCGGTTCTGGGGCAAGGCGATGGACTGGACGCTGCACGAGGTCACCGACGACCACGCGGCCATGCGCTCCGCCAAAGGCGTCGGCCCCTACCTGGAGTTCCTCCGCACCCCCGACACCAAGAGCGTGTGGAACCGAGTCCACCTCGACGTCTGCCCCTACCCCGGTGACGACCTGGCAGCAGAGGAAGCCCGACTACGCGCCCTGGGCGCCACCGACCCTGGTATCGACCAGTCCGCAATCTCCTGGACGGTTCTGGCCGACCCGGAAAGCAACGAGTTCTGCCTCCTCGCCCCTCGCTGATCTTGAGCAACGGCTCCGGCCGTTTTCGGGTCAGCGGCGAAGACCGCGTGGCGTCAGCGCATGCCGCCGGAAACGGGATGGTGCCCGTGGTGATCCAGGGCGCGTCATTGGACGCCAGGAAGGCCACGAGCGGGCCGTCATAGGCGCCGGTGCCCGTACGGCCCCGGCGCCTACGACGGCGCTACGTGCTGGCCTTCGGCCACCCTGGACAGCCGACACGGCCGGGCACTCGGCCGGGGACGCCGTCCCCCGTCCTCCTGCCGCCCAAGCCGGCACTGCTCATCGAGAAACAGGTCGCACGACCGACGCTCCGCTCCATGGTCCGGCCGCCACGGGACGGTCGCCCTCCACCGCCTCCGCGTGCGCACCAACGGCGAGCACCAGCGCGACGAGCACCAGAAGCAGCCGCGGGCAGGCATACCGACGAGCGGTGCGTGGGTGCTTCGGGGTTGGGCTCGCAATGGGGCATCTGCCGGCGACGCACGCACCGTTCAGCGTGTCGACCCCGAGAACCGCCCTCTCGGCTATCTGTACGGCACGAAGTTGACGCACTGCACAGGGTTCATACCGTACGCGGGATCCGCTGCGCACGGCCGTGGAGCCGGAGCGCCGTCACGATCTCGACGATGCCGACCGCGACCAGCCACCAGCCGGCGACCAGGGTGAGCACGGCGATCGAGTTGAACGGCGAGATGATCAGCACGATCCCCGCGATGAAGGTGACGACGCCGAGGAAGGCCTGCCAGCCGCGCGCGGGCATGGTGGGGTCGTGAACGGCGGCCAGAGTATGGGTGATTCCGCGGATCAGCCAGCCGATGCCGATCCACAACGCGAGCAGCAGGATCGACTCCAAGCGACCCCGGAAGCAGAACAGGCCCAGCAGGATCGACAGGGCGCCGCTGATGAAGGCCAGGACACGCAGCGAGGTCGCCTTGTGGGTGCCGAAGGCGGCCGCCAGTTGGAGCGCGCCGCTGAGAATGAGGTAGATGCCGAAGAGGATCCCCGCGACCAGCAAGGACGGGCCCGGCCAGGCCAGGATCACGATCCCAAGGATCAGGGAGGCGATGCCGGTGATCAGGACGACCTGCCAGGCGGTGCGGGAGAGGTGGTGCAGGAACCCCTCGAAGGGTGGCTCCATGTAGCCCGAGGGCGGTTTCGGCGCATGCACGTCACTCGCGGCATGGGCATGGCGGTCGTTGTATTCCGGTCCCCGGGGGAAGCCGCTCGGTGCGTCGGTCATGGTCCATGCTTGTACCGGGCACGGGCGCCCCGCCACCTTCGCCGGTCCACTCGGCTGACGGCGGAGGCGCGGGGCCCGGTGAACGGGGCCGGTGAGCGGGCCGTGTCCAACCGGTTCCTGCCAGCCGGGAACCCGCGGGCATGCGGCGATAGAGCACCGCCCATCTGGAACGGGGGCGGGCGACGGGACCCCCTTGGTCCAGCACGCCAAGGTGGTACGACACTGTGGCGGGACTGAGGAAGTGACCTGCCCCGAGCAGCCCGGCGCGGGTGGGGCCGAGCAGACTGGCCGACTGGGCGGAGGTGGCGGTCGGCGCCACCGTGATCCCGCTCTCCACGCGCAGCGTGCGTCGGCCACCGGATGCCGGGGTGCAGCGAGTCAACGAGTTCGGCCGCACCACGCCAGTACGCCGGCGCACCGTTCGGCCTCCGATTCGGGGGCGCTCCTCGCGGCCTCCCAGTGCAGGGTGAAGGCCAGGTCCCAGTAGCGTCGCAGTTCCTCTGGCCCCGCTGTCTCCCGTTCGCTGGCCCTTCGAATGCTGCGTTGCAGGCCGTTAGCCTGTCGGTATGTCGTATCGTGTCATGCCGGGTCGCACGGACGGCCTGATCACCCTGGTTGCCGCGGACGCTCTGTGGGTCGATTTGACGGCCGACAGTGCTGTGCCGACGGCTTCCGGGGCATTCACCTGCTCTGCTGCCCGTGCCCAGGTGAGGTACGTCCTGCTCGGCGGCCATGTGGTGGCGACGGTGAGGGTGAGCAACAGTCAATGGAGTGTTCCGGAGGTTGAGGTGCGCCGGGCGGCCGCGGAACTGAACGCGGTTCGGATGGATCGGCAGGACCTGGTCCGCATCGGTCCGTTTCGTGGGGCGCCGAGGCAGGAGTGCAACGAGGAAACGCCGCTGCGTTGGCGCCAGCGCATCATGGGGGAACTGCAGGAGCTGGACGGCCCCGAGCGGGCAGTCGGCCGGCCGTACCATCTGGCGGGGATCGACTGGCGACAGATGCTCGTGGAGCAGACCCGCGACGGGACGCAGCGCACGTGGTGGCTGCCGCGTGCTGTGGTCAGGCTGCTGGACGCGGCCGAGCACGCCGAAACGCAGTGGGTGCAAGCCGCACGGACCCGCCAGGCAAGCACAGCCGTCACCGAGCCGCCCTCCCACCCCCGGCAGGCCCGAGACCCCGGCGGTCGGCAGAAGACGAGCCCCGAGGGCCCCACCGCCTCCCTGCGTCCGTACAACAAAGAGCTGGAAGGCCAGCTGTATTCGGTGCTCAGCAGGAAGCCCGGTACCTCCCGCAGGGTGGCTGGATGGGCGTGCGCCGTCTGCCGCACCGCGCCAGCCACCGTGCTCGACCACTGCCACGAACACGGCTACGTCCGCGCCCCCGTCTGCCAGTCCTGCAACACACAGGAACGCCCCGACCACCTGTACAGCAACGACATCCGCGTGGCGAACCGCTACACACGCCTCTTCCACACCGACACCGACGACTGGCTCCGCCACTGGCACCGCTGCCCCGGCTGCCGCGCACGCACCACTCTGCCCCTGCCGCACCTCGCCGCATGGACCGCCCATATAGCCTGCCGATCGCTGCGCCCGACCCACCGCGCCCCCCGCGGGCGCAAGCCCTGCGGTGTCCTGCGCGTGTCCTGGACGGGCAGTCAGAACGCGCCCCGTTCCTGCCTGCTAACTGTCGCCGTCGACTTCTGCCCGTCCGGCGAGCACCGTGTCCTGGCGCGAGTCCCCTACCGCGAAGCCGCCGAGCGGTTTCGTGCCTGGTTGGCCGAGACGGCCCCCGCCATGGCCGCCGCGGCCGGACCTGACCGCCTGGACGGCCTCCCTGCCCAGTTCCGGCCAGTCATCGCGGACACCAGCGGCGAGGACCTGGCACTGTTTTGAGCGGGCACCCAGAGACCTGACACCTCACCGTCACCTCGCAGCTGCTGGCGCCCGACACGGTCACCCCGCACGCCGCAGCGAAATGCGCAGCAGAGTCCCACGGCACAGTGCGCGTCACAAAATCGGCGCTGCTTGTCACCGAGGGCGCCGGGAACGGGTCACTGCAACGGACCGTCGCGTTCCGTCCGATCAGCCTCGCCTGTCGGGGACGCTGCGCCGCCGGAGCCTTCAAGGGTCCTGCGAGGGCCTCGGCGGCGGCTGGTGGTGCGATCAGCGGCCGGACCAGACCGGGTCGCGTTTCTCCGCGAAGGCGCGTGGGCCCTCGACCGCGTCGTCGCTGTCCCTGCGCTTCTCCTCCCAGGTGTACCGGGCGGTGAACGCCTCCTCGAGCGGCATGTCGAGGGAGGCGAGGGTGGCTTCCTTGATGGCGCGTACCGCGATCGGGGCGCTGCGGACCAGGTCGTTCGTCCACTCCTCGACACGGCGGTCGAGCTGGTCGGCCATCACGACCTCGTTGACCAGCCCGAAGTGCTGGGCCATCGCCGCGATCATCCGACGCCCGGTGAGCAGGTACCCCATCGCGGCCTTGAGCGGCAGTTGGCGCGCCAGCCGGAACGCACCGCCGGCACCCGGAACCAGTCCGAGCTGTGCTTCGGGCAGCGCGAACACGGCGTGGGCCGCGATGACGATGTCGCAGGCCAGGACGAGTTCGAAGTCGCCCCCGAGGGCATATCCGTTGCCCCGGGCCACCACGGGTTTGGAGAGGGTGAACCTTTCGGTCAGCCGGGGCCAGCCGGGCCGGCCCCGGCTGCCGAAGGTCGTCGGCGGGGCCCCCTCCGCATTGAGCCGGGCGCGTTCCTTGAGGTCCTGTCCGACGGAGAAGGAGCGGTCGCCGGCTCCGGTGAGCACCGCGACCCGGACGTCGTCGTCGGCCTCGACGTCGTCCCAGATCACCGCGAGTTCCTCGTGCATCCGGGTGTCCATGGCGTTCAGGACGTGGGGACGGTCGAGGGTGACGTGGGCGACGTGGCCCTTCTTCTCGTAGCGGACGCGGGGACCGCCGGGAGTCTCCGTCACGAGGCACCACCGCCGAAGCGGCCCACCTTCTGTATGACGTCCTCGCCGTACAGGCGCAGGGCCTGCTGCAGCGCGAACTCGGCCATGTAGCGCCGGAATTCCCCCGGCGGCTCCTCGGCCAGGTTGAGCATGGTGCGGTTGGCGGGCACCGCGGGCGCGGAGAGCCGCTCGACCGCCCTTTCGACGGCGCTGTCCATGTCCCCGGGTTCCACGACCTCGTCGACGAGGAGACGCGCGTCGGGTTCCGTCGCCCAGATCCGGCGTCCCTGGAGGATCACCTGGCGGGAGATCCGGGGCCCGGTGTGCCGCCCGAGCCGGAAGTTCCCGGCTCCCGGCACGATGCCCTCGCGGGCGGCGGGAAGGCTGAGGTACGCGTCGGACGCGGCCAGTACGTGGTCGAAGACCAACAGCAGCTGCATGCCGCCGCCGATGGCGAACGTGTCGACCGCGGCGACCCACGCCGCCGTCGATGTGGCGGTCCTTCGACACGCTCGGCGTCGGGCTCAGCAGGCCGGTGAGCTGCGCCGCCTGAGCGTCGTTCAGCTCCAGTTCCTCACGCAGCCGGCTCAGGGTCGTCGGGTTCACCCGGGCCTTGAACAGCGCCTCGAGTCCGGGGTGGCGGAAGGGGATCTGCAGTTCCAGGACGTCCGGCGAGGGAAGGCGCGGGGTGCTCAGGATGAACGGCCGCTCCACGCCCGGCTCCAGCGACAGCTGCACCGACTGCCTGGCCTCGGTGTACACCGGGCTCTGGTAGACCAGCGGCTCGATGAACCGTACCGCCGCCTGGTTGTCGGTGTCGTACGCCAGCTCGACCAGTCCGCCGAGCTCGGCGGGCAGCTTCGGGTACAGCGGGGTGAGGTCGAAGCCGGTGGCGTTCGCCCGCAGCAGTTCCTGGCCTTGGGCGATCGCGTCGGCGAGCCGCAGCATGTCGGCCCGGTCCCGCTTGATGTCGTCGAGGAGCTGCCGCACCTGGTCGCTCTGCTCCTCGCCGATGTTGACGAAGAAGCCGCCGCGCAGTTCCGGATTGTGGCTGGCCGCGATATGCACCTGCGGCGACTGCAGATAGGACTCGAGCATCGGCACCTGTAGAAATGCCAGATTCATCGACGCCTGTACCGGAGCAACGGTGTGGAACCACGCGTAAAAGCGGTCCACAGCGGCTCGACTATCGCCTTCGACCGAAGAAACAACGGCTCATCAGCCATATGTACCCCACCTTCCTGGATGACCGAGCGAAATCTGGAGACAAGGGCACCGTCGCGATCACGCGCCTCGGCAAAGGCCGTGCTTGCCCGCAGCACTATGACGTGCGGCCGGTGTGCAGAACAACCCGAACAACCCCGTGGGAATGGCGACGGCGCCGTTCAACTGACGCACCAACTCAGTTGAACGGCGCCATCGGGCACCGTGGGCTATTCCGTTGTCACTCCTTGCCGCGCTGTGCGGCGCGCCATCAGTCCTCGGTCCAGCCGTGGCTCTCGGCGAACTTCAGCAACTCGTGCCGGATCTCCAGGATCTGTTCCGCGGTCAGGCGCGGACCGGCCTTCAGCAGCAGCTCGGTGACTTCCCGGGAGAACTCCTCCGCATCGAGCACGTCGCACGTCGGGTCCTCCGTGGCCAAGTTCCTCGCCGAAGGCGCGGCCCGGGTCGGCGCCGGGACGGCGAGCGGCGCCTCGGCCCCATGCGCGAGCCGCACGGAGGAGGCCTTCGGCCCGCGGTCCCCCTCCTCCACCTCGAACTCGACCTCGAGCCCGGGGCGCAGGTACGACTCGGGTATGAGCAGATCGTTCACGTGCAGGAAGACGTCCTCACCGCCCGCCTCGGGAGCGATGAACCCGTAACCCCGGTTTCCGTCGAACCGCACAACACGTCCGGCAACCATGCCAACCAACCCCCAACAGGACCGGGCCCCTTGCCCGGACACCACTCGCCGGATCGTAGCTCCACCGGATCCACCCCGCGAGGTATGCTCCGTCGCCGGACCTACATCCCCGGGCTGATGCGGCCGGGAGGTAACTTCCCCTAATTGATGACCGGTTCGTCCTGCAGCCTCTAGCGTCTTTTCCATGACCATTGAAGGCAGCTCGGAGCAGGTCGTCGTACAGCTCGACAAAGTGCGCAAGGAATTCGGCGACTCCGTCGCTCTCGACGGTGTGTCGCTGGAGATTCGTGCCGGTGAAGCGGTGGCGGTGATGGGGCCTTCGGGCAGCGGTAAGTCGACGCTGCTCAGTATGGAACGATCGGAACAACCGCGCCTTCCTGCGGCTACCCGCCCAATGGTCTGACAAGGCTTACCAGCAGACCTGGGAGAGGAATACTCAAGACCTGTGGATCGGCGTGTCATGCAGCTTGTTGGTCCCGTCCTGACGCCTGGCGCTGGTTTCTTTGTCGTTCGATGAGGATGGGCCTAGAGAGCCTCCTCGGCCCTAGACTCGGGCCATGGACAGGACCGACCGCGCCAGCCGGGTGATCGCCGCACCACCGGCGACTGTCTACGGCGCCCTCGTCGACCGGGAGTCCCTCGAGGCCTGGTTGCCGCCGGACGGCATGCGCGGACAGGTCGAGCGGTGGGATCCCCGGCCCGGTGGCGGGTTCCGGATGGTCCTCACTTACCTCGACCCCACCGACAGCCCCGGCAAGACTTCAGATGCGACGGATGTCGTCAATGTCGCGTTCGCCGACCTGGTGCCACCGGAGCGCGTGGTGCAGCGAGCGGTGTTCGAGGCCGATGACCCGTCGTACGCGGGCACCATGACGATGACCTGGCACCTTGCTGCCGCCGGTGACGGGACCGAGGTGACCGTCACCGCCACGGACGTGCCACCCGGCATCGACCCAGCGGCACACGAGGCCGGGATCGCCTCCTCACTGGCCAACCTGGCGTCCTACGTCGAAGGGGCCGGCTGACTCAGGTCGGCTGCGACCGGGGGCCAGCCAACCGGCTCACCAGGCACCGTGCCGTCGCAGCCCGATACGACTGTGATTCCCAATCAGGTTGTCAAGCCGGGTGGCTGACGATTCGTGATCGCGTCATGGTGTTGCTGTGACGGTGTGTTGAGGTGGGGCGACCTCGAACGTCCGATGGTCTCGTATGAGGGCCCAGAGCACGTTCAGGCGTCGGCGGGCGAGGGCAAGGACGGCCTGTTTGTGGTTCTTCCCCTCGCTTCTCTTGCGGTCGTAGAAGGTCTTCGAGACGGGGCAGCAGCGGGCTGCCACCTGGGCGGAGAGGTAGAAGAGCCGCAGGAGTCGTCGGTTGTAGCGGTGCGGCCTGCGCAGGTTGCCGCTGACCTTCCCGGAATCCCTGGGAACGGGGGCGAGTCCCGCGACGCCGGCGAGCCGGTCGGGGCTGCCGAAAACGTCCATGTCCCCGCCGGTCAAGGCGATGAACTCGGCGCCGAGCAGGGTGCCGATGCCGGGCATGCTCAGGACGGCTTCGGCGTGCCGGTGCTCGCGAAACCGGCCCTCGATGAGCCGGTCGGTGTCAGCGATCTCCTCGTCAAGGGCCATCACCTCCTTAGCCAGACGGACCACCATCGCGGCAGCCATCTTCTCGCCAGGGACAGCGGTGTACTGGGACTCGGCGGCCTCCAGTGCGGTGGCCGCGATGGCCGCGGAATTGCGGACCTTGCGATTCTTCAGCCAGGTGGCAAGACGCGACTTGCCGGCTCTGCGCAGGGCGGCCGGGGTCTGGAAGCCGGTCAGTAGCACCAGTGCCCC
The DNA here is from genome assembly GCF_048270745.1 of Streptomyces sp. NPDC056231. NCBI lineage: Bacteria > Bacillati > Actinomycetota > Actinomycetes > Kitasatosporales > Streptomycetaceae > Streptomyces > Streptomyces sp. NPDC056231. Next base: position 1,809 of record NZ_JBLVKW010000026.1, on the reverse strand, counting down.
CTTCGATGTCTTGTACTCGAAGGCGCGTTCCAGGGCTGGGAAGTAGGTCAGCATCTGGGACCGCAGACGATTGATGGCACGGGTGCGATCGGCGGTCAGGTCGAAGCGGCGCCCGGTGAGGATCCGCAGGTCCATCGCTATCTCGTCCTCCGCGGCCAGCGGTTGCAGATCATGCCGCATCCTGGCCTGGTCGGCGATGATGAAGGCGTCCTTCGAGTCCGTCTTCCCGTCGCCCCGGTAGGCTCCGGAGGCGTGGTGAACGGTGCGTCCGGGAATGTAGAGGACCGTCTGCCCGTGGCTGACCAGGAGCGCGATCAGCAGCCCGGCCCCGCCGGAGTTCAGGTCGACCGCCCAGGTCACGTCTCGGCCCAGGCCGAGCACGTCGCCGATGAGCTCAAGCAGCTCGGGCTCATTGTTCGCCACGCGTCGCGAGAGCAGCACTCGGGCATTCGCGTCGATCACCGTGCAGTGATGCTCTGCCTTGCCCGCGTCCGTACCGGCCCACAGTCTGGGCACGTCCACCTCCATCGCCGTCCGTCACATGTCCCAGCAGACGACCTCGCCGACGTGTCCTTACACAGCGATCCAGTTCGCGCATCCCAATGAGCGGCCGAGTCGTCGCGGGGTTCCGGGCGGCCAATCACAGTGAGCCACACCAACGGCATGAGGATGGCAGCCACACCCGGAACCCCTGGGCCTCCCGATCATACGAAGGACCAGGACGAACCCAAGTAAGAAGGTAAGGAGGATGTTCAGGTGCCGCTCCGGGCGGTGGCCTGACTCGCGATACGACTGGCCCTGGTGCCTTGAGTTTGATCTGTCAGCCACTGCTCGGGGCGGTAATCGCTGCCGCCGGGCAGGGGATGTGTCCCGATAGGCGCCTTCGCGACAGGCACCGTCACAGTCTTGACCACCGCCGGCCCGGCGACGGCCACCGGTTCCCGAGGCGATCAGGAGGCAGGCAACCTTGACCAGCATCACGCAGTCCACCGCCCCATGTCACGTTCCAGCAGTCGCCGAGGACGTCCTGCTCGGCGTGGACACTCACAAGGATGTCCACGCCGCAGCCGTCATCACCGTGCTCGGCGCCGCCTTGGACGGTCGCAGCTTCCCCGCGACCGCCGATGGCTATCGGCAACTCCTCGACTGGACACAGTCATTCGGCGTGCTGAGGCGGGCCGGCGTCGAGTGCACCGGCTCCTACGGAGCCGCTCTGACCCGTCACCTGCGCGCCGAGGGCATCGAAGTGACCGAGGTCAACCAGCCTGACAAGGCCGCCCGACGCCGCCACGGCAAGACCGACGCCATCGATGCCGAGGCCGCCGCCCGCGCCGTGCTGACCGGACGCGCCACCGCAGCGGCGAAGACCGGCGACGGTCCAGTCGAGATGCTCCGCCTGTTCAAGCTGGCGAAGGGGTCCGCCATCAAGTCCAGGACCCAGGCGATCAACCAGCTCAAGAGCGTCCTGGTCTCAGCTGACTCCGCCCTACGCGAGTCGTTGGCCGGGCTGAGCAACCCTCACCTGTTCAAGCGGTGTGCCAACCTCGACACCCAGCACGCGAGCGGGCCGGCCGGGGCCGCCCGTCACACCTTGAGGCTGCTGGCCCGCCGCATCCGGCACCTGACCGAGGAGATCGACGAACTCCAAAAGCGGATAGCCGAGGCTGTCGGGGCCTCCCCCCTGATCGTGGACATCTCGGAGGCTGGATCATGGGTGGTCCAGGGAGAAGAGGGGTCCCGAGTGGGGACATACAGGTATCCGGCGGAGTTCCGGGCTGACGCGGTGGCGTTGGTGCACTCGTCCGACCG